>NZ_QKQR01000030.1:0-351358 GCF_008042305.1 Bacillus sp. AY18-3 | reverse complement strand
TAAAAGAAGAGGGGGGACAAGCCCTTCCTCTTTTTTACAATATAGGGATGCTATATATGAATAGAGGTAGGGATGTTATGAGTAGCTTCTAATGGTTCATTAGAAACGACATTAAGAGGAGCAGAATTATAATCAACATCACTTTTAAATAAAGAGGATTTATTTAAAACATCCTATCATATTAACAACAAGCTTACATGAATCTTTATAAAGAACTATGGCCAACCATGAATAAATAGTTGGCCATAATGATCTTAAAGATCCATATCTTTTAATCCAGGACTATGCTCATTTGGCATTTCAGGAAGTTCTGGTACAGGAAAACCTTTTGGTGGGTCAGTTACTGTTAATGTTCCTTTATTTCTACTTGGAGATTCACCTTGGAATATTTCTCCCATTCTTGTTGGATCTAAGCTGAAATTAAATTGTGCATTATGGAATCCCATGTCTACATATTTTCTACACTCTGGATATTTATTGATATCATAGTTCGGCACAGGGAAGAGTTTCCCCCATTCAACCCCTAATGTCTCTAAAGCTTTTGCAAAAGCATTTTGATGTGCATTATCACGTACAATTAAAAATGCAAGAGTTTCTCTAAATGTTTGATTGGAACTCATTTCATAAATTCTAGTTTTTTGAAGTACACCTGTAGATTCAAGTACGACATTATCTAGTAAATCGCTAATTAAGTTTCCATGACTATATACCCAAGATCCATTCCAAGGATTACCAGCTGCATCAACAGGCAATGAGCTTTGAGCACCTACAATAAAATGGTGAGGGTTTGCATGTTTAACCGCTTCATCAAGCGGTGCTTTGTCAATACCAGCATTTCCTGGCGTAGGTTCACCAGATCCAGTTAATAGCTGATTAATTGTATGTTGAACAAGTTCTACGTGGCTTATTTCCTCTAAAAAAACACCTCGAAGTAAATCACGATATTGCTTCTCTTTACCTCTAAAATTTGAGCTTTGGAAGAAATATTGCATCATTGTACGCATTTCACCATAATGCCCGCCTAATATTTCTTGTAAAACTTTTGCAGCAGCTGGGTCTGGTTTATCCGGCTTAATCATATTAATTATTTCCTCTTTATAATAAAACATGAAGTACACCTCTTTTTAAGTTAGTTAACATTGTTATCGTGTCCGCTAGTTGGTTACTTAATACTTAAATTCATTTTTTTACCAATTAACCGTTAATTTAGAATGCAAAGTCTTTTTGAAATAACCATTTTCCATGTGAGATGAAAGTGGGGGAATAGCTACTTACAATTTAATAAAAAAGATAAGATTACGGGATGTAATCTTATCTTTCATTAAGAATAATGAATTGTATCTTCAAGGTTTCAAAATGACTTTTATACAATCATCTTCACGATTATTGAAAATTTGATAACCGTAGCTCGCTTCTTCAAGGGGGATTTTGTGTGTAATAATCTCTTTTGGATCGAATTCTTTGTTTATTATTTTTTCAAACAGTTCCGGCATAAAATGAATAACAGGTGCTTGTCCCATTTTAAGATTAATATTTCTAACCCAAAATGCCCCGAGTGGAAAAGCATTATAATTGCCGCCATAAACACCCGTCATTTGAACCGTTCCGTATTTTCTTACGGCTTTCGTAGCAATTTGAATAGGACCGAGAGTTCCACCTTGTAATTTTAATTTTTGTTCTAAAAATTCTAGTGGTGATTTTTTTCCATCCATGCCCACGCAATCAATGACTACATCGGCACCGCCATGTGTGATTTCCTTTAAATGTTCTCCCATATCAGGAAATTTTGTAAACTCAAATATCTCAACATTGTTAATCTTTTTTGCATAATTCATTCGGTAATCTAAGTAATCGACTGCGATTACGCGCTTAGCACCTTGCATCCAAGCAAATTTTTGTGTCATTAATCCAACAGGTCCACAACCTAGGACGATAACAGTATCACCTGGCTTAACACCTGCGTTTATTACACTCCAATAGGCTGTTGGCAAAACATCGGATAAAAACAGTAGAGATTCATCTTCAAGTTCGCATGATTCTGGTATAACAAATGGAGTGAAATTTCCGAAAGGAACTTTTAAATATTCTGCTTGTCCGCCTGGATGGTTACCAAATTTCTCTGTATAACCAAAGTATCCACCAGAATCATAATGAGGATTGGAGTTATCACATTGGCTTTCCATTTCATGTTGGCAATAAAAACAATGTCCACAAGCAACGTTAAAGGGGATAACAACACGATCGCCTTTTTTTACTTTCGTAACATCTGGACCAACTTCTTCAACAATTCCCATTGGCTCATGGCCAATAATGTACCCTTCAGGTAACGGCATGTTACCTTGATATAAATGTAAATCAGAACCGCAAATAGCGGTTGAAGTAATTTTTACAATAATATCATCTTTTTTCTCTAACTTTGCATCATCAACTTGTTTAACTTGTACTTGGTTTGGTCCTTGATAGGTTACAGCTTTCATCACATATCTCCTTAGGAATCATTTTTCATAATTTATATGTATCTCTTGGCAAAACAGAAATCTATACATAGTGTTGTTATGAAAGTACGTTATAGCAACTCTTCTTTCTTATATCTTTTGCCCTATTTTAAGAAGAAACTCAATATTTATTCATAATCTAATTTCCACAAAAAGGATAATTATTATTTCATAATTTGTAGCATATTAAAAAAATCGGAGGTGAAACGATATGACAAACAATAATAGTGGAAGTCGTAATGAATTGTTAGTTCGAGGTGCTGAACAGGCTCTTGATCAAATGAAATATGAAATTGCACAAGAGTTTGGTGTACAACTTGGTGCAGATACAACAGCTCATTCAAACGGATCTGTTGGTGGTGAAATTACAAAACGTTTAGTAGCAATGGCTGAACAACAACTTGGTGGTAGAGCTAACCGCTAAGTAAATTGAAATACAATGTAGCAGATATGTAAATCAATTTCTTTTGTATATGTATAAAAATAAAAACCCTTATAGTAAATGGATTCTCACTCAAAGATTATTGATAATCTTCTTTCATAATCTTTGAGTATTTTATTTGTAAACTACTTTCCTAAACAATAAACACGCGGTGTTGGAAAGGTGTTTTCCATGCATAGTAGAAAATCTTTTGCAGGAAAAAGCATACTTAAAAATTTGATTTCAATATTGAAATCAATATTTATTATGATATTTTCGAAAGCGAGGAATTTAAAAATGGGTATATTAAGTGGAAATCCTCAAAATGAACCGTTACATTACGGAGAAGTATTTGATATTTGGAGTTATCTTCTCGCTGCACAAGGTGCACTTGCAAGCCATCAAGTATTTATGAATCACACAGGTGACGAAGATTTGAAGAAGTTTTTAGAAAGCTTAATTGAAAATGATATGAACTCGGAAATAGAAGAGTTAAAAACTCTTTTAAAGGTTAATGGCGTAGCTTTACCTCCTGCTCCTCCAGAACGACCAGTTGCATCTATCGAAGATATTCCTCCAGGAGCGCGTATTAATGATGCTGAAATAGCAGCAGCTGTTGCTACAGGATTAGCAGCTGGACTTGTGACATGTAGTCAAGTGATGGGAAAATGTCTTCGAGAAGATGTAGGGATGCTATTCGGCCAATTTCATATGAAAAAAGCGCAAGCAGGTGTAACTTTGCTGCGTTTAAGTAAGAAAAAAGGGTGGGTAGTTCCACCTCCGTTACATGTAAGAAATTCTGATCAAGCTTAAGAAACAAAAATAAAAAAAGTGGCATTGGCCACTTTTTTATTTTTTAGATGTATCCTCAACTTTGGATTTATTTATTGTAGAAGAATCCATATATTCATCTGACATTTCCATAGCATATTTATCATGATGAATATGATTGTGATTTCTTAATTCATCGTCGTTACGCAGTACTAATCTCTTCATATAAATATGGAAGAAAACCTCTATTCCGCCAATAATTAATGCGGCAATAAATGAAGACAGGCCAATATTACGAGTAGCATCTAAATTCGTAAATAAGGATGTTAGTAGCCAAATGCCGAAGAAGCTTAAGCCGAAATCTGCCATTGTAGCAATCATATTTCCGTATTTAGGTAAAATGAAGAGATCGCCGATTAAATAGGCAGCTCCTGTTAGGAAAAGAGAAATGAGTAATACTCTAGGAATTGAAATGCCTTGAAAGATACCGAGTACCATTAGTAATACTGCAGTTATCGCTGTGTATTTAATTAATAAAGCAACAATATGTTTCATCATTTTCCTCCATTGTTTAAACGTATATGGAATAAAATATTTCATAAAAAACGGGTTATGCTATATAGCGTAACCCGTTTTATTCACCCTTTAATGGTAAGAAGTACAACCTGGGTAAAAAGCAGGCTTATACTACGTATAGTATTTGCGGAGTATCAAGTTTTATTCGCAAGGTGTAGTTCCATTCTTATAATAGAGATGTTGCCTAAGTACATTGTTTTTATATTAAACTTAATAATTTTTTCTGTTTTGATTTTGTTTCTTAAATATAAGAAGAAAAAGTATTTTTATGTTTAATGTATCTTTTTGTCTACATATTTTCCATAATCGGGTACAGCGATTTTATCAAATTCTTGAACGAGTGTTTTGAGGCTTGTTGATAGCAATTCACCGGACATTGGTATCCCATGTCCAGTAATAGCGACCAGAGGCTTTACTTCTTCTAATTTAATGACTGATTCTTTAGCGGCTTTCCAGTCTGTTGTTAAATAACGAGGGGGGCCGCTTATTTCCTGTTCCTGAGTAAATACTTTATATAGATATTCTTGTTTCACTGTAACAAAAGCATCCCCAGCAATTAAAGTTCGGTCTTTTTCTCGGAATAATGAAATATGCCCAGGAGTATGCCCTGGTGTATGAATCCATCTAAACTCTGGCATATGGGGAACAGTTCCATCGGTAGGTAGTACTTTTACGCTATTTCCTAAATCAATCGGTTCATTAGGGAACAGGGGAGACATTTTGGCTACCATACCACCTTCAACTGTTGGATCTGGTTCAGGATAGCTTTGTTGTCCAGTCAAGAACGGTATCTCCAGTTGATGGGCATAGACTGGAACATCCCAATACTTAATGAGTTCAATTATTCCTCCAACATGATCAAAATGCCCATGAGTTAAAATAATTGCTTTTGGGCGGCTATTTGTACCAAATCGCTTCTCAGTAACGGAGATAATTTCATTTGCACATTTAGGCATTCCAGCATCAACTAAAACAAAATCATTGGTATGCGGATTTCCAACAAAACATATGTTGACGATTTGAATCGTGTAACAAAATAAATCAGGCAATACTTCAAGGCCATGACCACTTTCAATTGAAGTTGCTGGAATAAACTTGTAATCACTTCCATAATTCATTTCCTTGTTCACCTTTTATCCCCCTTAATATGTTTCAATACGACATTATAGTTCCCTAATTTCTCGAATCCATTTTGGGACATTTGAAAAAAGAATTAGTGGGGGATTACAAAAAAAATTAAGTCCTAGAATTAAGGTGGAGACATATGAATTTATATAATAGTTTCTACAATTTTTTTTGAGGAGGGTGATGAGTTAATAAAATATTTATCTTAATATTTTAATGTGTATTTATATAAAAATTACATAACAGTAGCTGATATAAATCCATTAAATAAGACGATTACTTGTACCGATGCTTTTCGTAATCAAAGAATGTTTAAGTTTGGTGATGTAGTTGAAGTGAATTAGAGGGGGGGGAATATCTCTTCCTAACTTAATTATATCATGTAAATCAAGTTCGAAATAGACTGTTTATTCGTATTTACTACTGCTACAATCAAGAACACATGCATAGTAAGGAGAGATGGTAAATGAGTTCTTTCGTTCTCGATTTTCAGGAAATAGAAAACACGCAGCTTGCACTCGTTGGTGGAAAAGGATTGAATTTAGGGGAGTTATCAAGCGTTCAAGGGATACAAGTGCCAGAAGGATTTTGTGTTACAACGGTAGGATATGAAAAGGCCATCGAGCAAAATGAGGAGTTTCAAACTTTGTTGCAGCAACTAACAAAGTTGAAAAAGGAAGAGCGAGCCCAAATTGGTGAAATGAGTAAGAAGATTAGAGAAGTCATTATGGCAGTAAAAATCCCTTCTGAAGTAGTGGAAGCGGTAGCTCATTATCTCTCACGTTTTGGAAATGAACATGCGTATGCCGTGCGCTCTAGTGCGACGGCTGAAGATTTACCGTATGCCTCGTTTGCTGGTCAACAAGATACGTATTTAAATATTATCGGTAAAGAAGCGATTTTGCAGCATGTAAGAAAGTGCTGGGCTTCTTTATTTACAGAGCGAGCAGTAATGTACCGCATGCAAAATGATTTTGAACATAATCAAGTTTCTATATGTGTTGTCGTTCAAAAAATGGTTTTCCCAAAGGCTTCGGGAATTTTATTTACTGCTGATCCGGTTACTTCTAACCGAAAGGTAGTATCAATTGATGCCAGTTTTGGACTTGGTGAGGCGTTAGTATCAGGGCTGGTCTCTGCCGATAATTATAAAGTAAAAGAAGGCGAAATTACCGGCAAGATGATAGCAACTAAAAAATTAGCTATTTATGCTGTAAAAGAGGGCGGAACGGAGACGAAACAGATTGATCCGGCTCAGCAAAAAATTCAAGCATTGTCTGAAAAACAAATTTTACAACTAGCAAGTATCGGAAGACAGATTGAAGCTTATTTTGATCGTCCGCAAGATATTGAATGGTGTTTAGTTGATGATACATTTTATATTGTCCAAAGTCGCCCAATCACGACTTTATATCCAATACCAGAAGTAAATGATGGGGAAAATCATGTGTATGTATCGGTTGGTCACCAGCAAATGATGACCGATCCCTTGAAGCCATTAGGAATGTCTTTATTCCAGTTAACATCTTTTGGACAGAGGTTTCAAGCTGGGGGAAGGTTGTTTGTTGATGTTGCACAAAGATTGGCTTCGCCTACTAGTAGAGAATTTTTATTAAATATGATAGGGAATTCGGAACCGCTTATTAAAGATGCATTAACGACTGTAGTCGAGCGAGATGATTTTATTACATTGTTACCAGATGATGAAAAAGAAAAGAGTGTTGGTAAAAGTGGACCACCTGCAAGCTCGCAACCACAAGTCGAAAACAATTCAGCGATCGTTACGGATTTAATAAAGAGGAATCAAGCATCAATCGAAGAGTTAAAACGAAACATGCAAACGAAATCAGGGGTGGATGTACTTGATTTTATTTTGGAAGATATTCAGCAATTAAAGAAAATATTATTTCGTCCGCAAAGTATGGCTGTCATTATGGCAGGTATGAATGCTTCAACATGGATCAATGAAAAAATGGAGCAATGGCTAGGCGAAAAGAATGCAGCGGACACACTTTCTCAATCCGTACAAAACAATATTACGTCTGAAATGGGGCTAGCATTACTCGATGTTGCTGATGTGATTCGGCCATATCCAGAAGTTATTGCGTATTTACAACATGTAGAAAATGATAACTTTTTAGATGAATTAGTTCAATTTAAAGGCGGAGAAAAAGCTCGAGATGCCATTCTAACTTTTCTAAATAAATACGGAATGAGATGCAGCGGAGAAATCGACATTACGAAAACGCGCTGGAGTGAAAAGCCAACAATCATTATCCCAATGATTTTAAATAATATAAGAGACTTTGAAGCTGGCGCTAGTAAACGGAAGTTTGAAGAAGGACTGCAAGAAGCTTTAGAAAAAGAAGAAGAGTTATTAGAGCGATTACAGCACTTGCCGAACGGAAAACAAAAAATAGAAGAGACGAAGCATATGATTCGTAACATCCGTGATTGTATCGGTTATCGTGAATATCCAAAATACGGCATGATTAATCGTTATTTCATATATAAGCAGGCATTATTAAAAGAAGCCGAGCAACTTGTACAGAGCGGTGTCATTCATGAAATCGATGATGTATACTATCTAACCTTTGAAGAACTGCACGAAGTTGTTCGCACGAATAAACTAGATTACGCGCTTATTCATAAACAAAAAAATGAGTACAAATTATATGAAAAACTAACGCCTCCCCGCGTTATGACGTCTGATGGAGAAATCATTACAGGTAAATATAAACGAGAAAACCTCCCAGCTGACGCGATTGTAGGTTTGCCTGTTTCTTCAGGAGTGATTGAGGGAAGAGCTCGCGTTATTTTAAACATGGAAGATGCGAATTTAGAAGAGGGGGATATATTAGTTACTGCCTTTACTGATCCTGGCTGGACACCGTTATTTGTGTCTATAAAAGGGTTAGTCACCGAAGTTGGCGGGCTTATGACTCACGGGGCAGTGATTGCACGTGAATATGGATTACCAGCAGTCGTCGGGGTAGAGAATGCTACGAAACGAATAAAAGATGGGCAACGAATTCGGGTACATGGGACTGAAGGGTATATTGAAGTGTTGTAATGAAATAAAAGATCATCCGCTATTATAGTGGATGATCTTTTATTATATAGCTGACTTATTTTTTTAAGCCAGCCGCATAAAAAGGTCCATGAACTGCGATTGTTGATAAAATACGAGCAATTTCCTCAGGTGTTTCTTTTTGCCCGTTATTTAACCATTGCTGAATGACACCTATATGAGCAGATGCCATATATGAAGTTAAGTATTGGCTTGGGACAAGTAAATTCTCCTTATTAATGAGGGCACCATTCGTATCTTCAAATAGTGTTTTCCACATAAAGTCTTTCAGTTTTGTTTGGAAAGATAAATCTCCTTTTGGACTAAGTACAGCTTTCATAAAATCACTATTTTCATTTAGAAATTCAAGAATAGAAGTGATAAGTATAAACGGCATTGTTGGGGAAGGATTTGACCCAAGATCAGCAATAACTTCAGGCAATCTCTGTTTGGCAATGCTAGAAAACTCATACATAATTTCTTCTTGGCATTTCGTCATTAAATCAAATTTATCTTGATAGTGCGCATAGAAAGTGCCGCGATTAATGTTTGCTTTCGTTGTAATATCTTTCACTGTAATGGCGTCAAAGCTTTTTTCTTCAATTAGTTCCACCAATGCATTTCGTATGGCAGTTTTCGTACGAATAACTCGTAAATCTAAATTACTATCACGCAAAGTATGTCCCTCCTCCATTTTAGCCAACACATTTCAAAGATGTGTCTTATAACCGACACATTCACGATTTTTGATTATTGTATAAGGATCAACTCAAACATATAATTCAAATATAAATAAACAACACGTTGTTGGTTATTATAAATCAAATGATAGGAGGAGAAAAGAAAATGTTTAAAAATAAACTTTTATTGTTATCACCAGTTATTGCACTACTTGTTGTTTTTATTTTTTCATTAACGTTATTTCCAACTGTTCAACCTCAGCCGAAAAACTTGCCAATCGCAATTGTAAATGAGGATCAAGGAGTAGAAATTCCGAATCAACCGAAGATGAATATGGGGCAAACGATTGTTGATAATATGAAAAAGACATCAAAATCAGATGAAGAACCTGCGGTGAAGTGGGTAGAAGTGAAAAATAAAGAAGCAGTTCAAAAAGGTTTAAATAATCAAGAGTATTACGCAGCATTAGTTATTCCGAAAGACTTTAGCGCAAAACAAGCATCATTACGAACACCACAGCCATCTTCGCCAGAGGTAGAAATATTCATAAATCAAGGAATGAATACAGCAGCTTCAACTATGGCGGGGCAAATGTTAAATGTGATCGTTGATAATATGAGCAATACTGTTCGTACACAACTATTAGAAGGATTGAAAGCAAAAGGAGCTACATTAACAGCAGACCAAGTTTCAAATGTAATAACACCTATTGCAAAGAAAGTGATAAATGTGAATGAAATCGGCAAAAATAGTGCGAACGGTAACTCGCCAATGTCTTTATTCCAGCCGTTATGGATTGCAAGTTTAGCGAGCGCAGCAATTATTTTTATTGCGATAAGTAAAATGCGAGTAGGTACAAGAAAAGAAAACTTCGTATTAAAACTAAAACAAATAATAACAGGGGCTGTCGCGGCACTTGTTATTGGATTTGGCCTCACATGGATCGCGGATGGTATGGTAGGTTTAAATATTTCGAATTTCACGGATACGGCACTGTTTTTATCAATTACGTCCTTTAGCTTCTTTTTAATGATATCCGCAGTACTTTCACTAGTTGGACTAAAAGGAATTGGTGTATTCGCACTCTTACTTTTCTTTGGGGCACCGTTATTATCGTTAGCACCTGAAATGTTGTCGCCATTTTATCAAGACTGGGTGTACGCATGGTTGCCAATGCGATTTATGATTGAAGGACTTAGAGAAATATTCTTCTTTGGAAAAGGGTTAAGCTGGAGTACACCCCTTACTGTGCTCGTTTGGATTGGCGTAGTAAGTATGGTTATTATTTTAGCGACTGCTTTCAAATGTAGTGTAGTAAAGGGACAAAAAACGGAATTAAACGCATAAAAGCAAAAAACGTTTCACTAGGAGTGAAGCGTTTTTTGCTTTTTATTAACTTATCGGGAAATCAAGAAGGATAGGTTTTTCTATATTTTAAAGGGAATAGAAGAGTTCGGATTTGCAGTTCCTTTTTATATACATGCTCCTGCTATTTCAAATTGCATAAAATGTTATGTGAAATAATGGAGGGGATACGATGTATAATTCGAATGATTATGATTGGTATAGGCAAAATGATAAGTTGATTCGTGATATTGAGAAAGCAATTAATGGAGAGTTTAGTGCTATAAATTGCTATGCGAAATTAGCCAACATGGCTCCAAATGCGGCGGAACGAAATCAAATTCTTGAAATTCGTAACGATGAAATAAAGCATTTTCATCATTTTGTACAAATCTATACAAATTTAAGTGGTCAGCAGCCGAAACCACAAATTACAGAAGAATGTCCAAATACGTACTTACAAGGATTAGAATTCGCAATACAAGATGAACAGAAGACAGTAGATTTTTACTTGGAAATTTCAGATGAAGCATCGGATGCACATATGAAAGAGTTATTGCGCAGAATAGCTGCCGATGAACAAAATCATGCGGTGTGGTTTTTATATTATTTTGTGAAGACGAAGTGAATGCTTAATGAATTAAAACCGTTTCACTAGTAGTGAGACGGTTTTTTGATGGAATACAAGTTGTAAAATAGATACTTTGAAGGTGTAATAATTATTTTTGGTATATAATGTATAAAACGTAATTTAATAAAGAGAGAAGTAAGTTTTGAAAGGGGAACGGCAATATGGAGAGAAATACAGTTAAAGAATATACAATTCGAACTGCTACTGAAGAGGAAAGCGATAGCATTATTACTCTATTAAGAGAAGTAGCAGAGTGGCTACAACATAAAGAAGTAAATCAATGGCAGTATCTGTTAGGTGGAGAGGCTACGGCTGAAATACTAGAAGGGATAAGAGAGAAATATACATATGTGGTTATGAAAGAAGATGAAATAATCGGTACAGTTACAGTATCTCCTAAACAAAATGAATGGGACGAGCGTATTTTTGGTAAAGAGAATGTTTCCGATTCTTTATATATTCATAGATTTGCAGTGAAACGAAAGTATAAGGGGAATGGAATCGGAGAGTGGATTTTACAATGGATAGACGAGAATGTGCACTGTGACAAAGAGTTTTTGAAGCTAGATTGTGTGGGACATAATCGTACGTTGAATGATTTTTATAAGAGAAATGGTTTTGAATATGTTGGGAGTACAGAAGGACTTAGTAAGTTTCAAAAGAGGAGGGGATAAGTGGATGAATCAAATTCCTACTGATTTAGTTAAAAGGTTGATAGGAGAACAGTTTCCTAAATTGGCACATTTAGAAGTGAGACCTGTAAAGTTTAGTGGGCATGATAATAGAACGTTTCACTTAGGGGATGAGATGAGTGTAAGGTTGCCAAGTGATGCGGCATATGCACCACAAGTAGAGAAAGAAAATAAGTGGTTACCGATATTAAGTAAGGAGCTTTCTTTACCGATTTCTACACCAGTTGCGAAAGGTAATCCGTCTGAATCGTATCCATGGCCTTGGTCTATTAATAAATGGATAGAGGGCGAAACAGTTACGAAACAAAATATTCGTGACTTAAATGAATTTGCGGCGGACTTAGGTGCATTTTTAGTAGAATTGCAATCCATTGATGCGAGTAATGGACCGATCGCTGGAGCACATAATTTTTACCGAGGCGGGCTTATATCTGTATATGATGAAGAGGCGAGAGGTGCGATCGAAAATAACAAGGACGTTTTTGATGAAACTGTATTAAAGCACCTTTGGGATGTAGCACTCCAGTCAACGTGGGAGCGTAAGCCAGTTTGGGTTCATGGGGATGTTGCACCTGGAAACTTACTCGTTAAGGACGGAAAGCTTTGTGCCGTAATTGATTTTGGTATTTTAGGAGTAGGCGATCCGGCTTGTGATGCAGCGATGGCATGGACATTTTTTGATAAGAATAGCAGAAACGTATTTAAAGACGTATTGCGCATAGATGAAGAAACGTGGAATAGAGCGAGAGGATGGGCACTTTGGAAGGCGTTAATTACATATGATGCGAATAAGACTAGTAATAAAATAGTGGCAGAAGAATCGCATCGTGTTATTCAAGTAATTGTGGATGATTATGAGAGATAGTAAAAAAAGCCTATTTTAAAATAGGCTTTTTTTATATGATTAAATATTAGAAACTGAAAGAAGGAATGTAACGTTATTATACAGAATATTTAGATAATAGGAGGTGTCGAATTTTGAGTGAAATTGAATTAAAAAGGAATGTAATTAAGACTGGGAGTGAGAAGGGGGTTATTCTCCGGTTTATACTCGCTAGTCTAGTTGGGGTGTTTATGTTTTTCGTACCAGTTACGATAAACGGTGCTTCGTCCATTATGATTGATCATATCGTATCATGGATCAGGACTTCGGTTCCGAGCGTCGTACCTTATTATGCACTACTCGTTATGATAATAGGTTCGATTTATCCATTTTATACAAAAAAGTGGAATGCATCTTTCGTAGACATTTGTTTTTCGATTTTAAAAGTAGTTGGTGTTGTCTTTGGTGTATTATATTGCTTGAAAGTAGGGCCAGCTTGGTTCTTTGCACCAGATGTAGGGCCGTTTTTGTATGAAAAACTAGTCATATCGGTAAGTTTACTCGTACCAATTGGCTCGGCTTTTTTAGCGTTATTAGTCGGATACGGATTACTTGAATTTATCGGTACGTTTTGCCGTCCCATTATGAGACCGTTATGGAATACACCAGGACGATCAGCAATCGATGCGGTTGCGTCCTTTGTAGGGAGTTATTCGTTAGCTTTATTAATTACGAATCGCGTGTATAAAGAAGGAAAGTATACGACAAAAGAAGCAGCGATCATCGCTACAGGCTTTTCTACAGTATCCGCAACATTTATGATCATCATCGCAAAAACATTAGACATTATGCATTTATGGAATGTTTATTTTTGGACTACTCTTGTTGTAACATTCATCGTAACTGCTATCACCGTAAGAATCCCACCACTTAGTAGAAAACCAGATACATATGTAACGAAAGAAGGGTTCCCAGAGCCTGTTTATAAAGAGAAAATGTTAGAACGTGCTTGGGAAGACGCGCTAGAAGTATCGAAATCTGCACCGAGTATTATGAAAAATATCGCAGTGAATTTAAAAGATGGTTTTATTATGACGATGGGAATTTTGCCATCTATTATGTCAGTAGGATTAATTGGTATCGTCTTAGCGAAATTCACGCCAATATTTGATTGGATCAGCTATATTTTCTATCCATTTACATGGCTATTACAATTACCAGAAGCAGAACTAGCTGCTAAAGCGGCATCCGTTGGTATCGCAGAAATGTTTTTACCTTCTCTTTTAGTTGTAAGTGCACCACTTGTGACAAAGTTTGTTATTGCGGTTGTTTCCGTGTCATCTATATTGTTCTTCTCAGCTTCCATTCCTTGTATTTTATCGACAGACATTCCGTTAAAAGTATCGGAACTTATTATTCTCTACGTACAAAGAACGATATTAACATTACTTATTATTACGCCGATTGCTTATTTGTTACTTTAAAGTTTTAAAAAGATAAATCTCTAACAAAAGAAGTCTTCTGTACAAGGAAGGCTTCTTTTGTTTAAAATCGGGGTATTCCCACATCACTATCATGCTAAGAAAATCAAATATCCTAAAACGTGAAAAAATACTATTTTCTGTTTTTGTGATGTTTTTATTTATTTTTTGAATATGACGTCATGCTTCTTAAGAAGATTCCTAGTCCTGCAAAAAAGAAACCTAAGCATAATAAGCTGCCTGGTGTTCCCCAAGTAATTTGATCTAGCATTTTTATCCCCTCCCATTTATCATTATATAGCATTTATTGGGAATTATCAAAATTTTCCTTTTTAAAGGTCAGTGATGAGCTTTCCCGCCTTATACGAGAAGAATATATTTGAAAAGGAATTGTTTTAAATACATTCTATTATTCTTATAAAACGTTTTCTTTTCGTATGATATAGTAACAACAAAGGGGGCTTTCAAATGGAAATAATTCACGAAAGAGCAAAGTTACGGATAATAGATAGTGATGATGTCGAAACTTTGTTTTCGATTGTAGAAGGAAATCGGGATATTTGGGCGTATTTAATTTCTAAAATGGATAGTGCGCAAGATATGCAGCAATATGTGCAAAAAGCGATACAGGGTTATGGAAATGGTACTCAAATCCCTTTTGTTGTAGTGGATCAACAGACGAATACGATTGTAGGAAGTACACGTTTATATAATATTTCAGTAGAAGATAAAACAGTAGAGTTAGGGCAGACTTGGTATCATCCAAGTGTGCAACGTACGAGTATAAATACAGAGTGTAAGTATATGCTTCTTCACTATGCTATTGAAAAATTGCATATGCTGAGAGTACAAATTAAGACGGATGCAAGAAATGAAAAAGCACAACGAGCAATTGAACGTTTAGGAGCAGTTAAAGAAGGTGTGCTTAGAAATGAAAGAAAATTACCAAGTGGTCATGTGAGAGATGCAGTTGTGTATAGTATTATTGCAAGCGAATGGCCAATAGTGAAAGCTCGTTTATTGGAAAAATTAGAATTGTATAAAGAAAAGTTATAATTCGTGTTTTGAAAGGTATATTGTTCGTAATACATGAAAAATATACCTTTTTTCTTACAAAATGCTACTTTATTTTAATTACTTTTGTTTCATCGTTCCCTTCTGAGAAAAAATTCGTTACAATGTAGTTGTATGGTAATAAACTTATGAATTTAAAACATGTAATGAAAACCGCAAATAAAAATGAATTGATAATCCTCAATTTTAAATGAAAACCCTTTTATATATAAATAACAAGTAAAGTTCCTTCTTTTAAATAAACTCAAACAAAACGATTTGATATAAATGTTTTTTATAGAAGTATGGATGATGTACGGAGGCAATTACAAATGAAAGAAAATAAGAAAAGTAAGAAAAGACGAATCTTTCAAGTATTTTTACTAATGATTTGTTCTGCTATTTTATATGTAAGTTATGCAGCTTACGATATTTGGAGCTATCGTTTTAAAACAGATGATAGTATGAAAACGGATGCTGGTATCGTACTAGGAGCGGCTTCTTGGAATGGAAAACCATCCCCTGTATTTAAAGAAAGAATTAATCATGCGATTTCTTTATATAAGAACGGAAACATTAAAAAGATTATTTTTACGGGTGGTACAAAGTTCGAAGCAGAACTTGAGGAAGCGCGTACTGCAAGAGTATATGCAATGAAACAAGGTGTAAAAGAGGAAGATATTTTAATTGAAACAAAATCCCTTTTCACAGAAGAAAACTTAAAGAATGCGAAGGAAGTTGGAATAGAGAACGGAATACGCACATACACGATTGTAAGTGATCCACTTCATATGAAACGCGCAATGAGAATCGCAAAACATATTAATATTGAAGCGTATGCTTCACCAACGCCGACATCAGCATATAAAACGTTAGACACAGAAATACCATTCTTCTTTAAAGAATTATTCTCGTACATTGGATATGTAACCTCTTTGCCGTTAAAGGCATTGAAGGGAGACTAATATAAGAAAAGAACCTATTTTAAATGGGAACTTTTCTTATTGGTCAAAAACATTGTATTTTTATCGGAATAGTGAAACAATAGAGAGGTAGCTTCATATAATCATAATGAAAAAGTGAGCGGTTGATGAATCGAACATAAAGGAGATTATAGTATGGCACTCTCATTTGTTGAAACAGAAGAACAATCTTTCATTATTGAACAAATAAATAAATTGATTCCGAAGTTCATGGAAAGAGAGCATCAACTAAGTGAATTAGGATCATTTCCGTATGAAAATATAAGTGATTTGAAAGCTATCGGATATACGAAATTAACGTTACCGAAGGAATTTGGTGGTAGTGCGATTTCTTTATATGACTTTGTTTTATTTCAAGAGAAAATCGCGGAAGGCTGCGGAGCTACTGCGTTATCGATTGGCTGGCATAGTGGCATTGTGAAAGAGCTAGCGGAAAATCACTCTTGGAATGATGAGATGTTCAAATGGTTTTGCGAAGAAGTACGTAACGGTGCACTCTTTAATCGGGCAGCAACAGAACCAAAAACAGGGAGTCCGACGCGTGGTGGTAAGCCAGAAACAATAGCGGTTCAACAAGGTGAGAAGTGGATTATAAATGGAAGAAAAACTTTTACAACGATGGCGCCAATACTTGATTATTTTATTATTTCAGCGAGTATTGAAGGTCGAGAAGAAGTTGGAGAGTTTGTCATTCCGAGAAATACGCTCGGTATATCCATTGAAGAAACGTGGGATAGCGTTGCGATGCGAGGGACTGCTAGTCATGACCTTGTCTTACAAAATGTAGAGATAGAAAATCGCTTTTTTACAGATGTAAAGGGCGGGAAAGTGAAACAAAAGGGTATTGGCTGGTTGCTACATATACCAGCATGTTATTTAGGAATTGCACAATCAGCAAGAAATTATGCAGTTCAGTTTGCGGGATCATACAAGCCAAATAGTTTAAATCATTCTATTAGTTTATTGCCGAATGTTAGAAGATTAGTTGGAGAATTAGAACTTGAGCTTATGCAAGCTCGCGTCTTTTTATATCAAATTGCGAAAAAGTACGATGAGGCAGAGGATAAACTATCATTGCAAGCCGAACTAGCAGCAGTGAAATATGCTGTAACAAATGCGGCAATATCTATTGTAGATAAAGCAATGCGCATCGTAGGAGCAAAAAGTTTATCAGAAAAAAATCCGCTTCATCGTTACTATTTAAACGTCAGAGCAGGATTGCACAATCCGCCGATGGATGATGCAACACTATCTATGCTGGCGGATGCGGCGTTTCGGTCGTAGTTTTTTTAACTTACATTTTATTGTTTATGGACAATATAGTTGTTTTGAAAGCACGTGTTTGATTAGTAATCGAACACGTGCTTTTTATGTGTACGACGTACCAAATTGAGATGTAGATTTTTAGTATAAATGGTTATCATGATTTTGTAAGTGTTCCTTGATGGAAAAACATTTGCCATTTTCCATCTATCAGTTTCCAAATGGAACTTCGCAAAGTATTCTGCATTCTAGTTTCATCTCTTACAAGATATGTCGCCAACACAGTATCCTTCGATAAAGGGTATATTTCAAAATTAGAAAGAGTCATTTCTCTCACACTAAGTCCGTCTCCACCAACAGAATCCTTCTTATACCAAACGTTTCCCGAACTTCCAAACTCAAAAAAGTCGTCTGCAAGTAATTTGTCCAGTTCTGCTGGATTTGTACGAGTTTTAGGTTCTAATAGTTTTTCCTCCAGTTCACATAAATGCTTTTTTAATTCAGAGTGCTTTTTCACGTGATCATCCCCATATATTAATTATCGTACAACAACTAAATTGCTCTTTTTAACTAACGGGAAGAATTTTGACTAGTTAGATAATTGGTTGCGTATTATTATAATGCCAGTTTGAAAGCTTTGTAAACATTTGTTATATTTAATCCCAAATTAAAGGTCTTTCCAAGTTTATCATTCGTAAATATTGTAAAAATTGACCAGAATGGACCGCATCATGATAGGCAATTCGTAATAGCATGTCGCCTAAATATCTTTGATAGCCAACATCGCTTCGATCAATAAGGGTTGAATCTAGCTCAGCTATGCTTATGGATTGAACATACTCTATGAAGTCAGTAAAGTACGATTGTGCCAATTCAATTTCTTTTTTTACACAAGTAATTGGCTCGTCATCATACGGGAAATGTATATCATTTATTGAGCCGTTGTTTTTTAAAATCATATGATAATAAAAAGTTGAGCTCCATACATGACGAATCATCTCACCAAAGGACATAGCTTCATGATCAGGCTTCCAATTAAGAAAATTATCGGGAAGAGAATTCCATAATTTTTCTGAGCGTCTTCTCGTTTCTTTCAAATTTAATATACTAAGATCAATTGCATTCATAATACATTCTCCTTTACTATTAAACTTAAAATAATTGTATCAGTTTAATAGTTAGGGTATCATCGAAATATGAATGTATATCCGAATATCTCATATATAGCTAAACTAATTGCTGAACCTACAAGAGCAATTATCTTAGATTGTCTAATGAATAATCAGGCACTACCTGCTAGCGAATTGGCTTATATGGCAAAGGTGTCACATCCAACGATTAGTTCTCATCTTTCTAAATTAGTAGAGGGGAATCTACTTACAGTTGAACAACATGGTAGACATCGTTACTATCGACTTGCTAATCAAGAGGTAGCAGAAGTTCTTGAAAAGTTAGGAACAATTGCACCATCAGTCCAAGTTCGGTCTTTAAAACAATCGGATCAATTAAAACAAATTCGTTATGCTCGAACTTGCTATGATCATCTTGCAGGCAGACTCGGTGTAGAGATAACTGAAAAATTACTACATAGGGAATTTATAATTTTAAAGGAAGGAGAATACATTGTAACGGAACAAGGTAAGCAATGGTTTCTGAATTTTGGAATAAATATTGAAACGGCAGATATAAAGAGAAGGGTATTTGCAAAACCTTGTCTTGATTGGAGTGAACGACGCTACCATATTTCTGGGTGGTTAGGATCTGCGATAGCAAAATTATTTTTTGAACAGGAATGGATTACAAAAACGGATAAGAATAGAGCCGTCCATCTTACAAAAAAAGGTATGAAGTTATTGAAAGACCAATTAGGCATTGACATGGAAAATAAAAAAGTCCATCAAAATGCAGTGCCTCCTATCGAGTAAACAGTATTAAATAACCTGAGTTCTATATTTATATAGACTCAGGTTATTTAATTTGTTTTAAAATCTTTGATGATATTTGCATATGACAACTTTAACCTCATTTGCTTTATGGAAAGAGGTTAAATGAAAACATAGTAGTTTGAGGCAGTTCTATTAAATTATTAATCATATTCATTGAAAATTAAGCGTAAGAATATAGTAAATGAAGGGAGATATAAAATGAATAAAATTAAACTGAAAGTATTAAATGTAAGATATGTAGTGATATGTATTTTATTCACTATTATATGTATCCTCACTTCATTCTTCATTTCTAGTAATTCCAGCGTATTTAAATCATTTTATATGAATCAGTTGTTAGGAACAAATTCTACTAAAGGTCTTATGTATATGATAGGAAGTGAAAATCGTTATTTTGCAGAAGAATTTCATAAAGAAAAAGGACGAGCGTCTTTGGAATCTTTTTTACTGTCACTTTCTACAAACATTAATGTAAATGATCTCCGAAGTTTATTAACTAGAGAACTTCCTAATATGAATCAATTTTATTCGGAAATATTAATTGCTGGGGAAGGAACAGATTATACGAACATTCCTGAAGAATCCAGTATTCCTTTAGATAACATTAAAGATAAAGGTACTGCTATTAAACACCCAAAGAGTGGGAAAGAAAACAATTCTACTGGTGAAAATTCAAATACACAAAATAACGGTGAAAATAAAGTTTTTATTTATCATACACATAGTTGGGAAGCGTTTATTCCTCTCATTCCTGGTGCTACGATACCCGATGATGCTTCCAGTACAAATAATGAAGTGAATATTACGTTTGTTGGAAACTATTTAAAACAAAAGTTAGAAGAAAAAGGAATAGGTGTTTCACATGATACGACAAATATGAGGGATTTTCTGCGAAATAAAAATTTAAATTGGGCCCAATCTTACAAAGGATCCCGTCAAATATTACAAGATAAATTAGCACAAGATAAAAATATTATGTTTCCAATGGACCTTCATAGAGACGATGCACGAAAAAATATTACAACAAAAAATATTAACGGAAAGAATTATGCTCGGCTTTATTTTATTTTAGGACGAGAAAATCCTAACTATGAAAAAAACAAAAAAATAGTAACGGCAATAAATTCATATTTAGATGAGAAGTATTACGGTTTAAGCCGAGGGATTTTTATTAAAGATCGTAAAAGCGGTAACGGAGTATATAATCAAGACCTTTCTCCAAATGCATTACTTATTGAAATGGGAGGGGTAGATAATACACCAGAAGAATTGTATGCGTCAGTTGACGCATTAGTAGAGGCATTTAGCCACTATTATAATGAAGTAACTAAGAAAAATAACTAAATGTATAGGGGAAACCTAGTATTTTTGTAAAATAAAAAGGAGTGACACCTAGTCAGAAGTTCTAGGGGTTACTCCTTTTTTAGTAGAATATAATATTAACAACGAAGGCAATCAATAAAAAAATCTTTCTTTTTATTCTTCTTTTTACAGTTTTATAGGAGAATGCTATGTTTCTTATTTCAGCTACTGTATAATAAGAAAAAAGCACGAAAAGAGGTCATCTCATGCTAGAGGTTATTGCAACATGTTTAGAAGATGTGAAACGAATTGAACGAGCTGGCGGGAAGCGAATTGAATTAATTACATCTTATACAGAAGGCGGTTTAACGCCGAGTTATGCATTTATTAAAAAAGCGGTAGAAGCAGTACATATACCGATTCACGTTATGATTCGTCCGCATGCAAAGTCTTTTACATATACGGAAGAAGAAATTGAAATGATGAAGGAAGATATTATCATTGCGCAGAAGTTAGGTGCAGCTGGTGTTGTATTAGGTGTATTAAACGAACGAAATGAAGTGGATGAAGAGAAATTAGCGAATTTACTATCTGTTGTAGATGGAATAAATGTAACGTATCACCGAGCGATAGATGATATAGAGAATCCAGTAGAAGCGATGAAAACTTTAAAGAAGTTTCATAAAGTGACTCACGTTTTAACTTCAGGTGGACAAGGAAATATAGTAGAGAATATTCCGGTGCTTGCAGAAATGCAAAAGGTAAGCGGTGGTCAAATTCAGCTTGTAGTTGGAGCTGCTGTGACAAAAGAAAATATAAAGCAATTGCTAGATGAAACTGGAATTTCGCAAGCTCATGTCGGTACAGCGGTTAGAGAAGGGAAATCATGTTTTTCTGAAATTGATCCTAATTTAGTACAAGAATTAGTTCAAATCATACAATAAACAGTTAAGAAAGAGGAGAAACGATGAAGGAAAATACGAAGAAAGAATTATTCTCATGGGCTAAAACGATAGGATTTACTCTTGTATTAATTGCTATTATTCGCGGTGTTTTATTTACACCTTCATTAGTACAAGGTGAATCGATGATGCCTACTTTAGAAAATAACGAACGAGTTCTTGTGAATAAGATTGGTTATAGTATAAGTGGATTAGATCGCTTTGATATTATCGTCTTCCACGGAAAAGAAGGATACGATTTAGTAAAACGAGTGATTGGTTTACCAGGCGATACAGTGGAGTATAAAAACGATGTTTTATATGTAAACGGAACAGCGATGGAAGAACCATATTTAAAAGAGTTTAAAGAAAAAGCAGCAGGCCGTGTATTAACTCCAGACTTTACGTTAGAACAAATCACTGGAAAAACGAAAGTGCCAGAAGGCCAAGTGTTTGTTTTAGGAGATAATCGTGAAGTTTCGAAAGACGGTCGAATGTTCGGATTTATTTCAGAAGATGAAATTGTCGGAAAAGGCCAAGCTGTTTTCTGGCCGTTGAAACAAGTAAGAGCGCTATAAAGAAGTATGAAATATAATACCCTATAGAATAGACACCCGAAAAAAATCTATTTTATAGGGTGTTTTTTGTATAATAAATCAATTGAAAATAAAAGACTATTAAGAAGCAAGCAAGAAAAGGTTTGTCGCCTTGATCATATATATTACGAGTAGGTGATTTTGTGGAAAAAGAAAGGAAATATGCTATTATGGCAGATGGCAGTCAAATTTATTACGAGAAAAGCGGACGAGGTCTTCCACTGTTTTTATTACATGGGAATAGTGGCAGCGGGAAATATTTCTCTAAGCAGGTGCCTGAATTGGAAAAGTATTTTCAAATATTCTTAGTCGATAGCCGTGGGCATGGGCGTTCGACTAACGTCTCCAAAAATTTAAACTTCCCACTAATGGTCGATGATTTGAAAACAATAATGCTTTTAGAAAACATTCGGAAAGCAGACTTTCTCGGGTTTAGCGATGGAGCCAACTTAGCAATGATGTTTACTACTTCGTATCCCGAATACGTTCATCGACTCGTTTTAAATGCAGGAAACACAAAAACAAGTGGAGTTCGTTTTTTAGTGTTAGCAGCTATTTATGCATTGTATAGTTTTGTTTTCATTCCGTCCTTATTTAGTAAGAAAATACAGCAGAAACTATCCATTCTCAGTTTGTTACTCCATGATATTGGTGTCTCAGAATTAGATTTAAAACAAATAAGTTGCCCGACTTTAATATTGGTTGGGGAGCATGACATTATAAAACGCAAACATTCCATATACTTAGCAAAGACAATTCCAAATGCTTCATTTGTCTCAGTTTCTGGACAGGGACATACATTTGCACGAAAAAATCCCCAACAATTCAACCAAAAAAATTTAAAGTTTTTGAAAGAAAAGTCAAGTTAAAGACTGAAAAATTATTCAGGCATTAATTATACATGAGTTGAAAAGATGTATAAAGATGGTCAGTACAAGCCTAGATCTATTACGGAATATTTGTAAATAATCTTGTCATGGAAAAAGCGGAAAAGTATATTGACAAACTAAATGGAATTTAAAAAAGATGACTTCTGCTGGATACAGAAATCATCTTTTTTATGTTGCTTAACTTTTTTGTGTCCTACTTATTTAAATGTTAGGTTTTGCTATAACTTGAACTTTTGAAAGAGAACCATCATTATTTCTAAATTTTATTTTGTATTCACCTTCAGGAAGCCAATCACTCCAATTTATATTAAATTCATTGATTGCTTGTTCCCTAGGTTTTAAAGTTCCGTCAATCATCCAAGAACCTTTAGCGTTATATAAAGTGTAACTTAAAGGAGAATCGCCTATATTTTTTACAAAAAGGCTTAATTCATCACCGTGAGAGTAGTTAAAGCTAAAAATACTTGATTCGAAAAAATGAATTTCTTCGTTCGCTATTTTATGATATTGGGCAACTGTAGCGGTTGCATGAGTATCTTCATTCGTCGCAAATGTTACATTATAACCTATACAAAAAGATAACATAATAGCAGGAATTACTAGCAACTTTTTCAAAAGAAACACTCCTTATATTTTATTTTTCGTATATCATGATAAATGAAACGTATTGGGAATGTAATAACTTGATGTGAAAATTTACAAATGCATTTAATTATTTACGTTTTTTAAACTACTGACAAATATATCGGTTCATAGGCTTGAAAAAAATATTGATAGAATTGAAAGAATATTTTATAATTTTAAATTATATGTTTGTTTCGAAAAACGGAATTTAAGTTCCAAAATTCGGAACAAGAGGGAGATAGAATGAGTATAAATAAAACGGCAGTTAAGACAATGGATATTTTAGAGTTGTTTTATGAGCATGAAGAGCTAAGTTTAACAGAGATGGTTCAGCTTACGAGTATGCCGAAAACATCTGTTTATCGTTTAATTGGCTCCTTAGAAGAAATGGAGTTTTTACAAAAAAACGAGAAGGGGAAATATCGTCTCGGAGTCGTTTTTTTACGGTTCGGTCAACTTGTTTCACAAAGATTATCCGTAAGAAATATTGCGATTCCCTATATGAAAGAGCTTAGAAATAGTTTAGGGCAGGCAGTTAATTTAATTATTCAAGATGGTAATGACGCGATTTATGTGGAAAAGATGGAAGGTGCTCAGCCTGTACGCGTGTATACAGCTGTTGGAAGAAGAGCGCCACTTTATGCGGGTGCATGTCCGAGAATTTTACTATCGTATTTCTCTGAGGAAGAGCAACGGAAATACATAGAGGAAACGGATTTAAAACAGTTTGCAGATGGAACAATCGTGGATAAGAAACAAATGTTAGAAGTGTTACAAGTGGCGAAAAAGGAAGGACATACAATTAGCTATTCTGAGTTAGAAAATCATACAGCGGCTATAGCAGCGCCCATTTTCGCAAGCGATGGAACAGTTGTAGCAGGTATTAGTATTTCGGGATTAGCAATTGAGTATAACGAAAGTAACATTGCATATTTTATTGCGAAGGTGAAAGAAACAGCACATCGAATTTCGAAAGAACTCGGCTTTTTGGCATAGAAAGAGGGAGTAGGATGAAATTTTCTGCGTTAGGGGATCAAGCAATTATTGTTACATTTAGTGAAGAAATTGGGATGGAGACATACGAAAAAGTGCAGCGATTGTTTCAAGCGTTGAGGCGGCATCCGTTTACAGGAATGGTAGAATGCGTTCCGGCGTTTACTTCCTTAGCGGTTTATTACAATGTATACGAAGTGTGGAAGAAAAATGGGAGCAGTGAAGGGCCATATAATTACGTCTGCCAATATATAAAAGAGCTGTGTAATTCGTATAAAGAAGAAGTGAATCAAGATGCGAAACATATTTCTATACCAGTTTGCTACGGTGGAGAATATGGACCTGATTTAGAAGAGGTCGCACATTATAGAGGATTACGAGCGGAGGATGTCATTCGCATACATAGTGAAACAACATATTTTGTGTATATGTTAGGTTTTACACCAGGGTTCCCGTATTTAGGAGGACTATCAAAAGAACTAGAAACACCTAGAAAAGAAACACCACGGTTACAAATACCTGCTGGTTCAGTAGGGATTGGCGGAAATCAAACAGGTATATATCCGCTTGAAACACCGGGTGGATGGAATATTATTGGCCGAACACCAATCTCCTTATTTAATCCAGAAGAAGAAACACCAACATATATTCAAAGCGGTATGTATTTACGATTTATCCCAATAACGAAGGAAGAGTACGTATCACTTGAGGGGGCTAAAGAATGGATGTAGAAGTTTTACATGCAGGAATGTTTACAACAGTCCAAGATTTAGGGCGAGCTCATTATCAACAATACGGTGTACCAGTTGGCGGGGCCATGGATCAAAGTGCACTTCGGATGATCAATATGTTAGTCGGTAATGAAGAGAATGAAGCGGGACTCGAAATGACAATTATGGGGCCTAAATTGTTAATAAAGAAAACGACTTTACTTGCGATTGGCGGAGCAAATATGGAGCCGTTACTGAATGGGAAGCGTATTCCATTATGGCGTCCCATTTTAGCGGAAGAAGGTAGTATGCTTTGTTTTGGGAAAGTGAAAAGTGGTTGCAGAGCGTATGTGACTTTTGCAGGTGGTATACAGATTGATCGCATAATGGGAAGCAAAAGTACTTACATACGTGCTGTGATTGGTGGTATTGAAGGAAGAATGCTGAAAAAGGGAGATTATTTTCAAATTGGAACGCACACAGAAATGGCGAGACATTGCATTCAAAACTTACAAAACGATGAGCGAAACAAAACGAAATGGGCAATTAGCAAAAGCGTACTGCCAAAGTATAAGAAGTATCCTAAGCTGCGTGTCATAACTAACTTTGAATATGATCAATTCACAGAAGAAAGTATAAAGGCATTTTTTACGAAAGAGTATAAAGTATCTAATTACGCTGACCGTATGGGTTATAGAGTTGAAGGAGAAGTTTTAAATAGAGTGGAAGAAAAAGAGATTTTATCGAGCCCCGTTACATTCGGAACGATTCAAGTGCCAAACGGTGGACAGCCGATTATATTAATGGCAGATAGGCAAACGACAGGTGGCTATCCGAGAATGGGAAATATCATTTCAGTAGATTTACCTCTTCTTTCTCAGCTAAAACCGGGGGACTATGTTTCATTTGAGAAAATTACGCTTGAAGAAGCGGAACAATTGTACATAGAACAAGAAGTAAATATGAATCTATTAAAGAAATTCATCGCTTTACGAAGCTGACATTGGGAGGGAAAACATCGTGACGACAATCGATTTAAACTGTGATTTAGGAGAAAGTTTTGGAGCTTATAAAATGGGGAATGATGATGAAATTCTTCCGTTTGTTTCCTCTATAAACGTTGCTTGTGGTTTTCATGCGGGTGATCCGACTGTAATGAGGAAAACGGTCGAAAAGGCACTGCAGCATAACGTAGCAATTGGCGCGCATCCTGGTTTTCCTGATTTAATTGGATTTGGAAGAAGAAACATGAATGTTTCAGCAAGTGAAGTATACGATTACGTTTTATATCAAATCGGCGCATTAGATGCTTTTGTGAAAGCGGCAGGCGGGAAAATGCATCATGTAAAACCGCACGGTGCCCTATATAATATGGCGGCGACAAATCCGGAAATTGCAGATGCAATCACGAAGGCAATTTATCATAGTAATCCCAATCTATTACTTTACGGATTAGCAAATAGCGAGGCGTTTATACAGGCTGCGGAAAAATATAATGTAACTCTCGTACAAGAAGCTTTTGCTGATCGTACGTATAAGCAAGATGGAACGTTAACGAGCCGGACAGAAGAAAATGCGCTCATAAAAAATGAAGACGAAGCGATAAAGCAAGTGCTTCAAATGGTGAAAGAAGGGTATGTAAACGCGGTGAGCGGAGAGAAAGTAGCGGTTCAAGCGAAAACAATTTGTTTACATGGTGATGGAGAAAAAGCAGTGCAATTTGCGAAAAAAATATACAGAACATTCGAACTTAATGGTATTTCTATTTGTGCACCGAAATAAAAAATAGGGGGAAGTGCTAGAAATGATTAAATTAATCGGGATACTACTTGTTGCGGTGGGCTTTTTATTTAGATTGAATACACTTTTAGTAGTTATGGTTGCAGGTATTGTTACGGGTATGGTTTCGGGATTAAGCTTTTATGATGTGATCAGCTTGTTCGGTAAGTTTTTCATAGAAAATAGATATATGTCTATGCCAATTATATTAACTTTACCGGTAATCGGAATTTTAGAGCGTTACGGTTTAAAAGAAAGAGCAGAAGCACTTATAACGAAATCAAAAGGTGCAACAACTGGAAGAGTATTAATGTCATATTTTACGATAAGAGAATCCTCAGCAGCACTGGGGCTGAACATTGGTGGTCATGCACAAACGGTAAGACCGCTCGTTGCACCGATGGCAGAAGGGGCTGCGCAAGGGAAATATGGTAAGCTCCCTGAAAAGTTAAGAGAAAAAATTAAAGCGAATGCAGCAGCTGCGGAAAATACAGCATGGTTTTTCGGAGAGGATATATTTATCGCGACTGGTGCTATTTTATTAATGAAAGGATTCTTCGATTCAGTAGGTATGCATGTCGGTGTATGGGATATGGCGCTTTGGGGCATTCCAACTGCAATATCAGCACTTATCGTAAGCTGGATCAGATTTAGAAGATTTGATAAATATATAGCGAAAACGATGGCATCAAAAGAAAAAGAAGAGAAGGAGGCAATATAAAATGAACATCATCACAATGGATACAATTTATTACGTATTAGGAATAATCGTTGCTTTTATCGCCGTTCGTATTGCATTTGATCGTCAACATCCAAATCGATTTGGTTCTAGCTCATTTTGGGCGCTATTTGCAGTTACCTTTTTATTCGGAAATGTAATCCCTTCGTTTTATGTTGGCTGTATCGTGCTCACTATGGTCGTGTTAGCTTCATTAAATAAAGTAACAAAATCAGAGGAGAAAGAAGTTCCAGTACAAGAACGTGTGAAACATGCGGAGAAATTAAAAAATAAAATTTTTATGCCTGCACTATTAATTCCTATTTTTACAATTATCGGTACGTTAACGTTAGGGAAGATTAAATGGGGGAATGTATCCCTTGTTGATCCGGATAAAGTCACATTAGTTGCATTAGCACTTGGGGCACTACTTGCATTCATTGCGGCGATGCGTATTACGAAATCGAAAATAACAACGCCTGTTCAAGAAGGAAGCAGACTATTACAAGCTGTTGGCTGGGCTGTTATTTTACCGCAAATGTTAGCAGCACTTGGCGGTATTTTCGCAAAGTCTGGCGTTGGACAAGTCGTTTCTGATTTAGTCGGACAAGTATTACCGACAGAATATCCGTTCGTTGCTGTTATGGCATATTGTTTAGGAATGATGCTCTTTACAGTCGTAATGGGAAATGCATTTGCAGCGTTTGCCGTTATTACTGGCGGAATTGGCTTACCTTTAATTGTTCAAATGCACGGAGGAAACCCGGCAATTATGGCCGCGCTCGGTATGTTTGCTGGATATTGCGGAACGCTACTTACTCCAATGGCAGCAAACTTTAATATCGTTCCGGCAATGCTTTTAGAGCTAAAAGATAAAAATGCAGTTATTAAAGCGCAAGTACCAATTGCTCTTTCAATCTTTATTATAAATATGTTTATTATGTACGGTCTTGTATATCGTTTCTAATTAGGAGGGAAAACTATGAAAACAGTATTACTAACAGGGTTCGACCCGTTCGGCGGAGAAAGCATTAATCCAGCTTGGGAAGTCGCAAAAAGTTTGCATGAAAAAACAGTGGGAGAATATAAGATTATTAGTAAACAAGTACCAACTGTATTCCAAAAATCAATCAGCGTATTAAAAGAGTATATAGAAGAACTAAACCCTGAAATGATTATATGTATTGGACAAGCTGGAGGCAGACCAGATATTACGATAGAGCGTGTCGCAATTAACGTTGATGATGCAAGAATTGCTGACAATGAAGGGAATCAGCCGGTAGATGTACCGGTTGTAGAAGAAGGACCAGCTGCCTATTGGTCTACACTTCCGATGAAAGCAATTGTAAAAAGACTGCAAAAAGAAGGTATACCAGCTTCCGTTTCACAAACAGCAGGTACATTCGTTTGTAATCATTTATTCTACGGTCTCATGCATGAACTAGAGAAACAGGATAAGAAAATAAAAGGCGGATTTATTCATATTCCGTTCTTACCAGAACAAGCGAGTAACTATCCAGGCCAACCGAGTATGTCACTTTCTACGATTAGTAAAGGGATAGAATTGGCAGTTGAGGTAACCACGACAGTTGAGGTGGATATTGTTGAAATTGGGGGTACGACGCATTAAATAAATCGAATCGTACGACACCTCCTGTAAACAACTGGTATAATAAGTATAGGAAAATACATAGAGGTGATTTTTGTGCAACAATTTGAAGAAGTACGTTCAATTTTAGAAAAAGCGAAGAAAATTACAGTGTTAACAGGTGCAGGAGCAAGTACGGAAAGTGGTATTCCCGATTTCCGTTCAGCAAATGGATTGTATGCTGATGCGAATGTGGAGATGTATTTATCAAGAGGATATTATAATAGAAGCCCGAAAGAATTTTGGAAGCATTATAAAGAAATATTTCAAATTAATACGTTTCATCAATATAAACCAAATCGTGGCCATCGCTTTTTAGCTGAATTAGAAGAACAAGGGAAAGATATTACGATTTTAACGCAAAATATTGACGGTTTACATCAACTAGGCGGTAGTAAGCATGTCATTGATTTACATGGAACACTTCAAACAGCACATTGTCCGAAGTGTAAAGTGGGCTATGATTTGCAGTATATGATTGATCATGAAGTGCCTCGCTGCGAGAAGTGTAATTTCATTTTAAATCCAGACGTTGTTTTATACGGGGATACATTGCCGCAATATCAAAATGCGATAAAACGTTTATATGAAACAGATGTGCTTATCGTTATGGGAACTTCATTAAAAGTACAACCCGTCGCTTCATTCCCACAAATCGCAAAGAGGGAAATAGGGGCAACGACAATTTTAGTAAATGAAGAGTTAACAGGGCAAGAATATAACTTTGATTTTGTTTTTCAAAATAAGATTGGTGAGTTTGTTGAAGGGTTATCTTCAATGAAATAAGTTATCAAAAAAACTGAGGTATTCACCTCAGTTTTTTATTTGAATAATTACTGTTTTAAGCCACATGAAAACAGGTCGATAATGTAGTAACCACATCTCTATAATTTATAAAAAAGTGTTTCGTAGGTAAAACAGCAGAGTAAGAAGTAATATTATCTTAAGCGAATATACAATCGTCATAAAGTAAGCTAATGTGTAGCGGTTGTAAAGGTTCAATTTCGTTTTGTTTTAAGTATAAAACTAAGTCGTTATAAAGTTGCGTACTATACTCACTTACAGACCATTCTAATGAATGCTGACCTACTATGCTAGTCCACCATACTTTAAAACTATACAGCATTTCTTTAAAGGATTCCTCATTACAGAATTGAGTGTCAAAAAGCTTCTCGTAAAAGATATTATTTTCCTCATAAAAAAATTGTAAATCATATCGGTCGTTAGCAATTTGTTTACGAAGTATATGCCATAATTCTTTGAAATGATCTTCAAAGTCAGTAGAGAAATTTAATTGTCTTGCTATGTAAGGAAACCGCAAATTTTCTTTGTTCTCATGTTGGTTAAGATAAATGTTTTGAATATAAATCATAAAGTTTAAACAATATGACGTATTAGTATGAATTGTGAATGAACCTGTCATTTCATTTTCTCCTTAGTAATGCCTTTTATCGTTAGTATACAGAGAAATGTAAATGAATGGTATGAAAAGACGATAGTATACACTCATTCTTTCAGAAGAAAATTCATGTTATGCCGAATTAAGGGAATGGTAATAAATAGGATATAAAATTAAAATACTGAAAATTAAATCTTTTATTTCTTTTGTAATTAATATAAAATTCTATATATATCATATAAATAAATTTGATACATAATGGTTCTATGTAGAAATGTTAATAGAATGAAGCGAGGGAGCGAAATGAGACAGAAAAAGGAGCAGAAGAAACAATCGAAAAAGAATAAGACTCATATTCCATTTCGATTAAATGTACTATTTTTTATCGTCTTTCTTTTATTTTCAGCTATTATAATTCAATTAGGTAAAGTACAAATTATTGATGGAGAAACGTATAGAAATGAAGTGAACAAAAAGGAAGATGTTACGGTAAGCACTCCTGTTCCTAGAGGGAAAATGTTTGATCGGCAAGGTCAAGTCATTGTAAATAACAAACCGCTACGAACCGTTACTTATACGAAAATGAAAGGGGTAGATTCGAAAGAAGTTTTACAAGTCGCAAGACAATTAGCTCAGCTAATAGAAATGTCACCAGAAGATATAGATAAGTTGACAGAAACAGATAAAAAAGATTTTTGGATGCAGTTAAATGAAAAGCGCGCTGCAGCAAAAGTGACGAAAGAAGATGAGAATACATTTAGGAAGCAAGAGATAGAAGGGAAAGAATTAGATAAAAAAGTAGAAGAGTTACGTAGGGAAAGAATTACGCAAGAAGAATTAAGTGAACTTTCAAAAGAGGATTTAGAAGTACTAGCAATTAAAAGTAGGATGAATGCGGGATATAAAATGACGCCGCAAATCGTAAAAAAAGATGTAAGTCAAAATGAATATGCAGTTGTAAGTGAAAGATTGGCAAGTTTGCCAGGAGTGGATACGACAGTGGACTGGGAACGTGAATACCCAAATGATAAAATACTTCGTTCGATCCTTGGTAGCGTTTCTACTGAAAATGAGGGCTTGCCAAGAGAACAGTTAGATTATTATTTAGTGCGTGATTATAACCGAAATGATCGTATTGGTAAGAGCTACATCGAGAAACAGTACGAAGATGCATTACATGGAACGAAAGAGCAGTCTAAAAATATTACGGATAAAGCGGGCAATATTATTCGGACAGAAAAAGTGACTGAAGGAAAAAGTGGAAATAATTTAATGTTAACAGTGGATATGGAGTTACAGAAAAAAGTAGAGGAAAGTCTTGAAAAGAATTTACGAGCATTTCATTCTGCAGAGCCGATGATGGATCGTGCATTCGTCGTAATGATGAACCCGAAAAACGGGCAAATTTTATCAATGGCAGGAAAGAAAATTGTAAATAAAGATGGTGGCATGCAAATAGAAGACTTCGCTTTAGGAACGATGACAAGTTCTTATGAGTTAGGATCAACTGTGAAAGGGGCTACGTTATTAGCCGGATATCAAACTGAAGCAATTAAGCCGTATACGCACTTCTTTGATGCACCAATGTATTTTAAAGGAAGTTCTAAACCAAAGAAATCGTGGAAAGACTTTGGTGATATTGATGATTTAAGAGCTTTACAAGTTTCATCGAATGTTTACATGTTTAATACAGCATTAAAAATGGCAGGTATAAATTATGTACCAAACAATCCGTTAGACATTAAACTAGAGACATTTAATAAAATGCGCTACTATTTTAGACAGTTCGGATTAGGTGTACCGACTGGAATTGACTTGCCGAATGAATCGATTGGTCAAATGGGTAGAACGGATAACATACCTGGTTTTTTACTTGATTATGCGATTGGACAGTACGATACATATACACCGCTGCAACTTGCTCAATATATGTCAACAATTGCAAACGGCGGTTACCGAATGAAACCACAAATTGTACAAGAAGTGAGAGAGCAACCACATAGACCAGAGGATGTCGGAAAAGTTGTTCGTTCCATTGAACCAGTTATTTTAAATCGAGTGGATATGGACACTTCATACATTAATCATGTAAAAGAAGGATTTAGAAGAGTTTTTCAAGAAGCTGATGGAACAGGTACGGCAACGTTTAAAGGATTACCGTATAAACCAGCTGGAAAAACAGGAACAGCTGAAACTGTATACGGTGGAGAAAGTGATATTGGAAGAGATGAAAACAATAACCGAAAAAAATGTTATAATTTAACTCTTGCCGGTTATGCACCATATGATGCTGATCCGGAAGTTGCTTTTTCAGTTGTTGTACCTTGGGTGAATGATGACAAATCAGGAATTAATTCCGTGATTGGTAAAGAGATTTTGGATTCATATTTTGAATTGAAAGCGAAAAGAGCGGGTGGAAATCCAGTCCCAGTAGAACAGCCGAACAAGGCACAGTAAAAATAGTATCACTGCATGGAGATATATTGTGCAGTGATATATTTTTTGAGTGACTAAGCGTTTAAATAAGGTGGGAATGGATATGAAACAGGAGATTAAAAGAGGCTGGGGGAAATACATACTCTTCGTGTTTGTTTTGGTAGTAGCCTATCATTCTTTTACTTTATGTAAAGTGGAAGGGAAATCGATGCAACCGACTTTATATGAAGAAGACTACGTATTTGTAAATAAAGCAGCAGTACATTTTTCAAATTTAGAACACGGAGAAATTGTCATTATAAAGGAAGAGGATGAGTCGAAATATTATGTAAAACGAGTAATAGGACTTCCTGGTGACGTAATTAACATAACGAATGGATCAGTATATGTGAATGATAAAAAGCAAGAAGAACCGTATACAAATAAAGATTTATTTAATAATACGCAAGTGTTTTATAACTTTCAAAAGACAAAAATCCCGCCAAATAAGTTATTTGTAATGGGAGATAATCGTGAACTTAGTAGAGATAGTCGAAATGGCCTAGGATATATTGAAGAAGATAATATAGTAGGCAAAGTGGAATTTGTATATTATCCTTTTTCAAAAATGAAGATCCTAGAATAAGTGGGGTTATACAAAACCCCACTTATTAAAGTTTCACTTTAACTTCTTTAAATAACCTTTTGGATTAAATGAAATGAAAAACTTATGCTTGGATTCATCGATTATGAAATTGTTATTTTTAGTCAAAAACTCTTCTACAGCTTCCATTGGACCAGGGCCCCAATCAGGAGAGAGGGGATTGCCGTTAATACTTGTATCTTCTACAATCAAATAACTGCCTTTTGTTACAATAGATTTGTATAGTAAAAGTTCTTTTGAGACATGTTCTTTACTATGATCAGAATCTAAAATAACTAAAATCACATCATCAGGTTTGCGCATACTTAAAATTGTTTGGACGGCCTGTACAGAAACAGAAGAAGCTGTTAAATACGTAATCCGATTATGTGACGGCCGATTTGGTTGTGGGAATATATCGATAGTAAGTACATGACCTTTTCCAATTAGATCTAACATAGAAGCTAAATATAGTGCGCTACCACCATAGAAGGTTCCACATTCAATAATTAAATCGGGTTTTAATTCGTGAATGATCTCTTGGTACAAAAAAAGGTCAGAGGGAAGTTTACAGATCGGAACCCCGAGCCAGTGTGTATCATGTAACCAAACGTTGCTGTCGTAATAAAGTTTTAGAAATTCATTGCTTATAGTATCGATGTTAATTCTCCTTTCTAAAAAGGATTCTTTCGCTTTACGTAAAGTGCTTACGTATGAAAGTTGTACTATATATTATGTAGTAAGGAATTGTAAGGCGAGTGTTTTTACTTAAAAATAAGCTAAATAACTCATGTGTAAAGGAAAGGAAATGGATGTATGTATAAGTACACAATTTGCTTCATTAGAAAAGGAAATGAAAATGATGTGAAGGAGATAACTTAAATTATGGTATTCAAAAGTGAGGAAGAACTAAATGAAGCTATCGAAGAAGCTAAAGCAAGTCTAGCAATAGAGGGTATGATTATTACAAAAGAAATGGAAAGAATTATTAAAGCGAAGGTAACAGGAAAGATAACGCATGAGCAATTTATCGCATTAGCTGATGCGATTGCAAGGCGTGAACTTACTTAACAATCTAAAAGGCACCACGAACTTTTGTTAAATAAACGGGAAAAAAGAGATGGTAAATCCATCTCTCAGACTGTAGACAAACTATTTTCGGAGAGTTCAGATGCTAAAAATAGTTTGTCTCTAGCTTTATGACGAATTTATCCAACAATATATATACGTAGTACGTTCTATGCTACAATTTACTATAAGTGAGGAAGGAAGGTGTCTTATGAAAATATCTGTTTATGTTGCAAGTGCATTTAGCAAGGATAATAAAGGTGGAAATAAAGCAGGAGTGGTATTTGTGGAGGATACATTGACCACTACTCAAAAAATGGCAATAGCCAAACAACTGGGCTATGCGGAAACCGCATTTATATCAGAATCTGAAATTGCTGATTATAAAATTGAGTATTTTACACCAAAAGAGGAAGTTGATTTATGTGGTCATGCCACAATTGGCTCTTTCGCGATACTGATGCATGTAAATAAACTTTTCAAGAATCGCTATACGATTGAAACGAACAGCGGTGTTCTTACTATTACCATAAAAGATGACATCATATTCATGGAACAAAACGAACCGATATTCTATGATGTTATATCTCCAAATGAGTTTATCGACTGCTTTGACATTAAAGATATAGACAATACATACCCAATTCAAATTGTCTCCACGGGCTTAAAAGATATTTTAATTCCTATAAAAAGCGAAACACAATTACATACAATGCAACCTAATTTTGAAAAAATTAAAGAAATCAGCAAGTATTATAATGTTGTCGGGATGCATCTATATACTTTTAATGACAATCGAATTATATGCAGAAACTTTGCTCCGCTATACGACATCAATGAAGAAGCAGCGACTGGAACTTCAAACGGTGCATTAGCTTGCTACCTTTATGAACAGCGCTACTTACAAAAAGAAGTCTATGTATTTGAACAAGGTTATTCTTTACACTCGCCTTCCGAAATATTAGTTAAATTAGCAACCGATAGCGAGAATAAAATAGAAAAAGTTTATGTTGGTGGCAAAGGCTATTACTGTGAAACGAAGTGTTTAAATATAGAAAATATTGAGTGAAAATAAAAAAAGAGATGGTAGATCCATCTCTTTTTCATATGCTCCATGATTAACCGCGAATCGCTTTAATCATAAAACGATGTTGCTTCACATCAAAATAACCTTTTTGTAAGATGATTTCATGTATACGATATAATTCCTCATTGTAACCTTCGACAGTAAAATCAGGAATTTGCCACGGAATCGTTTTTAAATAATAGACGATAGCGCCAATGTCGTAAAAGCGTTGAAAAGGGAACTCTTCTTTTTCTTCTAAAATAGTAAATCCATTTTCCTTTAACTCACAACATGCCGCTTCAAGCGACCAACTTGCAAATTCGCTATTTAGCGGTGTGTTAAACTGCTCATTCAGTTCCGCGCAATCGAGACCACCAACTTGTTGGGTAAAAAATATTCCATTAGGAGAAAGTATTCTTTTTACTTCAGAAGCAGCATATGATTCATGTTGATTTATGATTAAATTAAACTGACCATCTTGAAATGGTAAAGCAGTGTCATCTGTTACCTCTATAACTGTAACCCCTAAAGGTTCTAATTTCTTCCGAGCAATCGGCACGTTTGGAGCATAGCCCTCAGTCGCAAAAATAGTTGATGGGAACGGTTGTAACATAGATAAAAACTCTCCGCCGCCAGTGCCCATATCTACCATTGATTCTGCATGCTGCATAAGTTGGAAAGCTGTACTGCCATATGACCACGATAAAGGCTCGCTCTTCATTCGACCCGTTTCTGAAATAAAAGAAAAATCCCAACCGCTAAAATTTGTATTAGCACTTTCTAATAAAGTTAAAAATAATAAATCACGTTTCATAATTGTATCCTCCTATTTTGTAAGTAAATGATATGATGAGAAAAGAAAAAAGGAGGACCTCTTATTAAAGGGGAACGGTTTTACGTTTCGTGTTCAAATAGATTCATATAAATTAGCTCCTTGTTAGAGTGGTTATTTGTATATTCGGGATAATTGAGTGGAAATCCTTTGAAGTTAGTAGGGAAGGTAGTTGTTTAAACGAAATAAGCCAAAAATGTTTCAAAATATTTTAAGACAAGGGTAATGTTTGAAAGAGAAAACCGCTTATACTTCAAAAATGAAGTATAAGCGGTTTTGTATAAAGTACTTAAAAAGAAAAATCTTTTGGCAAATTACCACTTTTTATCACCGTTCTTAACCCATGTTTTATAATCCAAGGATTAACCGGATGCTGTTTATCGCGTAACTGCTGCAACCATTGAAAAACGAGTTCTTTATCTTCTTTCGTAATATCGTTAATATGATTGGCTACTGATTTTTGGACATATTTAGAAGGATCATTCATTAATGGTTCAAGAAGCTGTAAATTGTTCTTAAAGTCACCTTTCAGAGCTCCTATTTTTTTAGCCCAAGGAAGTCTGGGCCTTGTACCTTCGGAAACTAATCTTCTAATGTGGCTGTTTTCGTCATGAATCCACTGTTGTAATATGTGTAGTGTCTCTTCATGGTATGTTTCGAGAAAAGGCCGAATGGCATATTCAGCAGTATTCCTTTTTGTTATTTCATACATGGCGTTACATGAGGTTTCAAAATCGTTAAGCCCATATTTTTCAACGTATTTTGCAAAAGGCATGTACATATATCCGTTTGTAAATGTGCCTACTTCTGTTGTGTTTTCTGGCCCCAATGTTTTCAGTAAAATATGTATTGCTGCATTAAAATCTTTTTGTAATGCATCGTGTAATTCATCTGCTATTACTTCTATACGCTCTTTTAACTCTAAATTTTCAACTTTACATGTTACGGAAGATACGAAGTTTCTTTTAGAGAAATTAGGATCGTGTTTACAAATAGAATCAGCCATTATTTCTACTAATTCTTCATTAAATAAAAATTTTAACGGAACATAATTACCCATTTTTTCACCTCATTGATCAGCTGAAAATAATTTTTATTTTTTAATCGACAACCCATAAACTAAAGTCTCACTCGGAGTCGTAATACTAAAACCTGTCGTTTTATAATCAAGTGTCACCGTATCACCAGTGTAGTCTTTCGTAAATGAATCCATTTGTACGATAAACTCAGCATCTTCATATACAACATCATCTGCATCATATGTATCCCAAATTAAATCAACATCAACGAAAATACTGCAAGAGTTTGTCATTGTTCCTCTAATGCGAATGATTTTTTTGTCTTCACGTTCTAATCTATGTATAGCTGCTTTTGCTTCATCAGTAATGCGAATGTTCATCGTATCCCAACCTTTATGTATATTTCCTTTATTATTGCAAAAACAGGAGGAATAGGGAAGGGAGAAGCATGGGAATAAAAAACGAACAAACATATTTGTTTGCTCGTTTCACTTTATTTCAATTCACATTTATCAAGTGGAATCACTTTCGTTTTCTTCGTAAATTTATATCCTAACCATAGTACTAAGAAGAGTGGTAAACCGATGTAAGAAACGAGTACACCGTTCCAATCGATTGCTTCGCCCATGAATGCGCCGTAGTTTTGTCCTAAAATTACGATGACACAAAGTGCAAATGCGAAGATTGGACCGAACGGGAACCATTTTGCTCTATATGGTAAGTCTTTTAAATCTTTACCTTGAGCGATATATGCTTTACGGAAACGGTAATGACTAATTGCGATTCCGACCCATGCGATAAAGCCAGACATTCCAGATGCGTTTAATAACCAAATGTATACAACACCGTCACCGAATAAGGAAGCAATGAAAGCGATACTACCAACAATTGACGTTACGATTAATGCGTTAACAGGTACACCGCGGCTATCTAATTTACCAAGAAACTTCGGTGCTTTACCTTGGCGAGCTAAGTCCCAAAGCATACGAGTTGATGCGTACATTCCAGAGTTACCAGCAGATAGTACTGCCGTTAAAATAACAGCGTTCATAACAGAAGCAGCAAAGGCAACGCCTGCTTTTTCAAAAATAAGTGTAAATGGACTTACTGTAACATCACTTGCGGCAAGGCTTTCAGTTGTATAAGGAATTAGTAAACCGATAACGAGAATCGCAAGGATATAGAATAAAAGAATACGCCAAAAGATCGAGCGAATTGCTTTTGGAATGTTACGCTCTGGATCAGCAGTTTCACCAGCAGCAACTCCTAATAATTCAGTTCCTTGGAAGGAGAACCCAGCAGCCATAAATACACCGATAATTGCCATAATGCCGCCATTAAATGGTGCATCTGCAACAGTGAAGTTTTTAAAGCCAACAGATTCGCCGCCCATAATTCCGAAAATCATCATGAAGCCGACAATTAAAAAGATAATAATAGTAACTACTTTAATAAGTGCGAACCAATATTCAGATTCACCAAACCCTTTAACAGATAAATAGTTTAAAAGGAAAATAATAGCTAAACATAATCCACTCCAAATAAGAGAAGGGGTATCTGGGAACCAAAATTTCATAATTAATGTTACAGCAGCGAGTTCAGCAGCAATTGTAATGGCCCAGTTATACCAATAGTTCCATCCAAGTGCAAAGCCAAGGGACGGATCAACAAATTTTGTTGCATAAGTACTAAAAGATCCAGTAACAGGCATGTAAGCTGCGAGTTCAGCTAAGCTTGTCATTAAAAAGTAAACCATAATCCCAATTGCGGCGTATGCAATTAATGCGCCACCAGGTCCAGCTGAATGGATGACACCACCGCTGGCAAGAAATAGTCCGGTACCGATTGTACCACCGAGAGAAATCATCGTAAGGTGACGAGATTTTAATCCGCGTTTTAATTCACCTTGTCCTTGTGTAGTTTGCGTTTTAGAGGTAGCTTGATTCGTTGCGCTATTCATGTTCAACACTCCTTTTCTTGTAAGATAGGAAGGAACGGGGGAGAAAAATACAAAAAACCGCCAAAGGAATTTGGCGGAACGTTTCACAAATAACCACCCCATCATACCCTTCCGTTAAGATAGCACCCCACGTTTACACGGTAATTTTGTAAACGTGACAGTTCTGTTCCTTTCGGAGACAGCCCCAGCTCATAATTCCAGAGAAGAAATATAAACTTCGGCAACTTTTCCTTTCAAACGGAGTCGGTGACATTCTCTGTGTCTCGTCCGTTTTACTCATAAAAGTCGCAACCTCTACCTCATCGGATTGATGAGGATTTGATATATTGCTAAGATTTTTAATATATGGCAATTGTAATGACTTTCTGAATATATTGCAAGATATTTTGTTAGGAAAAGTCAAAAAATATCGGTTATTGTATAGGAAACGTTTGCAAAACTCCACCCAAACCTACTGTTATGTAACAAAAAATAAAGAAAGAAATTGTTATACAAATGTTTCGCAAAAAATATTAAAAAACCCTTTAAAAATAAAAGAAAATTCTGAAAATATAATTCGACATAACTATCAAAAGAGGATTATTCCTTAAATTCGTTTCAAAGAATAAGTATAAATCCGGTGAATAGAATGAATATTCTTTTTATTTATGGTAAAATTGAAGTATTGTTTAATTGAAAAGGGGAAATCAACATGAAATTAGAAACAGAAAGGCTCTATATAGTACCGTGTACAGAAGAGAGTATGCAAGTTGCTAACGAGCAAGGATTTAATAGTGGTCCACATATTGTAGGGCATGTAGAAAATGTAAAACAAAATCAGGCTTTATTACCTTGGGGGGCGTGGTATGTCATTCGCAAAGAAGATGACATCGTTCTAGGTGATATAGGATTTAAAGGGAAACCAAATGAGGAACATATAGTAGAAATTGGTTACGGATTTATTGAGAAATATTGGAATAAAGGGTATGCGACAGAAGCCGTAAGAGAATTAATAAGTTGGGCTTTTCAAACACGAGAGGTAGAAACGATTATTGCGGAGACACTTCTTGAAAATGAAAGCTCGATTCGTGTATTAGAGAAATTACATATGAAGAGAACTGGCACTACAGAAACGATGATCAATTGGAAAATAGAACAATAAAAAATACCGCTCGACGTATATCGGGCGGTATTTTTATCGTTATGGTAGCATTTGTTTTTGATCATTCGGATATCCAGCTGTCGGCGCGTCAGAACGCTTGGAATGATTGCGAACAGCAATGAAAATAGAAATAATAACGACAAGGCCAACTGCCACGTAAGAAAGTGAAATAATAGTTGGATCAACTTTAAATGTAGTAAGCAATGTACGAATGTTTGTAAAGATAATAAGGCCACCAACTAATACGCCAAGTAAATGAGAAGGAACGATGCGTACTAACCATGCAGCGATTGGTGCCGCAACGATACCACCGAGCATGAGAGAAAATACCCAAACCCAACTTACTTGTTCCCAGCCAAGAGAAATGAAAAAGCCGATTGTTGCAGCGAGTGAAACAGGAAATTCGCTCGTATCTACAGATCCGATAACTTTTCTAGCTTCATTTCCTCTTGCCAAAAGCACAGGTGTCGTAATCGGACCCCAGCCACCACCACCAGTTGAATCAACGAATCCAGCAAATAAGCCAAGCGGAACAAGCTGTTTAGCAGACATACGCTTATTTGAAGTAACAATTTGTTTTTGAATGAGGAATCGTAATAAAATATAAACCCCCAAAGTAAATAAAAATACGGAAATGTACGGTTTAATTACATCGCCAGGTAAATTACTTAAAAAACATGCTCCAATAAATGCACCAATTGCTCCTGGCAATGTAAGCCTGGAAACGGTATATTTATCAACGTTTCCAAATTTGAGGTGAGATGCACCAGAAGCGGCGGTTGTAACCACCTCAGCTAAATGAACAGATGCGGAAGCTACAGCCGGTGCGATACCAAACATTAATAATAGTGAGGTAGATGTTACCCCGTACGCCATTCCAAGCGCCCCATCAATCAATTGAGCGAAAAATCCAATAATAGCAAAGACAATTAATTTCTGCATAAATAATCCCCCTGTAATAATAAATGAAAAAGGCACTTTTCCCGTATGAGAAAAGTGCCTTTGGTTTTTCCAATCAGCAATAATTAAATTTGTTTCATTATAATACATATTAATCGTATAAATCAACTGGGTTTTAAAGTTTTTTGAATTGAATGAAAGAAAAATAAAATATACAATAAAAGGATGGAGAGAAAGGGGAGAAAGACATGTTACGATTTGATCATCTCGTACACGCAGTACATGGTACACCGGAGGAATCGGCGAAACAAATGCAGGAGCGTGGATTTCATACTGCACTAGGCGGAGAGCATACGACCTGGGGTACTTGGAATAGTTTATGTTATTTTGATTTATCCTATATAGAATTTTTAGCAATTCAGCATGAAGAAAAAGCGAAGAAAGCAGACAATCCATTAGTACAAGAAACAGTAGTGAAATTACAAGACGGAGAAGGAATGCTACAAATCGCAATTCGAGCAGATGCCATTGAAGACCTAGCAGTTAAGTTTAGTAAGCAAGGTTTACATACGATAGGACCATTTGAAGGGAAACGTATGAGAAAAGATGGCCGCCTTTTAGAATGGAAAATGTTATTTGTAAAGCAAGAGGAAAACGGACCGAAATTACCATTCTTTATACAATGGAATGAAACGGATGAAGAAAGAAGAAACGATTTACGTAACATAGGGACGATCACTGAACATAAAAACAAAGTACAACAAATTGAAACGATTCATTACGCAGTGAAAAATGTTCGAGAAACAGTACGGAAATGGAAAGAAGTAATGGGGCTAACTGCAAGCCAGGTCGTTAAAAATGAAGAATGGAATGCAGAGTGTCAAAGCGTATCATTTGGTGATGTTCATGTGCAGTTTTGTGAACCAAAAGGAGAAGGGTTAGTACTAGAACGTTTGAATCATCATGGCGAATATCCATTTGCAGTGGAGTGTAATGGGGAAAATAAACGAGAGCATGAAGTGTTAGGTAGTTTGTACATATATTGATAGAGGTGTGAACATAGTGGAAGAAATACTTAGAGAGATAGAGAGAAAACTAGAATGGCCTCGTATTACAAAGTGTACAGCTATTTCAAAAGGTTTTTCACATGAAGAGAAATATAAAATAGAATTAGAAAATAGAGTGACATATTTTGTGAAAATATGTGATGCCGTTCATTTTGAACGTAAACAAGAAGAATATACGTATATGAAACAATTAGAGTTATTACATATTCCTACGCCTAAGTTCATTCATTTTATAAAGCTGGAGGATTTAAATAAATGTATTCAAGTATTTGAATGGATCCAAGGTGTAAATGGTGAAGAAGGTTTAGGGAAACTATCGGTGGAAGAACAGTATTATGCAGGAAGAAAAGCAGGAGAAGTATTAAAGAGAATCCACTCAATTGAAAGAGAAAGTGCAAGTAATAAATGGGAAACGGTTCGATGGAATAAATACGAAAGATACGTAGAAGCGTTAGCAAACTATGAAATAGACTTCCTTGATTTGAAGCCAGTATTAAGTTTTGTAGGGGAGCATAAACAATTATTGAAAAATCGCCCAATCACATTTTTACACGATGACTTCCATCCAGCAAATAGTATGATTCATAATAAAGAGTTTATCGTTATCGATTTTGGTGGATATGATTTTGGCGATCCAATACATGATTTTTATAACGTAGCGATCTTTACTACAAGAATAAGTAAACCATTTGCGGTTGGACAAGTTCACGGTTATTGTGGAGGCGAACCGTCACTTCACTTTTGGCAGCTGTACTCATTATATGCAGCAATGACATTCCCAGCTGATATCGTATGGACAAACCGAAGCACGCCACATTTAGTAGATGATATGAAGGAAAGATTGAACGGAATTTTAGAAGATCATAACAATTTTTCATCCTATATTCCAAAATGGTATCAATCACAACATGAGGATATAATAAACAATAAGTAATGGAGGGATTCATATGGATAAAATAGCGGTAATTTCAGATATTCACGGTAATATTCCAGCTTTAGAATCTGTGCTGCAAGATATTAAATTAAGAGGAATTGAGCGCATCATTTGTCTTGGAGATTTAGTCGGAAAAGGCCCTCATTCTAGCGAAGTGATTGAAATCATTCGTAAAGAATGTGATGGAGTTGTAATGGGAAATTGGGATGATTTCATTACAAAACCGACTGAATTTGAGGCATTAAAATGGCATCAAAAACAACTATCGGAAGAACAAAATGACTATTTAAGAAGCTTACCGTTTTCAATCGAATTTTTTATGAGCGGCAAACTGATTCGTATGTTCCACGCATCACCGAGAAGTTTATATGAAAGAATTCAACCACATGCCTCAAGAGAAGAGCGTATTAGTATGTTCGAAAATAGTGAGCTCACAGAGAATATAGAAGGGGAAAGAAAACCCGATGTCGTTTGCTACGGTGACGTTCACCAAGCATTCGTTCAAAATTTTAGAGGGAAAACATTATGTAATGCTGGTAGCATAGGAAATCCTCTTGAAATTACACAAGCTTCTTATTTAATATTCGAAGGAACTTACAATGAAAAAGAAGCAGCAAGCTTTTCCATTCAACTCGTACGTGTACCGTATGATATTGAATTAGCTATCAGACTAGCAGAAGAACTCGATATGCCAGAAATTGAAGAATACAAACAAGAATTACGGACTGCTTTATATCGAGGGTTTAAGGGAAAGTAAGTCAATTATAAAATACCACTCATAATAATGTTATGTAAACTGTTTGTGGGAGGAATATCATGAACCGAAAACAACGAATCAAAGAAATTGTAGATCACATATTGAAGCTAAACTTAACCCATCCAACAAGAGTTGGTGTAAGCGGTATAACAGCGTCAGGAAAAACAACATTTGCAAACGAACTAGCGGAAGAAATAAAAAAACGAGGATTACCAGTAACACGCGCCAGCATTGATGATTTTCATCATCAGAGAGCGATTCGCTATGCACAAGGTAAAGAATCAGCAAGAGGGTATTACGAAGATGCACACGATTATACGGCTTTTAAAGAAAGGTTATTAAATCCTTTAGGACCTAACGGGAATTTACAATATGAAACGATTTCTCATAATTTAATAACGGATATCCCTGTACATAATGAGCCGTTAAGGGCCCAGCCCAATATGGTACTCATAGTAGATGGAACATTTCTATTGAAAAAAGACGTTGCGCATTTATTTGATTATAAAATTTTCGTAGATACAGATTTTGAGATTGCAAGAAAACGTGGTGCAAAGCGCGAGACTGAGGCTTTTGGAAGTTATGAAAAAGCAGAGAAGATATTTTTGAATAGGTATCATGCGGCTTGTAAGATGTATATAGAAGAGCATAATCCGAAAGAGTGTGCGGATGCTGTATTTCGGAATAGTGATTTAGCAAATCCAGAAGTTATATTTCATGAGCGAAAGTAATACACAATCAAAAGTATATGTATAGACTTTTATTTAAAGTTATAATTCTCGTATAATTAAATTAATTTTAAGAAGTAAAAAACGGGGGATAGGGCAATTAAAAAACTGTAAAAAAGGGGATAAAAAAATGACAGAAGTACTAGAATTAAAAGAAGAACTACTACAAATTAAAAATAATAATTATGCTGTACCAGAAGACGTAGATGCATATCCATATGCGCAGTGGATGTTAGATTATATCGGTTCACCTGATGCTGAATTACGTGATGATTTAATTTATAGTACGCTTCACACATGGATTACAAATGATGTATTTAGACAAAAAGAGTTACGAGGATTAATGTTACAAGCAATTAGTCCTGATTATTTATTTTATAAAATTGGTGAAAAGGGCACAGACTCTGTATTTAAACGTGCATTCTCCGTACTAATTCCACCACTTATTTTATCTGTTCATGAAAGAGAACCATTGTTATCTGAAGAACAACTGTACAGTGTGGCAGAACAAGTACTGGAATATGTATATTTAGAAGAAGATGTAAGAGGTTACGTAGAAGGAAAAGGTTGGGCACACTCTACGGCGCATGCGGCTGATGCACTAGATGCGTTAGCACGTACAATACAAAATCGTGAGTTTTCATATGCAATACTAGCTGCTGTTCGTCAGAAGGTTCGCTTACATGATTACGTATATATACACTTTGAGGATGAGAGATTAGTAGCGCCAATTATGTCGTTACGTCACCAAAATATTTTAACTGAAGAAGAGTGGAGCAACTGGTTACATAGTATAGCAACTGTTGAAGACATCCGACATCCGCAGCATGCTATTTTAGTACAAAATATTAGAACTTTCCTAAGAAGTTTTTATTTCAGAGTTTTAGAGGCAGAAGGTAGTACAGCCTTTACAGATGATATATTGGAGACTTTGAAGGGTTTGCGTAGGTATTAAAAATGGTCCGTCCTTAGAAACAATGAATAGATATTAATTTTGAAAATTTATTAGAAATTTATTTTTATATTGTACCCTTTCAATATAGATTGAAAGGGGTGTCAAATGAAAAAATTATTAAAGTCAGTGAAAATAATATTTTTAATGTGTATTAGTATGATTTTCTTTGGAACAGGCGCTGTATTTATATATCATAACTATCAATTAAAAATGGAATCGAAATTAATGAACAATGAAGGCGAACTTGTTAATTTCGATAATAAAAAAGTGAATGTTTATAATGAGGGGAGCGGGGAGGATACGTTTGTATTTATGGCCGGATCTGGAATTGCCGCTCCTGTTTATGAATTGAAAGGCTTATATAGTAAATTTTCGAAAGAAAACAAGATTTCTGTAATTGAGAGAGCGGGTTATGGATACAGTGATGTTTTTCAAGATGATAGAGATATTGATACGATATTAGAACAAACGAGAGAAGCGCTTTTACGAAGTGGAAATAACCCACCTTACATTTTAGTACCACACTCTCTATCGGGTATAGAGGCTATTTATTGGGCACAAAAATATCCAAGTGAAGTAAAAGGGATTATTGCGTTAGATATTGGTTTACCTAAACAGTACGTAACTAATAAAATAGGTATGGTTGATTCATTAAAAATAAAAGGGATGAATATTTTAACGAAAATTGGTTTTCAGAGATTAGCTCCCTCTATTACTTATAATCCCGAAGTCATTCGTCAATCCTTTTTAAACGAACAGGAAAAAGATATTTATAAAGCGCTTACGTATAAGAGGGCTTTTAATGATGATATGAAGCAAGAACTTTTACAAAGCTACAATAACGGTAAAAAATCAAATTCTTTATCGATACCAAAAGAAACACCTATGTTATTTATAGATGCGATTGCTAGGCAATATAAAGATTCGAAGTATACAAAGCAAAAAAACGAAGATTATAAGGAGTTTGCTAGCAAGTTATTAATAGCTGATGTAAAAATAATTGAAGGTACACATAGTATTTATTTATATGCTTCTGATGAAATATACAAAGTTGCTATGGATTTTATTAAGAATAAAGTAGTGAAGAACTAAGCAATTGTTATTTTAGCGATGAAAGGTCTACATGATGAAAGTATATAACATATTAATTGTTGAAGACGATTTGATTATAGGAGACTTATTACAAAAAATTTTACAGCGTGAGGAGTATAATGTGTGCTGGGAGAGAGAGGGAAGGAAAGTTCTTGATATAATTCATGAAATAGATTTAGTCGTAATGGATGTTATGTTACCAGGCGAAGATGGTTATCAAATTACAAAGAAAATAAAAAATCTAGGATTAAATATTCCAATTATATTTCTATCAGCTAGGAATGATATGGATAGTAAACTAAAAGGTTTGACCATTGGAGAAGAATACATGATAAAACCTTTTGATCCTAGAGAGTTATTGTTAAGGATTCAGAAAATGTTAGATAATCAATATGGTACGTTCACGCAAATTAACCATTTATTTATAGATGCAAAATATAAAAGAGTTTTTATTAATAATTTGCGTAATGAAGTTGCTTTTACAGCAATTGAACGTAAAATATTCTTCTATTTGTATGAAAATAGAGATAGAATTTTATCTAAAGAACACTTCTATGATTACCTATGGCAACTCGAAGATAGAAATCAAAATATCATGAACGTACATATAAAGAAAATCAGAACCAAAATTGATGATAAAACAGGTGATATTATTCAGAACATATATGGAGAAGGGTATAGATTAAATACCTATATGAAGAAATGAACTTAAAGAAAAAATATCAGTTACTATTATTCTCCGCCATTATTAGCGTACCGCTGTTATTATTGTCAATTAGTATCTTTGTATCAGTTATTTATAATGTTGTCTTTAAAACTAAAAATCAGGACATTCCTTTTCACGAATCCTATGCATATCCTACGATGTTAATCATATTTTTATTATCACTATTAATATTAGCTTTTGTATTTTCAAAATCGATTAACACAGTATTAAATAAAATTAATGTATTAAATCAAACGATTCGAGATTTAGCTAGTGATAAAAAAATCCCTAATATAATAAATGTTAAAAGCGATGATGAAATGGGAGAGCTGATTAAATCAGTGAACTTGCTTATAGAAAGAACAACTTATCGAGAATTAGAACTACAACAACAGGAACAAATAAAAAAGGAACTATTAAATAAATTACGGCATGATATTAATACACCCTTAACAGCGGTCAGATTACAATTATATTATTTAGAAGGTGAGTACAAGGATCAAGCACCAGTACTTGAATCAATGTATGAGCAGATACAATATATAAGTGATTTAACTAACGAATTTAATATTCAATCTACAGAAACCTTAGAGAATACTTATATTGTGAATGATGAAGTTAATATACATAATTTAATAGAAAATATGATTAAAAAATGGAGCTATTTGTATAGCATTCATAAAATTGAATTCGTATATAATCCACAAGATAAAGAGTTGATATGGAATAGTAATGAGTTATGGATGCAAAGGTTATTTGATAATATTTTTCAAAATGTCCTTAAACATTCTAAAGCTAAAAAACTCAAAATTATTATAGATGAAGATATTGTTTCCTTTAGAGATAATGGGATTGGGTTTGATATAAACAGTAAAGGTACGGGACTTGGTTTGAAAAATATTGAAGATATATCAAAGATGTTCGATGTAAAATACACTTTACAATCAAATAGTGGGGGTACTATGTTTTCATTTGAAAATACTAAAGTTTAGAGCAAATTACATAAAACCACCATCTCCCAACCATACTAATAAAATGTGTTGGAGGTGAATGTTATGGACGAAAAAGACTTTGAAAAAGTTTATAATGATTACTTACATCAAGGAGAAGGGCAAGCTCAATTTGAAGTAGACCATGAAGTCAATTCAGGAGCAGAACAAATTGTTGCCGTCCGTAAAAATAATGATGGTGATTTAATAGCGTTTAAAACAAGTAGCGGAAGAGAGTTAGATTATATGGCTGCACTTAGTGAAGCGAAATCAGGGAAGTTAGCTCATGTGGACGTATTTCATAAGTATGGTAGAGATATTATACGTAGTGAACCTGATGGAATAAAGGAAAATAACTTAGATAATTTACCTTCATTTTAAAAGGGTAAACCTCAAGAAGAGAATGTTCATTTCGATATTCTCTTCTTTGTTTTGCGAAGTTTTCCTTGCAAATAGACGGTTCATTTTTAAAGTGCAATCATACTTTTAAAGAGCGCTCTAAATTTCTCTTTATCTTCTGCTGTAAATGGTTTTGGTCCCTTTGTACGCTTACCGCTTTTTCGAACCATTGCACTTAAATACCGTGTTTGTAACAATTGTTCAATGTTATCATTCGTATACTTATAGCCTTTATGGTGTAGCACGATACAGCCTTTTGCTAAAGCGAGCGAAGCAAGACCGTAATCTTGTGTTACTATTAAATCTTCTTTTTGAGCTAATTGCATAATTCGGTAATCTGCAGCATCTGCTCCGGAATCAACATAAATTGTTTCCACACCTTTAGGCTGCTGAGCATTAGAATAATGAGAAAAGCTAGTAACGAGGGTTACAGGGATTTCTGCATTCGTAGCTTCAAAAATAATTACATCTTTTACAGGACAAGCATCTGCATCAACGTAAATGTTCATTTTTATCACTCCTATAACTAGGTTCGTGTTGATAATAATGGTAGATTTTTCTTTTGTCAAACGATAAAGCTTTATGTAAAGTCATTTTCCACAAATTAAAATAGCTTCTCGCAAACGAGAAATACCTTCCTCAATTTGATCAATATCCACTTTTCCATAAGATAAACGAATATAACCATCTTTCGCGCCGAAAATACTACCAGGCATAAATGCAATTTCTTGTTTTAAACTTTGCATAATAAGTTGTTTTTCGTTTATCGGTTCTTTTAATTTTCCCCATATGTATATACCGCCGGTCGGGTTTGAAAAAGAGATTTTATCGTGAAGTTGCTCATTTAAGGCGCGAACGATAACGTCTCTTTTTTCTGCTAATTGTTTTCGTAACGGTACGATATGAGACTGAAATGGTACAGTTTCAAAAAATTGTTGCATAAGCCACTGCGGGAAAATGCTCATACCTAATTCCATTTGGTGCCTTGCATCTGATAACCTTTCTACTACAGACTGCGGAGCGACAAGCCAGCCAACTCGTAAGCCTGGTGCAATCATTTTAGATAAGGAATGTACATAAATGACAGTTCCATTTTCATCAATCGATTTCAAAGTAGGGCAAGGTTGTTTTTTTTCTAGCGCAAGTAAACTGGACGGATCATCTTCAACAATTGCAATTCGTAAGTCTGCGCAAAGTGATAACAGTTTTTTTCTACGGTTTGGATGCAGCATTGTTCCTGTAGGATTTTGGAAATTTGGATTTAAAAAGATCATTTTAATACGGTGTTTTCTATATAACTCTTGCACATCATCTGGATTAATACCGTGTTCATCGACAGGTAACGGGAAAATACGAATACCTGCTGATTGGAATAACGGTAAGGAATAACAGTGTGAAGGACTTTCGAAAGCAACTGCATCACCGGGATTTAATAAACATTGAACGATAAGGTGAAGTGCTTGCTGTGCGCCAGATGTAATCATAATGGATTGTTCAGTCGCTTCAACTTTTAAATATTCCTTCATATATTTTACGACCGCTTGTCTTAGCGGAAGATAGCCTTGCGGATGATCGTAACTTAATGAATGCGTTAACGGTTGTTCTCGTAAAATCGTTTGTAGTTGATCGTGAGGATAGAGGTTACAACCGAGCTCTCCATTTGCAAAATCTATAATGTTTTCATTTTGTTGTACTTCCGCCCGAATATGGCGAAGTAACGGCAAGTTTGGTAAAAAAGTGCCACCTTCTACGAAATTTCTCCAATTCGGCGTTAATGTTGGAGAAACGCCCCACATATGTGTACTTACACGTGTCCCTTTACCAGTCGTACTTTCCACAATCCCCATAGCACGTAGTTCATTATAAGCAGTCGTTACCGTACTTCGGTTTACATTTAACTGCATAGCTAATTTCCGTTCAGAAGGGAGGAAGCTACCTGGAGGAAGTTCTCCGTATGTAATACGCTTTTCAATAAAGTCAACAACTTGCTGATAAATAGGGATTTTACTGTCGTTATCTAGCTTCCATTCCATACAAACGCCTCCGTATCTCTTAACTACATCAAGTATAACAAATTGGCTGGGTAAAAAAACAGCCAATTGGACGGTGTTATATCCAGCCAATTTTACTATGCTAAATATGGAAGGGGAGATTCGGATGAAACGATGGCAAATGGAATGGCTCCTAGTATCAGTAGCATTAGTATGGGGAGCAAATTATACAATTGGAAAATATGGCGTGGCATATATGTCATCCATTCAATTTAATAGTTTACGATTTTTAGTAGCATCTCCGGTATTATTACTTATTACATTTATGATGGAACGTTCATTACGTATTGAAAGAAAAGATTGGTTACGATTAGTAGCAGTCGGTATTGTTGGTACGGCGATGTATCAAACGATGTTTATGCTATCTGTGAAATATACTTCAGCAACGAACGCCTCATTATTAATTGCGATGTCACCTATATTTACAGGGATATTAGCAGTATTACACAAACAAGAACGTTTTTCGATGAAAGTACAAATTGGTTCAATAATAGCGTTTATTGGTGCAGCATTCGTTTTATTAACAGGACATACAGGAGGAGCTACTTATGAATATGCGTGGCTCGGAAATGTAATTGGATTAGTCGCAGCAATTGCGTGGGGATGGTATCCAATATTAGCGCAACCTCTTATTACAAAATACTCCGCAATGAGAGTCACATCATGGTCTACTTTAATTGGGATAGTACCACTTGTTATATACTGTTTATTCAACGTAAATTCTTTAACGTGGCCAGTAGATACGCCAAGCTGGGGATCACTAGCATATTCAATCATCTTTGCAACCATCTTCGGACTAGCAATGTGGTATGTCGGTATTAGTCAAATAGGTTCAACAAAAGTAATGGTTTATATGTATCTCGTACCATTATTCGCAGTTATCTTTGCAGCAGTAACAATTGGGGAGCAAATTAATATGATGCAACTCGTTGGCGGACTTATTATCTTTGTGGGTCTATATGTTGTAAAAAAAGGCGGAATGAAAAAGCCAGCTCTCAATTTGAAAAAAGTAAGTTAACAGTAAAAAGGATCTCTTTCATATAGAAGGAGATCCTTTTTGTTTTCGTAATAAAAGGGTTTGTTTAACGGCCCATTTTTGATGATCGTGAAGGAGAAGTTCGACAGCAAGTAAAGGAGACATCCACCTTAGAACATGATCATCCTCACAGTTTTCAGTTTGTTTCTGCACCATGTTCGCAATATAAAAGAACCCGTCATTTAAATAATATATATCTTCCTTTTCTGCATAAAAATATCGAGCCGCATTACCAATATATTGATCAATTTCAATTGCCCATCCTAATTCCTCTAGTAGTTCACGGTGCAAACACTCTTCTTTTGTTTCATTACCTTCCATACCACCACCAGGTAAAAAGTAACGGTCTCCTTTTTGGATAACAGCAATCATTGAAGAAGATGAATGGAAAATAATCGCATAACAACTAGGTCTTAATACATAATGAGCTGTAGATTTTTTCAAGCCAAACGTAAGTTTTGAAATCATAAAATACGACCTTTCTCTATAAAATACATAAAAGGAATATTAAGGTAAGTGCAGAATGGTATAAGTATAATCTTAATAGATTGGAGTGGTAACAACATGATAAATCGAAAATGTTCAAGGTGTAAAGAGATAACAGGTACGCTGCACGGTGGTAAAAAAATTAAGGAAGAATTTTTATGTGAGGACTGTTTGCAAAAAGGAATTGCGAACGGGGAAATCGAATTATCACAAGTGGAGAAAGAACAAACTTCGTATCTTTCTATAAAAATATTAAAAATAATGAGTGTTATTTATTTAATAGTATCTATTATAACCGCTTTTTCTGCTGGATCATTTATACAGGATCCAGGGCTTGGTGGAATATCCTTTTCAATAATAGGTGCAGTTGGTGTTATGATAATTGGATCGATATTTCAGTCTGTTCTTGTATTTTGTGGAATATGGGTATTCATCCTTTTAGTAGAAACGGTCATTAAAATTTATGAAAAAATGAAGTGAGTGAGAGGGAGAAACATATGCAAGTAAGAAACATCCAAGGGGAAGATTATGTAAAGATTCATTCTGTTTTAAATGATTGGTGGGGCGGGAGAGATATGGCTGCTATGTTGCCAAAACTGTTCTTCGTTCATTTTCAAGAAACGAGTTTTATCATTGAAGAAGATGGCGAAAAGTTAGGTTTCTTATGCGGATTCTTTTCACAAACATATAAAGATGAAGCGTATGTTCATTTTATCGGTGTAAATCCGAAGTATAGAAGAAGAGGAATCGCATCGACATTGTATTCTTACTTCTTTGATGCCGCTCGTGCAAATAATCGTAAAGTTGTAAAAGCAATTACGTCACCAATTAATAAAAAGTCGATACAGTTTCATCAAGAAATCGGTTTTCGAATTGAGGCCGGGGATGATGAGGTAGAGGGTGTAGCGGTACATACAAATTATGATGGGAACGGCGGTAGTAGAGTTTTGTTTTTAAAAAAGGTATAAAAGTAGGCTAGCTTAACGTTAGCCTTTTTGTTGTGAGGAGATAATAATATGGAGAGTAAACAAAGTAGAAATGAATACATACGACGCATTTACAAAGTACAAGATTATATAGAATCACACATAGATGATTCACTTTCAATTGAAGAGCTGGCGGATGTAGCAGGATTTTCAAAGTTTCATTTTCATCGTATTTTTAAGGGGATAGTAGAGGAGCCATTATCACGGTATGTAAACCGATTAAAATTAGAAAGAGCAACAAATTTACTTACATACCGTTTGGATATGACAATTACACATATTGCGTATCACTTCGGATTCACAGATTCCGCAGTTTTCTCCCGTACATTTAAAAATTATTACGGAGTAAGTCCGTCGCAATATCGAAACGATAATAGCAAGAATTGCAAAGACGTAAGGAGAGCTTCTCAATACAATGAGTGTAAGAAGGTTCGAGGAAATGTTGAAATTGTAACAGTGGACGATATAAACGTCGCATACGTAAGACATATTGGTACATATGAAGAGTTAACGATAGCTTTTCCAAAAATGATAGAGAAATTATTTCATTACGCAGCGGAGGAAAACTATTATGTATTTGAGAACACGAAAGTATTAACCATTTACCACGACCATCATGAATTTACTGAGGACAACCATTTAAGAACTAGTTTATGTATAACAATTCCGGATGAATCCGCAGTAGAAACGAGCGACATTGGAATAATGGTAATACCTTCTGGAAAGTATGCGGTAGGTCATTTTGAAATATTCCAAGATGAATATAAAGGAGCATGGGAATTCTTATATGGTGAGTGGCTTCCAAATAGCGGATATAAACCGAGAGATTCGTATCCTTTTGAAATGTATAAAAATGACCCAAGGCAACACCCGGAAAATAAACATATAGTTGATATATATGTACCTATCGAACCTTTTTAATCATGGGTTAAAGGGGAATGAATAATGAAAACTGCTGAAAAGTTAGATCAGATTATAAAAGAAGAATATGAAAATACTAATGGTATGTTAGTAGTACAGAAAGGTAATGTTATTTTTGAAAACTATTATAACGGTCACGGTCCAAATGATGCATTTCATATAGCGTCAGTTACAAAAACGATAATCTCTGCGTTAATTGGGATATGTATAGATAAGGGCTATATAAAAAACGTTGATCAAAAAATAATAGAATTTTTCCCAGACTATAATTGTAATTCATCTGAAATAACAGTGCGGCATCTACTTACTATGACAGCTCCATACCCTTATGCAGATTGGCAGGAACCGCTAGAAGAATTATGTACGAAAGAGGATTGGGTACAGTATACACTTAATAGAATGGGGAATGGCGGAGAAATCGGATCTTTTAAATACTCATCTGCAGGAGCTTATGTACTATCAGCAATTATTACGAGCGCAACAGGAAAAGGTGCCCGTGAATTTGCGAATGAATACTTATTTCAGCCACTCGGCATGAGAGAAATTCCAAACTACAATATGAAAGCATTTGGATTTGATGACTTATTCGGAAAAGATGTAAAGGGATGGGTTCATGATCCAAATGGTATTTCGATAGGCGGCTGGGGACTAACGTTAACAGTTAAAGATATGGCTAAGTTTGGACAGCTGTATTTGAATGAAGGTATTCATAATGGAAAACAAATACTATCAAAATCATGGATAAAAGAATCAATAGCGGTGAATCCAAATCAATAAGGTTACTTATGGTGGTTACGAGAAGAGGATGGAATCTTTTCATACTGTGCAATGGGTGATGGTGGGAATGTGATTTGCTGCGTACCAGAGAAGGAGCTCGTGGTGGCGATCGCTTCTGAAGTCATACCGAATGCAGGGGATAGATGGAAGTTAATTAAAGAGTCCATATTTCCTTATTTCAAAGATTAATATGGTTATTTTTATAAAAACAAGAATGAAAGGTTTAGTTAAACTTGTTTTGTTCTTCATGATAGAAAAAAGTATTGTATTAACTAAGTTGAGCAACTAAGATTAGAAAACTTCAACACCTATACGATTATTGAATAGGTGTTGAAGTACTTTATAATTTGTTTAGGTACTTTTAATTTTTCGATGTATTAGGTATATCATGCCAAATACAATTACCAGCAAGATAAATTTAATTAATTCCATTAGGCTAATATCCCATTTTGTTTCTACTCCATCTGTTAAATAAAATACATTGAACATGCCATGTAAAATTGCAGGTGTTATCACAGAATGGCTATACTCTCTTGTATACGTCAAAATTATAGATAATATAAATAATAACGAGAGATAGCTTAATATTCCTACAAACCATAATTCATAGTTTTTATAAAAGATTGATACTGGCAAATGCCATAAAGACCAAAGCGATGCAGTAATGATTGCTGTTTGTTTTAATGAATATTTTTTTCGTAAATGGTAATGGAAATTTCCACGCCATATGATTTCTTCTAAAAATGCAGATAAAGCAGCAATTGTAAGGCCAATGAGTAGGAGAAGTCCCAATTCATTATAATAATTAAATAAGAATTTTATATTATAAATATAAAAATAGAAATGTAGACATAGCCCTAGAATTATTGGGATTAAAATGGAGAAAATCAAAGTTCTTATTTTTGGACGTGAAATTCCAAATGTATGAACTATTTTTTGTTTCTTATATAATTTCTGATATAAAATAGCAGCTAAAAGCGGAATGACCATCGTAAATCCTAAATAATTACGACCATTTTCTATGTTCAGTAAGATAATATATACAAGAGATGTGAGGCAATAAATACATAATGTTGAATGGTAAACTATGTTTCTATTAATATTGTTCACCTACTTACATGTATAAGTGATTAATCAAATATCCGATATTTTAATTATATATGAAATGGAAATTACATATGTTGAACTTGTAGAAAAAGTTAGACCAACCCCGTAACTTTTCACAACAAAAAATCGTTTAACAAAAGAAAGGATTTTCAATCACGAATGGGGGAGAACAATGAAGATTCTAATTCTAGGTGGTACACGATTTTTAGGAAGAGCTTTTGTAGAAGAGGCTTTAAAAAGAGGGCATGAAGTTACATTGTTTAATCGCGGAACGAATAAAGAAATTTTTCCTGAAGTAGAGAAGTTAATTGGTGACAGAAATGATGATGTTTCAAGTTTAGAAAATCGGAAATGGGATGCGGTAGTCGACACGTGCGGATTTTCTCCGCATCACATTAGAAATGTTGGAGAAGTCTTACGGGATAATATAAAGCATTATATATTCATTTCAAGTCTTTCCGTTTATAAAGATTGGATTCCGCCTCATATAAAAGAAGATTATATATTACAACTCGAACCAACGGGCGATCAAATAAAGGCTGTGGAGAATGGTGAAGTTTCTCCTTATGAGTATTACGGTGCGCTGAAAGTATTGTGTGAAAAAGAAGCAGAGAAGTATTGGCCGGGGCGTGTTTTACACGTAAGAGCAGGACTTCTTTCAGGGATATTTGATTATACAGATCGGCTTCCATACTGGATTGGGCGTGTAGCAAAGGGAGGAAAAGTGTTAGTTCCAGGAAGAAAAGACCGTCCAGTGCAGATAGTTGATATAAAAGACGTCGCAAACTGGGGACTAAACATGGCAGAAAAAAATAAAGCAGGTACATTCAATGTTACAGGTCCGAACTATGAATTGACGATGGAAGAGCTATTAAATACGTGTAAAAAGGTTACGAATAGTGATGCTGCATTCGTTTGGGTAGATGAATCATTTATGAATGAACATAAAGTACAGCCTTGGACAGAGATGCCACTATGGCTTCCAGAAACTTTTTCATTAGAAGGTGAGACGAAGCCGTGGAAGGGTGGTTTTTCTATGAGTATTGAGAGAGCTGTTAAAGCAGGACTTACTTTTAGAAGGTTAGAACATACAGTTACAGACGTGTATGAGTGGATGAAGAGTGTGGATGAATGGGAATTAAAAGCAGGTATTTCAGGAGAGAGGGAGAAAGAGTTGTTAGAAAAGTGGTATCAATCAATTTAGGGAATCCTCTTTGTATGTAATTGATTGAACATAAGCGATGGAAGGATAAAAAGCTATGTGGAAAAACACAATTCACAGTATCTCACAAAACTTAAGTTTCAATAATCCAGCTAAAAAGGATGAACTCGCTGAAGTTCACAAAAATTTGCAGGTGGAGTTACCAAATGATTTAAATCAATTATTACAGGAAACAAACGGTGTAGAAGGTGAATACGGGGATTTTATATGGTCTACTTCAAAAATTAAAACTGAAAATATGAATATGAGAAATATAGTTGATTTCAAGGATTTATATATATGCCTTTTGACTGTTTATTATTTATTGCTGATGGCGGAAATGGTGATTTGTTTGGTTATTCCATTTTGAATGGAATCGTGCAAAGAGATGATATATATGTATGGAATCATGAAAATGATAGTAGAACTTGGGTTGCTCCTTCGTTAGAAACGTTTATGAAGTGGTGGGAAAGTGGGAAGATAAAAATTTAAACATAGTATCATGAAAAACGCCTTGTTACGAAAGAAACAAGGCGTTTTTGACAATCAACTAATCTACCAGTCTATCGGTTCTTCCCCGTACATGTCCCATAACTTAGGAAACATCTTTTTTAATCCTTCTTCGTCATCTTCATTCCAGTCTAACTTGATATCAACTTCCTCAGATTGTTCTTCTGTTTCAAACTCTTTTGCTTTCACACTACCAGCTGTGCCAATTTCTCCGTAAAACACAACGTAGTCTTTATACCGCATTAGATAGCAGTAAGACCTCCACCTCAAAATCGAGCAAATACGAGGAAGACCCGTATAAATAAGTTGTATGAATTACATTTATTATTAGATTGTGTTCGTGACTATATTTTGGAAATTTTCTGTTGATTTACAATGTGCGATAGTATATATTGTATATAAAGTATATATACAATATTTTTAAAAAGAGGTATTTGCATGCAAATCGTTATTACGAACACTTCAAAGGAACCTATTTATGAACAAATTGGTGTCCAAATAAAAAAACTTATTTTACTAGGTGATTTAAAGCAAGGAGATGCTCTTCCTTCAATGCGTCAGTTAGCAAAAGATTTAAGAGTAAGTATTATTACAACGAAAAGAGCATATGAAGAACTGGAAAAAGACGGTTTTATTTATTCAATTGTCGGAAGGGGGTCCTTTGTAGCAGAACAAAACATTGAAACTATGAAAGAAAAAAAATTAAAGACAGTTGAAGAAAAGTTGTGTGAAGCGATTCAAAATGCTAAACAAATGGATGTTTCTTTAAATGATCTAAAAGAAATGCTTACAATTTTATACGAGGAGGAAAACTCTTGGAAAACGTAATAGAACTTCAAAATGTCAGTAAATCTTTTAAAGGATTTCAAATTAAAAATTTTTCGATGGAAGTAAAAAAAGGATTTGTTACGGGTTTTATTGGGGGAAATGGATCAGGTAAATCTACAACGATTAAAATGATTATGAATCTAATGAACCCGGATAGTGGAAATGTCTCTTTATTTGGCATGAACTATTCGACTGATGCGAAGCGAATTAAAGAAAGAATTGGTTTCGTTTATGACGATAATGTGTTTTATGATGAACTCACATTAAAGGAAATTACTAAAATTATTGCACCTGCTTATAAAAAATGGGATTTTAACCAATTTACATATTATAAAGATCTGTTCGAATTACCATTAAATAAAAAAATGAAAACATTCTCCAAAGGAATGAAAATGAAAGCCTCTCTTGCAATTGCCCTTTCACATCATGCTGAACTAATTATTATGGATGAGCCTACTTCTGGACTCGATCCGGTATTTAGAAGAGAATTATTGGATGTTTTACAAAATATTATGCAGGATGGTGAGAAAACTATCTTTTTCTCATCTCATATTACAACGGATTTAGACCGCATTGCCGATTATATTACATTTATTCAAAATGGGAAGCATATTTTTACAAAAGATATTTATGCCATTGCAGAAGATTATATTTTGGTCAAAGGACCACTAGATATGTTAGATTTTGATACTGAGCGTGAATTTATATCTGTATGTAAGGCAAATACAGGTTTCGAGGGATTGATTGAAAATGTAAATTCTATCGAAACTTTATTTAATAAAGAAGTGGTGATTGAAAAACCAAGTTTAGAGGATATTATGTATTTCATGAAAAAGGGGGAGTCAAGATGCTTAATTTAATTAAAAAGGATTTGATTTTACAAAAAACCTTTTTACCTGCTTATCTCTTATTTCTAGTTACCTATTTGTGGGCCGGCATGGATGTAGCATATGTCATAATCATTTGTAGTGCCGTTTTTGTAATTAACACATATCAATCTGATGATAAAGATAATGCTAATATTTTAGTAAACTCATTACCGTATACTAGGAAGGAAATTATAAGTTCAAAATACGTTGGAACCTTATTTTTTACAATAGTAATCATCCCCTTTTGTTTAGTTGGAAAATATTTCATTTTAGACAGCATGGAATTTCAACTTTCCTTAGAAAGTTACATCCTAGGCTTCTTGGCAGTCATGCTGATTACTGCATTTTACATCCCATTTTTTGTTGCATTTAAAGTGAAAACACTTGTACCAGTTTTTATATTTTTATCTATTGGAGTTATATATTTAATGCGAAATACTCCATATTTATTAAATAAATATGCTAATGGCGTACTGACCTTTTTAAAAGAGATTTCAGATTTGAAATTATTTCTTATATTTGCTGTCATAGCAGTGGGGTGCTATGGGGTTTCATGGATATTATCTATTCGTATCTATCAGAACAAGGCTCTTTAATAGCAAGTTCTAAAAGGAGGGTCATTTAAATGACATCAAAAAAAGGGCGTCCTATTCGAATACGAAATTGGCTGAAAACTCTTAGAGCATTTTTCGTTATGCAACTAATTTTTATCATCCTTGATATGAATTCGTGGATATCGAACTTCAAGGAAGGAGGAGTTGGGGAGCGTCTCGTTAATTCAGAGTTCTTTACGGAATGGTTCGCTCCTTATAAAACAAAGCAATTTTACGTATTAACGGTAGTTATGGCTATTTTATTATTCCTAAATGTATTAACAAGTGCAATAAAAGACGCTTTTTCTAGAAAAAGAATTAATTAGCACATAAGTTGACCTTGCGTCTTTTTTAATAATGTCTTAGAAATTGTTTGATTTTTCAGTTTTGTATATTGACAATGTTTCCATTCGTCCCCCATAATGCTTCTCTAGTGTGTGCAGTGATTGTGACATATGTATTTATACTTGTGATGACAAATGATGCGTATTATTTTTGAAAAGTTAAAAAATTATTGAATGGAATAGAAACATTTAGTAATCTTATTTGTACAGCACATACATAATAGTTTTATAGCGATTTTTGAATAAAGCATAGGGGTGAATCGGTGTGGATCTAACATTTAAAGTTGAAGAGACATGTTTTAATTATCGCGTCGGAGCAATTTGTAAACACGATAATAAAATACTTATTCTGCAAGGTGACGGTGAAGATTTTTGGTACGTACCAGGCGGAAGAGTGAAAATGCTAGAAAATAGTGAAGATGCGCTAAAACGAGAGCTTACTGAAGAGTTAGCGGTTCCTATCGAGATAAAGAGATTAATATGGTCAGTAGAAAATTTCTTTACACTTTTTGAACGAAAGTTTCATGAAATTAGTTTTTACTATGAAGTAGAGCTGAAACAATTACCTGCAAATGGGGCGGATCAATATATTCTGAATGAAGAGGGTAGAACATATATGTTTAAGTGGGTACCGATAGAAGAATTAGATACATATAACTTATAGCCAGCGTTTATAAAAGATAAAGTAAAGGATGTATCAGTTCATACAGAACATATCGTTTTACAAAAGTAAACGTGTTTGGAGGGGGAAACGGTGAAGGGAACTAAAAAGGAAATACATATAGACGACAAAGTCATTCGTTACACACATATCGAAAAAGGTTCTAATACAATCTGTTTTATGTTTTCAGGTTCCGGTTACAATTATGATAAACCATTATTCTATTATGCAACGATGCTTATGCTTGAAAATAAAATAGATGTAGTACATATTCATTATTCTTATGACGAACAAGTAATGAATAAACTGATGGAAGAAGTAACAAAAATAATGATGGATGATATTAATCCTGTAATGAAGGAAGTATTAAAAGGTGAGCAATACAATCATACGATGTTTTTAGGGAAATCACTCGGAACCATTCCGATTGCAAATGATTTAATGAAGAGAGAAGATTTTTTACAGTCAAAAATGATACTACTTACACCTTTACTAACTTTTGATTCCATTTTTGAGTCGATTTTACATAGTCGTCACGAAGGGCTATTAGTAATTGGAGATAAAGATCACCAATATAATGCAGATCAAATCGATCGGTTACATAAAACGAATTTACAAATTGAAGTTGTCAAAAATGCAAATCATTCTGTAAATGTTGGAGAATATGAAACCGAGAATTCAATCGAAGCAATAGCAAAAATAATAGAAAAGCTTAAAGAAGTTGTTAGGACAAACTAACTTATCAATACATGCAAAAAGAGGTGCAATTTGCACCTCTTTTTTACTTAATAAGCCTTAAGCACATGAAGCAAATAATCCTTACGATTCAGCGGATTATAATCAACACGTTTTCGAGTAGGGAAGGGAGCCTTCAGTTCTTTGTAACCAGATGGCTTCGTTGTAAAAATGCCTTCTCCTTCAGTGAATGAATGAAGCATTCGCTTAAAATTCTCTATTTTCGCAACAGGTAATGAACCTGTTAACTCGTAAGAATCATTATTGAATATAGGATCTGCAAAAGCTGCTGGAATGGCAGCTAATTTATACATTGCGGTACTAATTGCACGTTCTGGTACAGTTAATTCAAATGCGTTTACTGGTTCAAATACACATGTTTCAGCTTGCTTTAAAGCATCCATTAAAACGAGTGGTGTTAAATTTCTAAAGTCACTCGCTGTTGTAACAGGGCTTGCATAACCAGTATATGTTAACGTGACGATAATGTCCGTAACTTCCCATCCGTACAAACCTTGTTTTAACGTTTGAAATACTGTATCTTCAATTGCTTTATGAAATGCTAAAGGCAGCGATCCAAGTTCAACGCCTAACTTATATATTATGCCAGAATTCAGCTCACCACGTTCGATTTTAAAGCCAATTGTTGCGTAAAATGGATTCGTTTTTTCACCCATTACTTCAACGCTATTACCTACGCCAATTGGCTTCTCAATACATACAACCCGCGTATTTGAGAAAGTCACCTGCAAATTATATTTCTCAAAAAGTGTTGTTTCAATTACTTCTTTTTGTACTTCCCCGAAAAGGCGAATATATAGTTCATTATGAATATCATCTTTCCACACTTTAATGAGCGGATCTTCTTCACATAGATCCATAAGTGCAGCGTATAGATCATGAATTCGTTCTTTTGGTACTGCTTCAATAGCAGCTTCCATTTGTGGTTCGGCAAAGTGAATGTCTTTTATATAATTCGTCCGTTCACCGATAATATCACCAATTTTAATATCATTCAGTCCCCACACTTTGCAAAATTCTCCGCTAGGAACGATAGAAGATTGAACAACATTCCCGTTATGAAATAGGCATATTTTCTTAATCTTTTCTTTATGCCCCAGAACGTCCCCGCGCTGTATATCAACATATTTTCTTACGTGTAAACGACCAGAAAAAACTCTTACATAAGCAATCTTTTCTCCAGAAGGTTCACGTTCAATTTTAAACACAACACCGGATAATGTTTCGTTTTCTGCCGACTTATTAGCTGGAAATAAGGTTGAAATATTTTCGAGCAGTTCAGTTACACCTATACCTGTCATGGCTGAACCGAAAAAGATTGGGTACACATTTGCTTGCTGTATTTGTTTTTCGAGTTCTTCTCTTAATAATACGCCCGGTACGATTTCATCATTTACATATGACGCAAGTAACGATTCATTATATGGTGCTAACAGTTCCATACAATCGTCATATGATTTGTATGCAATAATCCGGGCTTCTTTCGTTCCTTCGTTTTGGACAGAGTAGAAAGGGAATGCTTCATTTGAAAGAATCTCTTTTATTTGTTTCATAACTTTTTCAGTATTTGCGCCATTACGATCAATTTTATTTACGAATAATATTGTTGGTATGTTTAGTTTCTGCAATGTCCGCATTAAAATTTTTGTTTGTACTTGCACACCTTCAACGGCAGAAATAACTAAAATTGCACCGTCTAAAACGCGGAATGATCGCTCCACTTCAGCGATAAAATCAGCGTGTCCAGGTGTGTCAATGACATTTACTTTTACATCATCAATAAAGAAAGATACGACAGATGCTTTAATCGTAATTCCGCGTTGTCTCTCTAATTCCATTGAGTCAGTTTGCGTATTACCACTATCTACTCGGCCAATTTCTTTAATCACATTCGTTTCATAAAGAATACGCTCAGTCAAACTCGTCTTGCCAGCGTCTACGTGCGCGACAATCCCTATATTTATTGTTGTCATTTGTGAATATCCTCATTTCATTTTCCATTTTTAATTCCTCATTTCTATTTGTGTATTGCCGCATTACAATCACTCTCCAGTCATTTGAATTATTACTATTATAATGTAATTTACATTTTTTGTAATGATACAAAGCGCCTTAATTTGGAAAAATATAAATGAAAACAAAATGCTTGCATTTTAAATCGATATAGATTATATTAATTGACATATCAACTATTGATGTATCAAATATTTTTAAATTGGATATAAAGGAGGGGTAATTTGACAAGTTCATGCTCAAAAGAAGCAATTATTTTATATAAATTACACTTTCTAAATAAAGACGTAAGTTCGAAATTTGAAGGGTGTACGGGTATGAGTCAATCTAGACTAGAACTTATACTTCAGTTATATGAAGTAGGTGAAATTAGCCAAAAAGCACTTCAGCAAGAAGTGAATATTGATAATGCAGCGATTACGAGGCATTTAAAACAGTTGGAAGCAAACGGAATGATTACAAGGCGTAAAAATCCAGATGATAACAGAATTACGTTAGTTTCTCTAACTGAAGAGGGACGAAATAAAATTCAAGTGTATCAGGAGGAAAAAGAACGTTTTGCAGCATCTGCATTTAAAGGATTAAGTGAGGAAGAACGCGATAATCTTTTAAATATGTTAAATCACATTCAAGAAAACATAAAAGAACTATAAAAAGGGAGAATACAACTATGACTAAATCAGTAAAAACAAATGATTTTAACGAAATTTTAACAGGACGTCGTTCAATTCGTAAATACGACACGTCAGTGAAAATTAGCAAAGAAGAAATGACAGAAATTCTTACAGAAGCAACACTTGCACCATCATCTGTGAACATGCAACCATGGAGATTTTTAGTGATTGAAAGTGACGAAGCAAAAGCAACACTTGCACCACTTGCGAAATTTAATCAATCTCAAGTAGAAACGTCTTCAGCGATGATAGCTGTATTTGGTGATTTAAACAACTTTGATAACGCAGAAGAAATTTACGGTACAGCAGTAGAGCGCGGTTTAATGCCAGCAGAAGTAAAAGAAGATCAAATGAAGAAACTTTCAGGTTACTTCTCAATGGTTACACCAGAAGTAATGAAAGATACTGTACTTATTGACGGTGGTCTTGTAGCAATGCAATTTATGCTAGCAGCTCGTGCTCACGGTTATGACACTTGCCCAATTGGCGGATTTGAAAAAGACCAAATCGCAGAAGCTTTCGGATTAGATAAAGAACGTCACGTACCAGTTATGTTAATTTCAATCGGAAAAGCTGCTGATAGTGGTTACCAATCAGTACGTCTTCCAGTTGAAAAAGTTGCTGAGTGGAAGTAATTTTATAAATACAGAAATAAGTGAGATATGAGAGGGGAAACACCATGATTATTATTCACGCAATATTTCAAGTAGATCCAGCAAAACAACAATCATTTTTAGAAGGAATTCGTCCGCTGATTCATAGTTCAAGAGAAGAAAGTGGAAATATATCTTATGACTTATATAAAGATACAGAAAATGAAAATGTATATACGATGGTAGAAGTATGGAAAGATGAAGAGGCAGTTGCGAGTCATAATACGAGTGAACACTTTACATCTTTCGTTAGTAAAGCAGCACAGTTTTTAACTGCGCCACTTAATATAAAAGCTTATAATGGAGAGTTAGTGAAATAATAAGGTAGAAAAAGATGACTTTAGCGTATAGCTAAGGTCATCTTTTTTATTTTGATAGGAACATATTTACTTATATAGTAATGTGTTATAATTTGGAAATAAATAATTCTTAATTTTCAGAATAAATAAGGTTAGGAGATAAATATATGAATACATTAAAGAAAATTATTAACAATATTTCGAAGGTTATTATAGGAAAAGATGAATCGATTGAACTTGCAGCTATAGCTCTCATAGCAAGAGGCCATATTTTATTAGAGGATGTACCTGGGACGGGAAAAACAACATTAGCGAAAAGTTTGGCTAAAAGTGTAGACGCTAAATTTCAAAGAATTCAATTCACAGCGGATACTTTGCCTGGAGATGTTATTGGTCTCGAATATTTTGATGTGAAGGAATCGGAATTTAAAACGAGGTTAGGTCCTATTTTTGCAAATATAGTAGTAGTGGATGAAATAAATCGAGCTGTACCGAGAACGCAATCTTCGTTATTGGAAGTGATGGAAGAACGTACTGTTACGATTGCGAAACAGACACATTCATTACCAGAACCTTTTTTAGTAATTGCAACGCAAAATCCCCTTGAATCGGCCGGTACATTTCCTTTACCTGATGCTCAACTAGACCGTTTTTTACTAACTATACGTCAAGGCTATCCTACGAGAGAAGCAGAAAAGGAGATGATGAATCGTTTTCAAATGAATGATCCGTTAGAAACTTTACATTCAATTATTTCAACTGAAGAAATTATTACAGTGCAAAAACGTGCAAGAGAAGTGTTAGTAGGAAATGATGTGCAAGATTATCTTCTTGAAATCATTGAGGCAACGCGAAAGCATGAGCTAATTGAAATTGGTGTAAGCCCGCGGGGGACGTTGGCATTTATGAGAGCAATTCAAGCACGGGCAATATTAAATGAAAGAGATTATTGTACGCCAGATGATATTAAGACACTCGCAGCATCCATATGCGCTCATCGTTTAACGTTAACGATTGAAGGGGAGATGAAAACGACGAAAGCACAAATCATGAAAGAAATTCTTCATATGATTAGTGTGCCCGTGGAGAATGTACGATGAATCAACAACTTGTGTATACACCTTTAGCGGAGCCTTTCGTAATAGGAGTTATGTCAGTTGTAGCCGTTATTTTATGTGTATTTTCAAGTAATCTACTTATATTATCTCTCGTATTTTTGTATGTAATTTTAATAAGTGCGATGCATGTGTACATACGTAAAGTGTCTCGTGTTGAATGGGAATACAGTCAAGGGAATTCAAACATTTTTATAGGTGAAGCGAATATGTGCAAAATGAAAATTTCAAACAAGTCGTTATTCCCTATTTTCAATATCGTATTTCGATTTAAATGTGAAAATACGTTAACTTGGAATCATGATGAAATAAACAAAAATACGAATACAGGTTCAAATTATTATATGAATTTACATTTAAAAGGAAGAGAGTCAGTTTCATTTGATTTGCAAGCTGTAGCTGTAAAAAGAGGAATTGCGAAATGGGAAGAAGTTGAAATTGTCATTACGGATCCCTTTGGATTCATAACGAACCATATAACATATAAACAAGTTGAAACGCCGTCTTATTTAGTTTTACCAGCTGTTCCGAAAATGCAAGTTCCTGAATTACAAGAATGGTCACGAGGATTTCGAAAAGCGATGTCATCACCCTTATATGATGAAACGAAAGTAATGGGAGTGAAGTCGTATGAAAATGAAGATTTTCGTTCCATCCACTGGAGTGCGACAGCGAAAACAGGGACGATAACTGCGAAAAAGTACGAGCGAACACAATCAGATAAATATGCGATTTATCTCAACTTGCAAAATAAAAGCGGTATTTCTTTGCGAAAGGATACAGAGGAACTAATCGAATTAACAGCAGGCATATGTAAACAACTGCTCATGCAAAACTGTTCATTTGAAGTATGGATCAATAGCGTAAAAGATAATGGGTTATTGCATATAAAGAACGGTCATAACCGGAAACATTTGCAAAATGTATTAAAAGTACTTGCCGCAATATCGGACCAAGATACGCCTGTATCTTCTACTTATTTTTACACAGCAGGCTTTCGTCGTAAAGAATTGGATGCAGTTCCTTTAATTCTTGGTACTTCCCCAAGGAAATACAGCAGAACGAATAAATGGGTTGTAATTAAAGAATAAGAAGGGGTTTATGTCATGGCTAATAAAGAGCGACATATGAAAGTGAAGATTTGGAGTGTTAGAGTTTTCATGATACTTTTCTTTACGGTTAGTGCGATAACGTTATCACAAGGTGTTGTGCATGTACAAGACATAGTAAAAGGGCTTTTTTCTAGCAAGACGAAGACAATATCGGAAAGAAATTATGATTTTACTAGTTTAGACGAACAGTTTGATGAACCTGAAAGAATTATAGATGAAGAAACAGGAGTTGTAGATACAAGAACAAAAATAGATAGGGAAATTCCACTTTTTGTACGAAAAAATTCATGGACTGATGTGTTTTCTGTTCTTTCAAATTCATGGATTAGTGTCGTTTTTTATGTAATTATTGCAGTGGTCATTCTATATGCTTTTTATAAATTAATGAGGAAAAAGGTAACGAAATCAGAAATAGAACAGGATAAACAATCGATAACAAAGGAAAATACGGATAGAACCGAAAAGAACAAGAAAGTGATGCGTCAGTTTGAACAGTCGTTACCTAAAGATACGATAAGGAAAACGTTAGTTGAATGGGAAAGAACTTTACCATTTCACGAACAGAGAAGATCCTATGAAACGATGCAACAATGGTTAAAGAGAATTTGTAGAACGAGAGATATTATTCCGATATATGAGTCTGTTCGTTATGGTGAAAAGACGTATACGGAGTTAGATATAGAGAAGACTGTACGATGGATAGAGCGAGACGGGAAAGGGTGACGTTAATATAAGTAAATGGAATTAACTATAAATTAATTTTATTTACTTATATTTAATTATATGATAATGTATACTTACTTTTTTATATCGCTAACAATGGAAAAAGGTTGCCTTAGTAGAGTATTGCTCGTTGAATTTTTTGTGAGGTTATCTTCATTACATCAATATAGGATGAAAAAGAGATAAATAAATTACGGGTAGTATGTAAATAAAAATTATAATTTATTTTTAAATTTTTGTAAGGGTGTGAAAATAGAATGAAACCGGTATTGAAAAACATACTCCTTTCCTTTATTTTTTCTGCAGCAGGGATGTGTTGGTTTCTGTTTATGTTAGTTAGAGGAGGCGGAGACTGGTTATTGTATTGGGTAGGTGTATTAATGGCCTTTTTATCTTTATACACATTAATAGATTTATATTGTAAGTATACATACGATAAAACATTAAGTAAATTGTTTATCAAAGCAACAGTTACTACCTTTAGTTTTGCCGTATTAGGAATCACCTTTGGTATTGTACACGAGCTATTACAGCCATGGAGTCTCAGTTTAATGGTTTGGTATTGGTTGTTAGTGTTACTTTTATATGTAACGACCATAATATTATTAGTTTTTGTAGTATTTGTTAATCGTAAAAATCATAATATCCTTGGAAGATATAGAATACTTATACTGCTTAATCTATTTCTTACGTTAGCACCAGTGCTGTGGCCATTACTATTTACTATTATCGGAAATGGCATGAACGCTAGTGCAGGATGGTAAAAGTGAATGAACTAAAAAGTTGATATAGGGTTTTAAGTATGTAAGAGAACGTGTTTTCATACATTGAAAACACGTTCTTTTTTATTTTCATACATTGCTTTTTCCATTGGGTCATTAAATTTTGAACGTAAGTATTTCGTAAGGAATGGATAAGAAAAAAGAGAGGTTTATCATATAGGATGAAAGTATAGCTTGAATCAATACGATATGAATAGAGGAGAGAAAGCCTTATGAAAAAAAGTTATTCAATTAAGTTAGCGAGTTTGGCAGTTTTATTAGCGGGTACTACTTTATTCACACCAGGTTTTACTGTGAAAGCAGAATCTACTCAAAATATTTCTAATTCGTCAGAAGCACATGATCAAAAGAATCTGAATGGTTGGAAACGAGTCATGCAGGAAACAATCCAAATTGGAGCGCCAGGGGTATTAGCTAAGACGTATAATAACGGAAAAATTAGTAGTTATAATGCTGGCCTCGCGGATTTAAGTACAAAGAAATCGATGAAATCGGACTATCGCTTTCGGATTGGTAGTGTGACGAAAACTTTTACTGCTACGACTGTTCTTCAATTAGTAGGAGAAAATCGCGTGCAACTTGACGATTCTATTGAAAAGTGGCTACCTGGCCTCATTCAAGGAAATGGATATGATGGCAATCAAATTACGATACGTCAACTTTTGAACCATACGAGTGGTATAGCTGAATATTTAAAGTCAAAAGAAGCTGACATTATGAATTCGAAAAAAACGTATACACCAGAAGAAATAGTGAAAATAGGACTTGCTCTACCTCCAGATTTTTCGCCAGGTAAAGGTTGGTCGTATTCAAACACAGGATACGTAATACTAGGAATGCTTATTGAAAAAATAACTGGTAATAGTTATGCGGAAGAAATTGAAAAACGAATTATTGAACCTTTGGACTTGGCAAATACGTTTTTACCAGGTAATTCACCAGTCATCCCAGGAAAGAATCATGCTCGAGGGTATATGAAAATTGACGAAACAAGTGAATTGAAAGACATGACGTATTATAATCCGAGTTTAGCTAATTCAGCGGGAGATATGATTTCAGATGCAGACGATTTAAATAAGTTCTTTTCATCTTTGCTCGGTGGTAAGTTATTGAAAGAACGCGAGCTAAAAGAGATGCTTACTACAGTTCCAATAGAAGGAAAAGATCTTGGTGATGGATATGGCCTTGGGATATATGAGACGAAACTTCCAAACGGTGTTTCAGTTTGGGGTCACGGAGGAGCAATTCCTGGGTATATGACTTTTGCTGGTGGAGTAATTGGAGGCAAGCATACATTTGCTGTCAATGTTAACTCTTTAGGTCCGGTTGATATTCTTACACAGTTTAATAAAATGATGCAAATTGAATTTAAGAAATAATAGATGAAAAGAGTTCTACTATAGAGGTATATAAGGACTTGTATGCGATTTAATTATTATTAAAATATAGTCTTAAAAAACCCCGAATCATGAGCAATTTACTTCCCATGATTCGGGGTTTTTACGTGCTGTTACAAGAAAAGTAATGATGTATTTAAATTTTTTTATTTTACTATAAATCTATTATATTTATTTGATATTTCTTATTTATAGTGACTTTTACATTTTTAAAATATTGGAACATACAAAGGTAAGTAGTTCTAGATTTTGGAGTTAATAATAAGTAAATTCTGATTTTTGTTGAAAAATATTCGAATGTATTTCCTTAATTTACATAATAATGTACTTTTATCGTATGAATTAATATCTTAAAGCGTATTAATGTTGACGTATTTCCGAAGGATAAAACAAAACATTTTTGGAAGATGAAAAATAGAACACATATACAAGTCCTTTTTCAAAAGAAACAATATGTATGAATTAATAACAAATAGAATTAAGTATACAAAAATAGATAATTATGATTTGTGTCTAAATGATTGACTATTATGAAATTAATGATTAATATAGGTTTTATATTTTAATTCCATTTTTATTACAAAAATGTATTTTATTGCAATTTAAATTGTGTTTTAAAATATAATTGAATATATTGTGAAAAAGAATAGGGAGCGGGAACAGCAATAGAAAAGGCTATATTTTCAAATTGTGTAATGAAATCAAAGGGAGGATAAATATGTATAAACAAGTAGTAGAACTGCTAGAAGAAGCGGCTATATCGTATAAACAATATACACATGAACCAATATTAGATTATGAAACAGATAGAAAAATTAGAGAAAGGTTTAAATTAGAAGGTGTACCCAGTAAAAGTTTATTTTTAAAAGATAAATCAAATAACTATTACATATTTGTAACTGTTGAAGGAGAAAAATTAGATTCAAAACTTATGAAAGAGTTGGTTGGAAAAAGGATTTCTATTTGTTCAGCCGAGGAGTTAATAGAAAAAACTTCTTGTGTTCCAGGATGCGTATCTCCATTTGGCTATTCAGATGAAATCACACTTATTATAGATCGAAAAATTTATAACTATAATAAATTTTTATTATCTCCCGGTATACCTGAGATAACAATTGAAATACCTACAAAAAGTATAAATGAAATTTTAAATATTGTTGAGAATAATATTTTACTATATGAGAAAAAATCATAAATATATTAGGGGGGATTTTAATAATGCCAACTACAAAAATGTATTTATACGATCAAAAGAGAATAATTGAAGAACAAAATAAAGGGATTTTAGATGAGTGGAAAACTGTATCTTTCAATAATTTTCACGATAGCATTTTAGATCAATCTAAACCATTTCCGTGTTATTTTGCAGTGGATTCTGAGAAACATGGTTGGTCTAGATATATATTTTCTGAATCGGCTTATGATGAAAATGAATTGTTCAAACTAAGAGATGGAATTTATGAATATATTAAAACATATCAACAAATTGCAAAGAGAACTACTTTAGTAATATTTTTTAAACCATCTAATAAACAATTACTGGCTGAAGAATACAAAAAACAATTTTGGAATGTATTACAATTTTTAATGAGAAATGATCCGGAGCCATGGAATGCAGAAATACCAATAGATCCTTATAACGCTAAATGGGAATTTTGTTTTGGTGGTGAACCTATATTTGTCGTTTGTAGGGCTCCAATATATTCTGAGAGAAAAAGTAGATATACTGGAACCGGCCTTGAAATTACGTTACAACCTCGAGGTACTCTGGATGATATTACAGGTGATACAAAACAAGGGAAACAAGTGCGGAAAGTGATTAGAAAACGTTTGTTAGCATATGATGATATTCCAATGCATCCAGATATAGGGGATTACGGAATAAAAGAAACCTTTGAATGGAAACAATATATGTTACCAGAAACAAATGAAGAAAGTGTAATGAGATGTCCTATTACGGGGTTGAAGAAAAATGATTAGCATGATATTCAGTTATATATTATTAGGGATTTCATTGTCTGCACCAGTCGGTCCGATTAATGTTGCTCAAATAAATAAAGGAATAAAAAATGGTTTTTTGAGTGCATGGTTAGTAGGAGTCGGGGCAATGTCAGCAGATGTTGTAATGATGTTTTTAATTTACTTTGGTATTTCGACTTATTTAACAACTCCAGTTGCTCAACTTTGCATTTGGATTTTTGGTTTTGTAACGATGATTTATTTGGGCTATGAAAGTATGAAAGAAGCTACTAAACAAGTTCAATATATTTCATCAGGTGAAAAAGAACATCCTTTAAAATCTTTTCTATCGGGGTTTGCTATCGCAATTTCTAATCCATTAAATATTATTTTTTGGATAGGGATATATGGATCAGTTCTAACTAGTGCTATGAATACTATTGGAAAAGAACAAGCTTTATGGTATAGTGCAGCCATTTTTGCTGGGATTATGCTTTGGGATATATTTATGGCTACATCTATTCATTTTGGTAGAAGATTTATTAATCATACAGTAATGAAATGGATTTCTATAGTAGCAGGCATTGTTTTAATTCTGTTTGGAATATATTTTGGCTACGAGGCAGTAAAAGGAATTGCTCAACTATTATGAACTTTTTGACTATTAGAGAGAATAGTGATTTATTAGAAATTTATTTATCGCGAATCTTTTGGTTTTTGAATTTGTTAATCGATGGGTATAGGTTAATTCCATATAGTAAAAGACTTATAGAATCATTCTATAAGTCTTTTTATTGCGGTATAGAAAAATATATAGGTATATTCTCTTCTCACAAAGAGAAATAAAATTCTTAACAAGAGCGATAAAATAAATATATAAGCAGTAAAGCAAATTTCAATCAAAGTAGCTTGTTTGCATTTGAAAAATCTAGAATATTTTTAATTGCTATGAATGACTTTCACACTTTTTGCAGGCACCCCTGCAACGACGGTGTTTGCAGGTACATTTTTTGTAACAACTGAACCTGCAGCAACAATTGAATTGTTCCCAATTGTAACACCAGGAAGTATTGTTGCGCTAGAACCAATCCATACATTTTCACCAATTATAACAGGGGAAGCGTATGTCGTATTTCTTGTTTCTAAAGTTAGCCCGTGATTAAGTGTGGCAATTGTAACATTCATACCGATCATACAATTGTCTCCTATATGAATTCCGCCTCTATCTTGAAAAGAACATCCAGTGTTAAAAAATACGTTTTTTCCAATTGTAATATTTTTACCGAAGTCTGTATGAAACGGTGGAAAACACATAAAAGATGGATCAATGTTGTTACCTGTTAATTCACTAAATATTGCTACAATCTCTTCTTTAGAATGATAAGATGTATTTAATTTCATTGTTATCTTCTGGGCTTCATAGCTACATTGAACTAGTAGATCATGTAGTTCTTTATCCTCGCCTGAAATAGGCTTGCCGGCCTTACAAAAATTTATAAAATCTTTCATATTCATTGTTATACTCCCCTCTAAAACGCTAATCTTTTCAATACAATCATAAAATGATACGATTCTAATATCAAATACCTATATTAAATACATTAATATGCTTATTAGCTATATGTAAAAGGAGACTATCGTGGAAATTCGAGTGTTACGCTATTTTATTGCTGTAGCAAATGAAGAAAGTATTTCAGCAGCTGCAAAACAATTACATTTGTCACAGCCAACATTATCAAGGCAACTGAAAGATTTAGAAATGGAATTAGGAACAAATTTATTTATAAGAGGAAATAGGAAAATATCATTAACAGAAGAGGGGAAATACTTATTTAAAAAGGCGAAGGAGATTGTTGATTTAGCAGATAAAACGGAAGCGAACTTAAAAGATTCAAAAGAAATGATAAGCGGGGAAGTTTACATTGGTGCCGGTGAAACTGAAGCGATGCATCTTATTGCGAAAACATTAAAAGTATTAATAAAAGACTATCCAAATATTCGATTTCATTTGTACAGCGGAAATGCTGATGACATTAAGAGTAAATTAGATAGTGGATTATTAGATTTTGGTGTCGTTATAGAGCCAACTGATAAACAAAAATATGAATATGCACAATTGCCAGCTAAAGACACTTGGGGTGTATTAATGTGTAAAGATAGTCCTTTATCGGATAAACAAGTTATTAGCCCAGTGGATTTAATAGATAAACCATTATTCATTTCACGACAATCTACTGTTAGTAATGAATTAACAGGATGGTTTGGACAAAGTATAGATAATTTAAACATCGTCGCAACCTATAATTTGCTTTATAATGCAGCACTTATGGTTGAAGAAGGTATTGGATATGCATTATGTATAGATAAGATAATTAACACTTCAGGAAATAGTAAACTTTGCTTTAAACCATTACAACCTAAATTAGAAGCGAACTTAAATATTATTTGGAAAAAGAATCAAGTTTTTTCAAATGCAGCCCATGCCTTTATAAATCAGCTCCGAAATAGTATGAACTAATCATAATTTGAAATGCAAAGTAAAAAACGTGCCATCGTATTAAGGTGACACGTTTTTTACTTTACGAAATAGTCGTTATTCTTTCGAAGATTTCAGTAAAACAACTGCACAGAAATGTTTATGTTCAAAAGGAGAAGTAGTGAACAATAAAAACGATGTTTATTCTGAAAATTTTTATTTTTATGATTATTAAATATAATAGGGGTACGTATTTAGTGGACTTGTATGAAAAATAGTTTATTTAATTAATTATTTTTCATCTTAACTAATATAGCATTGGAGTTGAATACAGTGGAACAAAAGGATTTCAGGTGGAGTAACAAGCAATTAAGAGAACATGTTGAAATAATAGATGGCAAAAGAAGTCCGCACATTTTATTTAAGAATGCAACTTATTTAAATTCCTATATGCGCGAGTGGATGCAAGCAAATATTTGGATCTATGATGATCGCATTATTTATGTAGGAGAAAAACTGCCAGCGCAACTACATAAATGTGAAGTCATTGATTGTGATGGAAAGTATATAGTTCCAAGTTACATAGAACCGCATGCACATCCATATCAATTATATAATCCAGAAACGTTAGCAAATTATGCGATGCAGTTTGGGACGACGACTTTTATTAATGATAATTTAACTTTATTTTTCACATTACAACGTGAAGAAGCATTTCGTTTATTAGATGAATTTGAAAAGATTCCAGCAAGTATGTATTGGTGGTGTCGTTTCGATGGACAAACAGAATTGCAAAACGGGGAATCTTTATTTAATCGTGTAGAAATAATAGAGTGGCTTAAGCATAAAGCAGTTCTTCAAGGTGGCGAGCTAACAGCGTGGCCAAAGTTATTACATGGCGATGATGAAATGTTACATTGGGTGCAGGAAACGAAACGATTACATAAAAAAGTAGAAGGGCATTTTCCAGGAGCATCTGAAACGACTTTAGCGAAGTTAAAACTGTTAGGTACAGATTGTGATCATGAAGCGATGACAGGGCAGGAAGCTTTCACTCGTCTTATGCAAGGTTACACGGTTTCCCTAAGAAATTCTTCAATCCACCCAGATTTAGAAGTGTTACTGAAAGAATTGTTGGAACTAGGAGTAAAACAGTTTGATAGATTCATTCTTACTACAGACGGCTCACATCCTTCGTTTTATGAAAATGGAATGACAAACGTTATGATATCTACCGCGATAAAACAAGGGGTGCCAATAATAGATGCTTATCATATGGCAAGCTATAATATCGCTCGTTATTATAATATGGAACATGTACATGGTTCAATTGCGACAGGTAGAATTGCTAATATTAATATTTTAGAAAGTAAAGAAAAACCGGTTCCAATAAGCGTAATTGCAAAAGGGAAATGGGTGAAGCGTGACGGAATAAACAAAAATGAATCATTACAAATAGACTGGAGTAAATTCAAAGTAACTCCATTATTATTAAACTGGTCCATAGAAAAAGAGGATATGATTTTTTCTCATAAAATGGGTATACATTTATTGAATAACGTTATAACTAAACCATACACGAGTGAAATTGATTTAAACTGTGATGAACTTTCTCTAGATCATGATGAGTGTTTTCTTATGATGATTGCTCGTGACGGTACGTGGCGAGTGAATACAGTTGTGAAAGGTTTTGCGAAAGAACTAGGTGGTCTTGCTAGCTCTTATTCTGGTACCGGCGACATCATTCTTATTGGGAAGAATAAAGAAGATATGCTTACAGCTTTTCATAGAGTAAAAGAGCTTGGCGGGGGAATGGTAATAGCTGAAAAGAATGAAGTATTACACGAAATCGCATTACCATTGCTCGGGATTATGTCTAATTTAAAAATGAGTGAATTAATACAGGAAGAGAAACAGTTGGTGAAATTATTGCAAGAGCGTGGCTACAGGTATGACGATCCGGCATTTACCATTTTATTCTTTTCTGCGACGCACTTGCCTTTTATACGGGTAACGCCTATAGGACTATATGATGTGAAAAATAGTAAGGTAATGGCTTCACCGGTAAATTTAATAAAGCAATGTTAATATGAAAGGCTCTATAAAAGTCCAATTTATAGGGCCTTTCACATTGTTAGCATAAGAATATTGTAAGACTCAAATGATATAGTATATAAATCATTTGAGGTGATATGTAAATATGAAAAAAATATTTTACATTTTAAGCGTATTTATTTTGTGTGTATCGATACAACACGTTGTACATTCCCAATCAGATGCACCAAGGTTATCTTCTGATTGTCTTGAAAAAAGGAAAATTCGAGATGAGAAGTATGTGAAAAACATTATGAGGGACATTAAATCTACGTTTGATTTAAATATTGATGCACACAGTTTTTTGGAAGTAAGTAAAAGAGATCTGGAGGCTGCCCATTTGATGTATGGTGGAAAGGAAAATGATTCTTATTATAATTCGCTAACTAAAATTTATGATAGTGGTGGATTTAGCGAGCAGCCCAGCTTATTTGTGAGGGCGCAAGAAGCATTTTTACTTTATAAAGAAAAAGATAATATTAATGTAATGAAACGCCTTAAACTAGACGTTGAAAAAGGGGAATGGCTCGTTATAAAAACGAAAAAGAAGAAAGGGAAAAAAGTGAAATTCAAACCGTTACAATGTGAAAAAGATTATCTAAAAAAGAGAAATGAATAACAAAATACTTATTAATACTATTTTTATTCAACGATATTTTGCTGTTGATTTGAAATAGAAAAAGGTAAACGAACATATTAGCTTTATGGAATATGTTTGTTTACCTTTTTTGAGAGATTTAAAAATTGGGGATGTTGTTAGTTGAAAATTATTTACTGGTTAATGAACTTATAACATTCAATGAATTTGTTCTTCATAAACATTAGATTTTGTGTCAAATGATTTATACATTGCCGAACCACCTATGTATATTTTATTCTACAGTATTTATAAAAGAATGTTGGCTATTCATAAGAAATATGATTAATATGATTGGCACAGTTTTTGCTTGTACTAAATGTAACGAAGGGAGATTGTATGTAAGGAATCTGTACTCGTAATAGTATAAAACAAGCTACTATTGCATTATTGATCATAGTTGTATTTATAGCGGAACTGTAAATACATACAAATAAGTGTTTTTTGATTTTAAAATTCTGAATTTTCTTTTAAATCACTAGGGGGCAATGGTATGGTTAAATATTCGAAAATTTCTAAGTGGATTCTTGGTGTTGGACTAGTGACAATAACATGTAATGGTTTGCAAATTCAAGCAGAGACAAAAGAGAAAAATGTGAAGAATGTATTACAAATGGAGCCGGTAGGAATACAGAAATCTGTTGATGAATTGGCGCACCCTTCAAAAGTACAAGAAAATGCATCTTTTACAAAACGGTTAAAATTAGCGGATTTATCGCAGCGTCCACTAGCACCAACCGATAATATTAAACCGTTAGCTGAAGAAAAAAAGTATTCGATGGCTGAGTTAAATCAATTAAATAACAAACAATTAACTGATCTTCTTGTGACAATTAAATGGTATCAAATTCCGGAATTATTTCAGTTTAATAGTGATAGTCTTAAATTCTATCAAGATGATAACCGAATGCAAGCGATTATTAATAAACTAGCAGAACAAGGACAAGCTTATACGAAAGATGATTCAAAAGGGATTGAAACATTAGTAGAAGCTCTACGTGCAGCATTTTATTTAGGTTTTTACCATGATGAATTAAGCAAACTAAATGAGCGTAGCTACCATGATAAATGTTTACCAGCTTTAAAAACAATTGCAAAAAATCCAAATTTCAAACTTGGTACATCAGAACAAAATAAAGTAATTGCATCATATGGAAAATTAATTGGAAATGCATCAGCAGATGTTGAAACGGTTTTATATGCAGGTGAAATTTTTAAACAATATAACGATAATCTTGCAACTTTCATTGAAGACCGAACAAAAGGAGATGCTATATATGAGTTGATGAAGGGAATTGACTTTGATATTCAGACGGATATGTACACGACTGGAAAAGAGCCGAAAGATACGATGTGGTATCGAAATATCGATAACTTTATTAATGAAGTAAGTCGTTTCGCACTTATTGGTACTGTATCAGATAAAAATGGATGGTTAATAAATAACGGAATTTACTATGCTGGCCGATTGGGCAAGCTTCATAGCACGCCGACAAAAGGACAACAAGTTGTTACAGATGCAATGCGAATTTATCCATATTTAGGAGAGCAATACTTTGTTGCGGCAGAACAAATTACTACAAATTATGGAGGAATAGATGCGAACGGAAAAACTGTAAATTTAGATCAAATTCGAGAAGAGGGTAAAGAGAAATATTTACCGAAAACGTATACGTTTGACGATGGAGCAATTGTCTTTAAAGCTGGGGATAAAGTTAGCGAAGAGAAAATTAAACGTCTATACTGGGCGGCAAAAGAAGTGCGTTCTCAATTTTATCGTACAGTTGGTAGCGATAAACCACTTGAAAGTGGACATGCTGATGATGTGTTAACGATGGTTATTTATAATAGCCCAGATGAGTATCAATTTAATCGTCAACTGTACGGGTATGAAACGAATAATGGTGGGATTTATATTGAAGGGACAGGGACTTTCTTTACATATGAACGTACACCAGAGCAAAGTATTTATAGTTTGGAAGAATTGTTCCGCCATGAATTTACGCACTACTTACAAGGAAGGTACGAAGTTCAAGGATTATGGGGACAAGGAGAAATGTATCAAAATGAACGTTTAACATGGTTTGAAGAAGGGAATGCAGAGTTCTTTGCAGGTGCAACGCGATTAGATAGTGTAGTACCGCGAAAAAGTATAATTGGTGGGTTATCTAATGATCCTGCAAACCGTTATACAGCATCACAAACATTAAATGCGAAATATGGAACGTGGGATTTTTATAATTATTCGTTTGCACTGCAATCATATATGTATAATAAACGCCCAGAAATGTTCGATAAAGTACATGATTTAATTCGCGCAAATGATGTTTCAAGTTACGATGCATACCGTGTTACATTAAGCAAAGATAATAAGTTAAATGAAGAATATCAATCTTATATGCAAATGCTTATTGATAATCGCGATAAGTATACAATTCCACAAGTATCAGATGAGTATTTAACTCAGCATGATCCAAAATCGCTTTCGGACGTTACTTCAGATATTACGAATGAAGCGAAATTAAAAGATGTGAAAGTAACAAAGAATAAATCACAATTCTTTAATACATTTACACTACAGGGGACATATACAGGAAGTGCGGCTAAAGGAGAAGTTGAGGACTGGAAAGTGATGAATGAAGCAACAAATGATATGTTGAAACGCCTTTCAGGAAAAGAGTGGACTGGATATAAAACATTGACTGCTTATTTTGTAAATTACCGTGTAAATAATGCTGGACAATATGAATATGATGTTGTGTTTAGCGGAGTGAATACAGAAGAAGGTACGGCTGTAGAAAAAGAACCAAATAATTCATTTGAAACAGCAAATCCACTATCCTTGAATATTTTGTTAAAAGGAACCTTGAGCGATCAAGATCAGGGGGATAAATTTGTTATTGATGTAAAGGATCAAAAAGATTTACAGATTTCTGTTACGAACGAACAAAATCTTGGACTGAACTGGGTATTATATTCTGAATCAGATCTAAATAATTATGTAGCTTATGCAACAAAACGTGATGGAAACAAATTGCTTGGAAATTATAATGCAAAGCCAGGGAAATATTACTTAAGTGTATATAAGTATGGTGGTGGAACAGGGAATTATACGGTACAAGTAAAATAGTTTGTTTTGAAAGGCTACTTATTGCATTTTTTAGCTAAATAAAGTAGTTTAATGTTAAACATTAAACTACTTCAATATATCCCTGTTCTAATTATAGAACAGGGATATATTGGCTTTATATTTTTAAATTAAATAACTTCATTGGATTTTGACAAGAAAATAATTAATATAGATTTGAATTCTCATTCGTAAAGCATGTTTTAATCTTCTTAATGCTCTTTCATTTTTGTCTCAATGCTTGTTTTCAAATCAGTTGATACTTGATTGAAATACCCCAAAACTATCTTCCTAATATCATGGGATATAACTTTCAAATCACTAGCTAAGTTTTTAGCAAGATGTTCTTTTTCTATCGGTTTTAACTTCGCATAAAATTCACTAGGCTGCGTAAAGTCATCCTGTTTCGTAATAGAAGTTCTTTCAAGTTTACCTTCAACGTATCTTCCGTCACCGCTCGTTATTTGATTAGCAGGCGTCCAATTTTGCTGTTTGTTAATCGCCAATTTGCGAAATTCGGAACCAATTCTTCTTCTTTGAGAATCACTGTAAATGTTAGCACGCCCTTGCAGCATTTTATCATCTGATAGTTCTGCACCGTCTAGTAAATTAGAAGGGGAGAAGGCGACTTTTTCTACTTGCTCCATATAATTTTCAGGATTTTTATTTAATACCATTTTGCCTACTGGTATAAGAGGATACTTCTTTTCATCCCATACTTTTGTATCATCTAAAGGGTCATAAGAAAGATGTGCTTCATCTTTCGGATCCATGAGCTGGACATATAAACCGTATTCTACTGGTTTACCATTTGCAATTGCATCATATAAATCTTTCCCGCTATAATCAGAGTTTTCAGCAGCCAGTTTATTCGCTTCCTCACTAGTAATGTATTGTACACCTTCAAAGGGGTACCAATGATACTTTACATACTTTCGATTACCTTCTGCATTTCTCCATACATATGTATTAACACTATGTCCTGGGATGTGGCGAAGACTTTTGGCCGTACCAGCATCAGAATATAAATGAACAACGAAATGAATGGATTCAGGCGCTCTAGCGACAAAGCTCCAAAATCTATTAGGGTCTATTAAGTTATTTATAGGTGAAGGTAACAACGCTTGAATCGTTTCAGGGAAACGCATCGGATCACGAACGGAAAAGACAGGGATGTGATTACATAAAAGATCGAAAATGCCTTCTTCTGTATAAAACTTTGTAGAAAAACCGCGTACATTTCTAGAAGTGTCAGGTGTTCCTTTCGTACTAACGGCTAATGAAAATCGCACCATAACAGGAACTCTCGCATTAGAATTTTGTAAAAAACGTAGTTTAGTATGTTCAGACATTGGATAGATCGTTTGAAAATAACCGAACGCACCAAATCCTTTTACATGAACAGGTCTTTCTAAAATTTTTTCGTGAATAAATTCTTGTAGCGTCTCGTGAAGTACACTATCTTGCTTTAGAATAGGTCCACGTGAACCAACTGTTTGTGAGTGAAGTATAGCTTGTTCATTACGTTCTCTATTTTCATTAAAGTCATTCCCTAGTAAAGATTGCCCCTGTTTATCATAGTTTTCATCCATCTATATAGCCTCCAAATCTTTTTTGTCCATTGTTACTAAATATGATTTCATAGCCTTGATTATGTATGACACGCAAAGTCCAAAATGGTAACAGACCGCTAGATGAAAAAAATGCACATGTAGTGGACCTGTTGAAATAGAAGAAATTATGGAAAAATGAATATCGTGAAGAAAATTACTATTAAAATTTTAATCTGAAAAATGAATTTATACATGACTTTATAGAGAATGAACATAAATAAACAGGGAAAATAACTAGGAGGAATTTAAAATGTCGGATTGGTTTCAATTAGATAAAGAATATATGATGTCTACGTATTGTCGTACGAAGGTTGCGATAGAAAGAGGAGAAGGTTGCAAACTATATGATGTGGATGGTAAAGAATATGTAGATTTATTTTCTGGTGTCGGAGTGAATGTATTAGGATACAATCACCCGAAAATCGTGCAAATGACAATGGAACAAGTTACGAAATCGTTGCATCTTCCATTTCATTTTTTAAATCCAGTTGCGATTGAGTATGCAAAGAAATTAGTTGACTGCTCTTTAAAAAACGGAAAGGTCTTTTTTACAAACTCTGGTACGGAAGCGACAGAAACGACATTAAAATTAATTGATAAATATAGAGCTAATACGGGAGAGGAACGTGAAGGAATCGTAGTGCTGAAGAATAGTTTCCATGGGCGTACGTTAGGAGCACTTCATTTTACGAGACAAGAAAGTGTATATCAAAATTTTCCTAAAACATCGATTCCGGTATATGAAGTAGAGCGTGAGAATATAGAGCAATTAGAAGAAACAATCGTTAAAGAAAATCCAATTGCGATTATGCTAGAGCCTGTATTAGGAAGCGGGGGGATATACCCTTTATCAAGTGAATATTTACATGGTGTTCAAAACTTATGTGATAAATATAATGTTATTCTTATCGTTGATGAAGTTCAAAGTGGTATGGGGAGAACTGGTAAACTATTTGCTTATCAAAATTTCAATATTACTCCGGATATTATTCAAATTGGTAAGGGAGCAGGAGGCGGGATACCGCTTGGCGGAATTATTGTAGGTGAAAAGTTATGTGATGTATTTGCACCAGGAGATCACGGCACAACGTTTGCTCATTCTTCAATGGGAACCGCTTTAGGGTTAACGGTATTAAACACATTGATTGACGATGGTTTAATGCAAGAAGCGTATGAAACGTCACACTATCTAAATGATAAATTGCAAGAAATTCAGAAAGAAAATTCTTATTATATTCAGGAAGTACGCCATGCTGGTATGATGTTTGGAATTAGTTTGAATGATACGAATGAAAATGTAAAGAAATTACAGGTAGAGCTAATGGAGAAAGGGATGTTAGTTGATGTTACACAAGGGAATATCATCCGTTTACTTCCTCCATATATAATTAAAAAAGAAGAAATTGATGCATTTATTACTCAATTTATTTCTTGTATGGATAAAGTTGCTGCTGTAGTAAGTGCTTAAAAGTTAAAAGCTAAATTTTATATAAAGTGCACTCTAATTGTTAAAAATAGTTTTACAATTGGGGTGCATTTTTTATAGTTGAATTTTGTAAAATACAGTTGTTGGTAAATGATAACGAAAAAAATAGAAGGGATTTCATTATATTTGATACATGATTGAATGATATTTTACTGTTGAAGAAAAGAGAAAGTAAATATAAAGATAGTAGATAAAACGAGTGGTACTAACAACGAGTGATAGAACGTTTTGAAAATAATAGCATACGAATATATAAATAATAAGAATGAGGTGATATATTGGAAAATAATGATATTCAATTTACTTCTTTACAAATGAGAACGGATAAATATGGTTGGGCTAGTATTCAATATGCAAATAAAAAGCAAGCCATCTTATATACTCGAAACGGAGGAGTAGAATGGGATGTTGTTAATCCTCTAAATTCAATTGTATTATTTGCATATCCAATAAACGCTCGAAGCTCTTGGGCATATGGTTTAACAAAAACGAATGACGATCTATTGCCAGCTATATTTTATACAGTTAATAGAGGGGAAAGATGGAGTGAGTTTATTTTACCGGTTGAAGAAGATTGGGAGAAATCGACTGATGTTCAAGTGCAATTGCATGCTACGAATATGGATAGTATATGGATTGTATTATCTAGAAAGCTTGCATCAAATAAATTTGAACATAATTTATACTATTTGAAAACGAAAGGGAAAGCTTGGAAAGTAATAAAAAATATAAGTATTAGTGATAGTATTTCAGGGATAACATTTATAAACGATTTAGTCGGATTTATTTCATTACAAAAACATTATGAAACATCAACGGTATTTAAAACAATAAATGGTGGGGAAAGTTGGCAAGCTATAAAAGATATTCCAAGTCTTGAAGGGATTAATACTGGGACTGCTATGGCTTATAAAGCAATCTACAAAAATAACCTATTAGTAATACCAACTAAAATGAATGATGATAAATTTTTAATGAATTACTCATTTGATAAGGGGAATTCGTGGCATATTTCAAATAAAACAATAAATACTAGTAAAGTGGCTGTTTCTTTTTTTAGTTCCTATTATGGCTGGGTTATAAATAGTGAAAATGGAAGTGTATATCAAATAATAAAAAAAGGATCAAAATGGATAAAAGTATCAAGTAATCCATTGTTAAAAAATGTATTTTGTTTGCATTTTTTTAATCGGCGTAAAGGTTGGGCGTGTAATAAAAAAGAAATATTTACTACAACAGATCGCGGTATAACATGGAAAAAGGTAGTATATAAAATTAATAATATTGATAAATTTGTTTAATAGAGTCCTAAAGAAATTAGGACTTTTTTTGTTTTTAAATGGTGAGAGTTGTAACAAACAATGATAAGAGGAAGGAGGTAAGTGCAGAACTTATATTTTCAAAAATAGACGGTTGTTTTTACACAGTATAATTCACTTTTGAATATGTTAATAAAGTAGCAAATTCATAGGAAATGGTAATACTTAATATTTTATGTCACATGATGTGTAAAGGGGGCGTGTAATGAAATCGTTAACGGTTATTATTTTGTATAGTGAAAGAGCACAAATATTAGAAGAGTCAATTCAATCTATATGGAAGCTAAATCCTCTTGAAATTATAATTTTCGTTCCTAACGATAGAAGTAATTTGTATGAAATAGCAAAGAAACATAAATGCCATATTGTTTTGATGGATAAATATAGTACGTATTATGATGGGTATGAAGCTTCTGTAAAGGCAGCTAAAGGAGATGTATTGTTATTTGTAGATAGTAATTTTTTATTATCTTCAAATGAAATGAAGAATTTTATTGAGCCAGTTGTTACAAATCAGGCTGATGTAGTATTAAACAAAATAGATAAATTTATAGAAGTTGGTAAATGTCCAAATATGGATATTGTTTGGAGAAAAATGTTAAATGAAATTTTAAGTCGACCAGATTTAAAAAGCAATTCAATACTTTCATTACCATATGCACTTACGAAAGAAGTAGTGGTAAATATCGGCTTTGATTATATAAAAAATATCGTTCTAGCTCATATGAACATAGTTAATCAAGGCTGGCGGATTAACGATCAATATGCAATAAAAACGTTATCTAGAGATGAAACGTTAGAAGAGGAAGGTTATTTAGTTAAAAAAGAATTGTCAGAAAACGAAAGGGAGAAAGTGGGAAAATATTTAATCAGTATTTCTAAATGGATAGAGAAAAAGGGAAAAAGAGTAGGGTTTACTGATGCAGGAAAAAGAAGAGATATTATTCAAAAGTTAGGTGAATGCAAGCGATATCCTTCTTATCATCGAGGATGGGGTATGAATTCATCAATTTATGACGGGAAGCAACTTTCTGTCATTATACCAGTGCAAAATGAAGAAGAGACTATAGAACAAGTAATACTTGAGGCAAGAAAAATAGAACCGCTAGAAATAATTGTCGTTGTAAATGGTTCGACAGATCAAACGGCCAATATTGCTAAAAGACTTGGTGCTACTATTATTGAATATAATGAACGACTTGGTCATAATGTTGGACGTGCTATTGGAGCACTTGAAGCTACAGGAGATATCCTTTTATTTATTGATGGTGATTTTAGTGTTTCAGGAAGTAATTTGCATCACTTTACAAAAGCAGTTTCAGCGGGTGTAGACATAGCATTAAATGATTTGAATCCGATGTTACATCCTCCGTTTTATGTTGTAGACGTCGTAAAGTATATGCTTAATTTAGCATATAATCGTCCAGAATTAAGTAATGGCTCATTAGTAGCAATTCCACATGCTATGAGTAGATCATGTTTAGATGCAATAGGCTGGGAAAGTTTACTATGCCCTAGTCTTGCACAAGTAAAAGCTATATTACAAGGGTATAGAGTAGAATGTGTACATTACGTTGATGTTGTAAAACCGAATAGAATTCGTTTAATGGAGAATGTAAGTCATAATGGACATCCTCCAGCGGTATTAAGAATAATTGGTGATCACGTTGAAGCTCTCTCTTACTTAATAGAACACCTTGAAATAGATGGAAAGGGTGATTAAACTGTTAGACCAGTACAAAAAAATTAACATTTCATATGAAGAATTATGGCAAATGGATTTTCAAACTACAGAACCATTTATACTCAAGGTTGATTGGGGTAAAGTAACGTATGAATTTTTAATTCGTATTAAGCCGGGTGCTTCTAACACTATTGTTTTTGGATCCGGAGCAGGTGGATTTCAAGAACAGCCAATCGGTCCACCTATTTTTCATAGACATTCTTGGATGGAAGAGTTTGAAGATACTGTTATATATTATAATGATCCTACATTATATCTTGGAAAATTATCTTTAGGTTGGGGACAAGGGGAGTTAGATAGATTTTACTTACAAGATATAGCAAATATTTTAGAAATATTATTTACAAAGTTAAAAATTGATTCGAAAAATGTGTTGTTTTATGGCAGTTCCGGGGGAGGGTTTATGTCTTTAATTTTAGCTGGATTCGTTAAGGGCTCCACAGTTTTAATTAATAATCCTCAAACAAATTTATTAAAATGGATACCTGTACCAATAAATCTAGTTTTCGATTTGTCTTATCCAGGTTTATCAAGAGAAGAAGTTGAGGAGAAATTTGGCGAAAGAATTAATGTTGTGAAATTTTTTAATCACATTAAATATGTACCGAATATTTATTTTTTGCAAAATTTCGCGTGTGAATTTGATGTGCAAAATCATTTAATACCATTCATTTCTGAATTAGAACAACTGGATAAAGATACAGAAGTAAATCAAATTGTAATAGACTTATATTTCGATAAAAAAGCAGGGCATGCAGCGGTAGGTAAGAGTGAAACAATTGAATATATAAAAAAAGTAAAGCCTAATCAGACTGTAAAAAAAGAACAAAAAGAAGTGGCACTGTCAGTCGTTATAGTTTTAGGAGAAGAAAAATCGAAATTGAATCAAATTTTAAACAAAGTGCACCATATAAAACCATTAGAAATTATCATTGTAGCTGATGATAGAATGAGTGCGATACAATCCATACCTACATTTGTTGAGAGTAACGTTGTTGTTATTGAAGAGAAAAATAAATGGAAAGCACCAGTTTATGGGGCGAAAATCGCTAATGGAGATGTAATTTTATTTTTAAATGGAGAAGATGTTATTTTTTCGGTAGAATTAGAACGATTTATAGAACCACTACTAAAAAAGGAACAGGATGTAATCTTGAATAACATAGACTCTGTATGTTTTGAAAAGATGAGAGTAGAATGGCCAAGCATTGCTATGGTGTATAGAAAAATAGTAAACGATGTATTGGGGCGTATGGATTTAAAATATGATTCGATGTTATCTATGCCATATGCTATTACTAAAAAAGCAATTGAAGACATTGGATATGATATCTTGCAGAACCCTATTCTGTCCCAAGTAACTCTTATTGAGAAAGGGTGGCGACTACAATCCTCGTCAGCCATCACTAACACCTCCTTGAATAATATACCCGCAAACAAAACCTCTTTCTATAAAAATGAATTAACTAAATTAGAAGTATGTGAGATTAAAGAGAATGTAAAAGCTTTGGAAAGTTGGTTACAACGAAAAGATGATAGAGGTAACTATACAGATGGAGGAAGAAAAAGAGAAATTATAGAGCAGCTAAAAAAACAAAAGAATTATTCGCGTTTCCATAAAGGATGGGGTATGAATTCATCAATTTATAATGGAAAACAGTTATCAATTATTATACCGGCACAAAATGAAGAAGCGACGATTAAAGAAGTTATTCTTGAGGCAAGAAAAGTTGAACCGAAAGAAATAATTGTTGTCATTAATGGATCAACAGATCAGACAGAAGTAATCGCAAAACAATTAGGAGCAACAGTAATTGTTTATCAAGAAAGATTAGGGCATGATGTAGGACGGGCAATTGGTGCACAAGAAGCCACAGGGGATATACTTCTCTTTATTGATGCTGATTTTGCCATTCCAGCAAAAGACCTTCATCCATTAACGCAGGCTGTTGCGGATGGTGTTGATATGGTTTTAAATGATTTAAATTTAAATCTTAGATTTCCTCTATATATTGTAAGTTTATATAAATATATGTTGAATATTGCTTGTAACCGTAAAGATTTAGGAGTGGGATCTACAATTGCTGTTCCCCACGCTATTAGTCGAAAATGTTTAGAGGGAATTGGCTGGGATACTCTTCATACAGCGTGTGTTGCGCAAGTAAAGGCAATATTAGAAGGATATAAAGTTGAATGTGTCCATTTTGTAGATGTAATGAAACCAAATCGTATTCGTCCAAATGAGCACTTTGCAACAGTAGGACATCCACCAGCTGTATTGAGAATTACCGGTGATCATGTAGAAGGGCTTTCATATTTACTAAAGAATAGGGATTTTAAAGATTTATTTTAATTTGGAAGCTACTTTACTAATAAGCGTAGAATAGTAACGGATAGAGTATAAGTTGAGTATTCGAATGAAAACAAAATTTAAAAAAGTGACCATTTTGGTTCAGGTGTAAGTGAAAAGTAAAAACTTCTTAAAATACATGAAGAGGTTTTTACTTTTTTATTTTAACTTATTTTAAGTATATCAAGTGAAAAATAAATAAAGAAGTAACGATAAGTTCTATATAACTTAATATCAGATGCAAGTAAGGAGGGAATACCTTTTCTTACATCAATAAAAGGTGTTTTAATATGTATTTAGAAATTAAGGTCTATCCAAATGTTGGGGCAGAAATATCTCTAAGGTGCAATTATGAATTTTCATCTGATTTTAATGTAATACCATTTACCGCATGTATTTCTATTTCAGTAAAAGATGATCTGAATTTATTAATTAATTTATCTAGTTTAATAATAAATTAAACATATATAAAACTGATAAGAAAATAGCAGCTAATTTATAAAATTTAGTAGGAGAGTCGTGTCTAAATTCGATAAACTGCATATATTGTTAAGAGAAAGGAGGGAGAGTTATGGCATGTACTACGAATAATGTTTGTTTAGATGTGTGTCTTAAAATTACAATTACCCCTGGTAGTGGAATTGATGCAGAAGTGGATTGTGGGGGCACATGTGGGACAAGTCCTACAATTGTAATTAGTCCTAGTGGATCAATTGTTATTACTTTACCATTAGTTGCATGTTTCTCAATTGCACTAAAAGATGATTTAAGTGTTGAATCTTCATTAACAAGCCTCTCTTTTCAAACTTCTTAAGAAAATAAGAAATGAAAAGCCTGCCTTCTACTTTTCTTTTGAGCTGATGTAAAAATAAAAAAGATGGTTACAAACCATCTTTTTTATTCTGTCATATATTAAAAATGAGATAATATATTATTTAGTAGGCAGGATGTATAATTAAAAGTACTCTTTTTGTTCGATCAGGTAAGAAATTGCTTCTATATGATCACCAATGATTTGTTGTGTTGCTAATGAAAGGCAACCTTGCTCAGAGAAGTGTTTTTCAGGTCGAACACGATTCATTTTATCGACGTCGACAGAATGGACATTTTGCACATGAAAGCCTGCTAAAATTGTTTTAACTTGACTTAAGGTTGGTGAAAGAAGTGAATCAAACCCAATTGTATGAATGCATTTTCGACTAAAAGCATGAGGGACAGCAATTGTGGATCCCATACCTAAATCTTTTCGATTACATGCTAAGTTAATAGCATATTTACATGCGGTGACGATAGAATAGGGGAGACGATACATATAGTAGTAATCTAGTTTATTTAAAGCTAAGTCCGTGCCATTTTGAATAGATTGTACAAATGGTAATAAATCACAACTAGAAATTAAGAAATCTCCATCTATAAATAATAATATGTCACCTTTGGCAAAATAGGCACCAACAGCACGTCCCGTATCATTTCCAAGTGCTTCTTCGTAACTAATAACTGTTGCATCGCAATCCTTCGCCAATTCCTCTGTTTTATCTGTTGATCCATTAACAATAACGATAATTTCAAAAGGTTTTAATTTCTGCACCTCAAAAATGACAGATTCTATCGTTTTTTCTTCATTTTGAACAGGGATGATAACTGATAATTGTTTATCTCCATAAGTATTCGAATAAAACTCTTTACCTGTAATTATTTTTGGAGTGGATTTTTGTTCCCCGTTGTGAAGCCCTAAAATAATATCCCGCTTTCGATTATTATCGGTATAGTTTCCTCTTTGATCTCGCACTAGATTGATCCAATTTGCAATGGCTGCAAGATGATAATGAATGAGTTGAGTTGAAGGAAAAAAGGGAACTTGAGGGATAGAAATGTTTAATTGATCGCAAATCCGAAATTTATGTTCAATAATTTTCATTTGTGCCAATATTGGATTTGATAAACTATCTGAAGTAATTACCTCAAGTACTTCTTTTGTCATTGCATAGGGAGGAAATAATAAGGAGTTAACATTTAAATCTGGGCGATGAAAAAAATGATTCGTAACTTGCTGCCAAATCATTGCTATATTTGGCTGTTGTTTTTGATAGAAAAAATTATCTAAATTATTTAATACGACGTCAGCCGATTGTTTTAGTAATGGTTGAAGAAATTGTATAAGTGAGGAGGAGTGAATAATGTAATTTTCATCTAAAAATAAGAGGTACTCTCCCTTTGCTTTTTTTGCACCAATTACATAACAATTAGTAGATTCTATCGGCTCTTTTAGTGTAATAATTTCACAATTGTAAGATCGCGCAATATCAATAGAATCATCGACACTACTGATGATAGTAAGGATAATTTCAAAAGGTTGTAGTTGTTCACATGCTTTCAAAATTTTAGGTAAATTTTTTATTTTATGTTGTATGGGGATAATAATAGAAATTGAATTTTTACACATAAGCAGTCTCCTTTTTAATCAGAGGTAGTTGTTAATAAGATTAGATAAAAGAGGAGATATATTTTCTTCTTGTTATAAGCATAACAATCATTTAGTTTTATTAGACTCACAATTTTCTTTACTTGTATTAGAACCTTTATTTATTCCAGAAGCGAGTAAATTATTGAGAACGCTAAGGTCTAATTGCAGAGGGATGGAGTTTTCGGATGGAGTTTTCTCATTTTCTTTTTTTGTAGTTAATATAGTCTTTATATTTTTAATTTCTTTATATTGTTTTAAGGTAATGAAAAATCCAGAAATAATTAAGAGAAAAGAAACAGTAGTAAGTGAAAGTATTATTTCCAACATAAAATAGCCTCCTTTAAAACTATAATAATATTATAGTTGAATGTAATAAAACAGAATTCGAGCTAATGAGTTCACTTTTTAAATATATGCAAATCTTTAGTAAAAGTTACTGGTTTCTAGGTTATAGGAAGCAATTATAGAAACGTTATAAATATAAATAAATGAAAGGTTCATTTGTAGTGTAAAGGTATATATTATATAGCCTAAACTTCATTTTATAAAAAGTTAAATAGGGTTTAAATTTATACAAAAAGAGCATTTAATTGGACAAATAATTAATTATGTGAAATAATAATAACAGACAAGGAGACGTTGATTTTCCTTAAGTGCTTCGAATTAATTTTATTCAATAAGAGAAGGTGTGCTTAAAGAAGTTAAATTAAAAAAGGAGCTGATTTATTATATGCAACAAAATAATGATTTAAATTTTGAACCTCAAGACGTTAATATTGTCAATCCTAAACAAGCCAGGAAAGCAGTAGTTGCTACTGGTATAGGGAATGCAATGGAGTGGTTTGACTTCGGATTATACGCGTATTTAGCGGTTATCTTAAGTCAATTATTCTTCTCAGGTGTTGATAATAGTGGATTGCAACTTGTACTTACATTCGGTACATTTGCAGCAGCCTTTCTCGTTCGACCAATCGGAGGTGTATTCTTTGGTAGAATAGGAGATAAGTACGGCCGAAAAATCGTGTTAAGTACTACTATTATTTTAATGGCACTTTCTACATTATTCATCGCATTACTACCAACCTATGAACAAATTGGTGTATGGGCACCAATACTACTTTTAGTTGCGCGAATGATTCAAGGCTTCTCTACAGGCGGCGAATATTCAGGAGCAATGGTTTATATCGCAGAATCTTCTCCAGATAAAAAGCGTGGTATACTCGGTAGTGGTCTTGAAATTGGAACACTCTCAGGTTACATTGCTGCATCGGTAATTGTTACCATTTTGACGTTATTGTTAACAGATGAGCAAATGCTCAGCTGGGGCTGGCGTATTCCTTTCTTAATAGCTGCACCAATTGGTTTGGTCGGTTTATATTTACGCCGTCATTTAGATGAATCTCCCATCTTTGAAGAGATGGAAAAAGCACAAGAGGAATCTGAAGACAACGAACAATTTTCATTTATGGATATATTAAAATATCACAAAAAAGACTTCTTATTAAGCACAGTAATTGTCGCCTTCTTTAATATTACGAATTATATGATTCTTTCGTATATTCCTTCTTATCTAACTCAAGTACTTAAAGTCAAAGAAACAACTGGCTTATTAATTATTTCAATTACGATGGCACTTATGATTCCACTGGCATTATATTTCGGTAAATTAAGTGATAAAATTGGTAATAAACGCGTCGTGCAAATTGGTTTACTTGGTTTAACTGTATTTGCAATTCCAGCATTTATATTAATAGGTAACGGACATATTGCTGCTATATTTGCAGGTATTTTCATTTTAGGATTCTTCCTAAGTGTATATGAAGGAACGCTACCTTCATTATTACCATCACTATTTTTCACTGATGTACGTTATCGAGCACTTTCGATCTCATTTAATATTTCTGTATCAATATTCGGTGGAACAACACCGCTCGTATGTTCATACTTAGTTCATGCTACTGGTAACCCGCTTGCACCAGCATTTTATTTAGCAGGTGTAAGTATTATTGGATTAGTCGCATTTAGTGTATTATTCGTTACAACTTCAGGACGTGCGCTAAAAGGCTCATATCCTACAGTAGAAACGAAAAAAGAAGCACACCAAATCGCTAAAGAAGACCCTGAAGAAACACTTTGGTGGCATGAAGAGTCGTTAGAAATTGAAGCAGGGAAGAATGCTTCAATTTAACAAGTAACGTAGAAGTATAAAAAGACTCCTATGAAAAAATAGGAGTCTTTTTGTTGTGTTATTTCTTTCTTTTCTTCAAACGCTTCTGATATGCATAGAGTTTTTGAATCTCTTCCTTAAATTCATGTAACAGTACGGTGTTTTCCTCATTTGAATAACGCACTGTATTATAAGCATCTATAACAATATGACTCTCAATATTTACATCTTCTTCACTATTTATTCGTCCTAACCATGCTTCAACAGTTTCTCCTCGTTTTCTATTTAAAGGAGGAGTTAACTTACTTTCAAGTTTGAAAATTTCTTTTCGAATTTCGTTATGTGGCGGTTTGTTTTGTTTCAAACGTTTTTGGCTCATACCTTCTTTATCAGTAATGATAGTAGATTCGAAGGCAGGCATATTTGGTAAACTGAATTGTTTTCGTTTTTTTATTATTTTCCAAACGACGTAAATAGCAATGGTTGTACAGACTATTATTGTAATGCTATTTATAAGTGTTGGATCAAAAGCACGTTGTCCAAATTCATCTTTAATTTGAGGATCTTTTAAATTCCCTTTATTCGACCAAAAATCGTCAGTTTCTTTTGATTCAGCTGCCGAAAATAACGGATTAATGGCGTATCCAAATCCTAAAGCAACTACTTGTACGACATAAGAAAAAAGAAGCCGAATGTATGGGAAAATAGGAATAAGGAAAGCACTAATTATTCCTATCGTAATAAGAGAAGCGAAACGTAATAACTGTTGATTACGGTTTATCCCGGTTAACCAAAATGTAATCATAATGTGTAAAACTAAAAGTAATAGTTTCCACAAAGGTGGAAAGGGCGCATAAAATATGGCTGAAATACTAAACCATACAATACCACCTAATGACTTTTGAACTGGATATCCGGGTCCAACTACATGTACGATAAAGAAGAAAAGCGGTAACATAATTGTGCCAAACAGAGAGAAAGGGAGAAAGATAGAACAACCAATTATTTGAGTCATTAACAGTATGACAAAACCTGTTGTTTTTTTCTTCATTAGTTTATGGATAAGAAATACTCCAATATAGCCTGTTGCTAAAAATATAGCAATGCCGATGAGTTCATCTCTTTCCGTTAATAACGAAAGGAGGAGCAGCAGAATAAAGTCATTAACGTGATAAAGCCAAGTTTTCAAGCTTTTCCACCATCCCTTCGTTAGTAATGAGAAACGTAGGCTGAGAGAGAAGAGGGAGTTCATTTCTCTGTAAACCAATGTATATCATTGTAGACGATCGTTCTCTTTTTCTCGTTACATAATGAAGAAATCCTTGTTTCGGAAGTAAAGTACTATCATCTGAAATACGCGCTAATTCCTCTAAAGATATTCCGTAATGTGTTTGCCCGTCGTTTAATGGTAAGTGCAGAGGACCACCTTCAGCTAATACACTAATAAATAGTTCAAACGGTATTTGATGCTTCGTTGCGTATTGACAAATGTATGTTGCAAATGAAATAAGGTCTTCTATATTATCTTTCCAACCAAATCCGCGATCAGCAGCTAAAGAAAGACAAATCGTCCAACTATAATTTTTTACAGGTTCATATTGTTTCGCTTGTAATGCCTGCATTTTAGCGGATGCTTTCCAATGAATAGAACGGAAAGATTCGCGTTCATATCGTTTAACACCGATAATAGATGTTTCATCATTGTAAAAAGAAAAATTCGTTCGATAAGATCCGGTTAAAAGTTGCTGTAGTTCTTGTAAGCCTGCTACTTCTTTAGGAGAAGGGTACACAATAATTTCAGTCCGTAATTTATCAAAAATGGGCAAATGTACAGTTAAAAGATGAAAAGGATCTTTCAAGACACATTCGAACTGTTCAATTTGAAACACACCACGTTTCGTTGCGGTTAATGTTAAATCCCACTTTTGCGCCGAATGAGCAGGTTGTGAAAACGGGAAAGAGAATAGTGTTTTTGATATTTGTGCAATTCCTTGATCTTTTTGTGGTAGTAGGGACGGATTTAAATGGAAATAACAAATGCCGTTAACGAGTGGTATATTTGCTCCGTTTTTTAAATGAATAAAAAATTGCCCAGATTCATTAGGAAAAAGCCGAGTAGTTTGTTTCTCATTTATAACTTCAAATTTCTTCTCTATGTAAGCGACATATTTATAAATAAAAATCGCAAATAAATAGTAGAAGAAAAAGAAAAACATAATGATTCGTTGTGGCATAAAAAATGTGAATAGTATAGCACCTGGCACACTTAATTGAATAATATGAAGTTGGAAAAATAAAGGTACAGTTACAACACGCTGTCCATTCATGTTTGTTCAATCTCCACTGGTACGTCAACTTCTTTTAAAATCCTTTGTATAATTTCATTTTTTGTCGTGCGTAATGCCCCTTCCATTGATAAGACGATACGATGATTCCAAACAGAAGGAACTAAAAATTGTATATCTTCTGGCGTGCAATATTCTCTGTCGCGTAAAAAGGCTAGTGCTTGAACTGCGCGTACTAAAGCTAATGTGGCACGCGGGCTTACACCATTAGCGATGTAATCATGATTTCTTGTAGCATGAGCAAGTTTAATAATGTAATGTTCTAACGGTTCTGATACGAAAATTTCTTTTACTCGTTTCTGTGCTTCTAAAATATCATCTAAAGAAATAACAGATGTGATACTTTCTAGTGGTACATCGCTACGAAAACGTCGCATCATTTGTAGTTCATCTTCTGGAGATGGATAACCAATTGAAATTGTCATTAAAAAACGATCAAGCTGTGCATCTGGTAGAGGAAACGTTCCTTGTGATTCAATTGGATTTTGCGTCGCAATAACAAAGAACGGTTTCGGAAGAGGAGTAGATTGTTTTTCAAGCGTTACTTGTCGTTCTTCCATCGATTCTAATAAACTAGACTGTGTTCTAGGCATAGCGCGGTTAATTTCATCCGCAAGCAAAATATTGGTCATAACTGGTCCAAGTCTTAATTCGAATTCACTCGTTTTCGGATTGAAATATTCAATACCTGTTACATCACTCGGAAGTACATCAGGTGTAAATTGGACACGAGAAAAATTACCACCAATACTTTTAGAAAGTGTTTTCGCAAGTAACGTTTTCCCCGTACCAGGCACATCCTCAAGCAGTACATGTCCATCAGCAAGCAAAGAAACAAGTAATAAATCAACAACATTTTCTTTACCGACAAAAACTGATCCTATATTTTCTTTCAATTTATTTATCACATGTATCATTCCTTTCAAAATATAAACGGATATTTCTATATTTTAACAAATTATTCAGAAAATTGATATGATTTTTCAATTCAAAGAAATAAATATCCAGTTATTAAATTATACTTGCATATTTTGGAATGTAGTTATACAATATCGATATACGATATATCGTCAGTCGATATATCAAGAAGCGATGTATCGGAGGTGGTTATTATGAATGCGAAAGCGAAAAAATATATTCCGTTAACAGAGGCGACATATTACATATTGTTATCACTAGTGAAACCAATGCATGGTTACGGAATTATGCAAATGGTAGAAGAGATGACAAATGGAGAAGTAAAGCTCGGTCCAGGTACTTTATATGGGAATACGACAAAGTTACTAAAAGAGATGTTAATAGTTGAAGTTGCCTCTACAGATAGAAAGAAGTGTTACGAGTTAACACCACTGGGTAGAGAAGTGTTAGAGCTAGAGTATAACAGGTTGCAGAGATCTGTAAGGAATGGGAATAGTATTTTAGGGGAGTGAATGGAAGATGGAGACTAAAAGCGTATTTAAGTTTTTTACGGCATGGAATTTAGAAAAAGAAGAAGCTTTTTTACGAAAGATGCATCAGCAAGGTTGGGCATTACAAAAATACAATTTAATGTATCAGTTTAAGAAAACTGAGCCAAAAGATGTAATATATAAAGCTGATTTTAGATTGGTTTATAGAGATTCGAAAGAACAACAACAAGAGTACTTCGAAATATACGAAATGTCTGGTTGGAAACGCGTAACAAGTTTCACAAAATGGAATTATTTTTGTAAAGAAGTAGAAGAGGTAAATGAATTACCTGATATATACTCAGAAAAGGAGACGAGGGTACAAAAGCTAAATGAGTTATTGCTATTCCTTGTTATTATATCAGTAAGTATATTACCATCAATGTATAACCTATTTTTAAGCCCGATGGAATCAAGAGTGCCAATTTGGGCGAAAGTTATGACAGGTCTTACAGGTTGTATGTGGATGTACTTCTTTATAAGACTCACTTGGAAAATTAAGAAATTAAAAAGTGAAATATTATAATAAAAAGTAGAATTAAAAAGAAGTTGATTTTGTAGGGAGAAATATCGGGATCAACTTCTTTTGGTTTTTGTAGGGAGAAATATCGGGATTAACTTCTTTTGGTTTTATATAATTGCATTTTTGTTCGCTCTTTTTTATATAATAAAACTCTATATAAAGGTAAGGGATTAATAGTTGCAAAGATTAAACCGCAATATCCCGAAAATAATAAATGAAGAAAAAACGATTCATATTGAGGATCAAAAAATAAAAGATGACAAAGAAGGTGTGAGGTGTAATTTATAATAAGGAAGAAAAATGTTTTTTCATTAACATATGAAACAAAAAACCCCCTATAGAAAAGTGGTAGGGGGTAATAAAAATGTTTAAGAAAAAGACTGATTTTGCGCAGGTTTAATAAATTGTTCTGGGTTTTCAACAAGTCCGCATACAGCACATTGGACTCTATATGTTGGTCCTTGATAGGACATATGAAAAGCATTCATCGTTTCATTTGTGTATTCTTCTTCTACTTGACCAGTTTGTGGATTTAACTTGACTGGTTTTACTTGTTGCTCAAGAATATTAAAGCGAGTACGGTTCGTTTTACAGCTTGGACATAGCATTGGTTCCATATGTATACACCTCCATTTGTAGCATTTCTTAAACTCATTAATTTTATGCAAGAAAAAAACTTTCTCAATATAAATGGGTGTTCAAAGTATTCAAAATTCAGAAAAAATAAAATATAATAAGAGTACGAACTGGTTATGTCCAAACCAAATCTCCTGTTTTATGCCAATAAGCTGGGGGGCCGAGAAATCGGCCTCGTTTTTTTGTGCTCGTTGCTATAAGGAACAAGGTTTTTATGAGACATTTGTCGAAATTTTAGGGATGGATATAAAGGAGGATGTAAAATGAATTTAAAAATGAAGTACATCATTTTATATGTAGAAAAGTTTGAAGAATGTTTAAGATTTTATAAAGATATTTTACAGTTACCTATAAAAGCAGAGCATGGTACATATATTGAATTTAATACTGGTTCTACAATTTTAGCGATGAACACAAGGCAAGATGTGAAAGAATTAACAGGACTACCACTTACAGAAGGTGAGTTACAATCTTCTCATTTTGAATTGGGATTCGTTGTTGATCATGTACAAGAAACAATCGAACAATTTAGAGAGCAAGGTATTAAAATCTTAGTTGAGCCAATTGTGAAACCGTGGGGACAAACAATTGCATACATTGCCGATCCAGATGGGAATTATATTGAAATTTGCAGTTCATTAGAATAGAAGGAGAAAAAGAGATGGGGTTTCCGAAACTAGAAACAGAACGTTTACAATTAAGAGAACTAACACTGTTAGATGCAGAAATGATGTTCCGTTATTTTTCAAAAGAATCTGTTATACGTTATTTTGGAATGGATTCTTTCGAAAATATTGAGCAAGCGAAAACGACTATTCAAACGTTTAAAAATCGTTATGAAGAAGGAACTGTATTTCGCTGGGGAATTGAGAAAAAGGGTACGGGCCAATTAATCGGAACGTGCGGATTTCATTTAATAAACAAGCATCATAAGCGAGCTGAAATTGGTTATGAACTAGATGATACATATTGGGGACAAGGGTATGCAACGGAAGCGTTACAGGCGATTTTAACTTACGGGTTTGAAACGTTACAACTTATAAGAATTGCAGCTGTTGTATATGTAGAAAATAAAGCTTCTCAAAAATTATTAAGTAAAGCAGGGTTTCAAGAAGAAGGATTACTTCGAAAACATATGATTCAAAATGGAGTTGCTCATGATACAATTTTATACTCGTTATTAAAAGAAGAGTGGAAGAAGTAATGCGTACAAATGAGCTTATAAATGTTATGAAGAAGCATAAAGAAAATAGGTTCATTTTAGGTATTGATGGACTAAGTCGATCGGGTAAAACAACATTTGTAACAAACTTAAAAGAAAATATGAAACAAGAAAGTATTCCGTTCCATATTTTTCATATTGATGATCATATAGTAGAACGTAATAAAAGGTATCATACTGGCTATGAAGAATGGTATGAGTATTATTATTTACAATGGGATATTGAATGGCTTCGGCAGAAGTTTTTTCAGAAGTTACAAAATGACACAAAACTGAAATTACCGTTCTATAATAATGAGACAGACTCAAGCGAGATGAAAAAAGTACAGATCCCCATAGTAGGCGTAATTGTAATAGAAGGTGTTTTTCTACAGAGAAAAGAATGGAGAGATTTCTTTCATTATATGGTGTATTTAGATTGTCCAAGAGAGACACGGTTTCTACGTGAGAGTGAAGAAACGCAGAAAAACCTTTCAAAGTTTGAAAATAGGTATTGGAAAGCAGAGGATTATTATTTAGAAACGGAATTGCCGAAGGATCAGGCAGATTTAGTTATAGAATGATTTGAAGAAAACCTCAACTTTTTGCTTGAATAGTTGAGGTTTCTCTATGTAATAGCAAATTAATTATTTTAATTCTTGGGAAGGAGATTAGTATAACAATTTGAATTATATAGTTATAGATAAATCTATAGATGGAAAGATTTCAATAAAGCGAGTGATTACATGAGTATTTTTATTTTAGAAGATGATGTCATACAAGCGCAGCAAATGAAGCGGTTAGTTGAAGAGGTTTGTGAGGAGTATATGTTGCCTTTTGATTTTATAGAGGTAACTAGTAAAAGTGAAAACATCATTATTAACATTCCTAAGGCGAAGTATATCCCAATCTATTTTTTAGATATAGAGATAAAAAGAGAAGAACGTAAAGGGTTACAAGTGGCACAAGAGATACGAAAGTATGATACGCAAGGAATTATTGTGTTTGTAACGACGCATTCTGAATTTGCACCTATTTCATATCAATACATGGTATCAGCTTTAACTTTTATTGATAAAGGGTTGCCATACGAGGAGAGGCGTAACGTTTTTGAACAATGTTTACTCCAATATGAAGCGCGTAATAAGCATATTATTCCGTCCGATGACTTTATCGTTGAAAATAGTAATGCAACTGTGCGGGTTCCGTTTCATGAAGTTGAATATGTTATGACCGATGAACCGCACCGTTTAGCATTAGTGACGTTAGATCGAATTGTTTATTTTTATGGGACTTTAAAAGAAATTGAATTAGTAGATGAACGTTTATTTCGTTGTCATCAATCATATATCGTGAATACGAAGCAACTGTCTTCTTATGATGCGAAGCAAAAAATGATAGTTTTAAAAAGCGGGAAACGTATTCCAGTATCACGTCGTTTATTCAGTAAAGTACGCAACATCTTAAAGGGTGAGATGTAATGTATATTTATGATTTATTTGCAATACTGCTTACTAGTATAAGCCATACGTTTTTATACATTCAATTAATCCGGTACAATAGATTGTCATATAGAATGTTAATAGCTTTAAGTGCGATATTCATTATTTTACTTGCTATTGTCGTAACAGTAACGAGATATCCAGAATTGAATAGTACGATTGTGTTATTTTTAATAAGTTTAGGATTAATGCAAAATGAATTGAAATTTAAGCATAATGTATATTTTGCACTAGTGAGTATGGTGATTATAACGTTAGTGAAAATGTTGCTATTTGATTTAGGAATGAAAATCTTTATGTTAACAACATTCAATTTATATTTATGGACAGGTAGTATTATTCATCTTATCGTATCGACACTTACTTTTATCGGTATTTTAGTAGCTCGTAAAAGAATTCAAAAAATTGCTCAATATATAGTAGGTAGTCGGCTATACTATGTAACTTATATATTATTAATTGCCGGATTTATTATTGAACTAATTTTAACTCGGCCATCTTCTGCGTTTTTAGCAAAGTTAAATCAACAATACAGTGATGTAAGTTATATTTCAGCGATTATTGTATTTTTATTATTATTCATCATAGTACTTATAAGTTCACATTTATCGAGAGCAAAGTTACAAGAAGAGCATGAAAAACGTTTGGATAAAGAGTTATTAGATTATGTGGAGAAATTAGAGGATATGCATGATGAGCTTGCTAGTTTCCGTCACGATTATATGAATGTATTACTATCGTTAGAAGAGGGAATACGTACGAAAAATGTGAAAGAAATTGAGCAAGTGTACTATGACGTTATAGCACCTACGTTAAAAACAATAAATGATCATGAACTTGATATTGCGAAATTATCTCGTATACATATTCCTGAAGTGAGAAGTGTATTAAGGGCGAAAGTTGGCACTGCCCAGCAGCATCAAATAAAAGTAATGCTTGATATACCGGAGAGCATTGAAAGTGTTTCGATGACGATCATTTCATTTATTCGCATCATTTCAGTTTTGGTAGACAATGCAATTGAAGAAGCAGTACATAGTGAGGAAAAGATATTGCAAATCGCATTTTTTGAAATGGATTCACGACAATATTTTATCGTACGTAATAGTTCAAAGAGTGAAGCGATTGATTTGCAAAAAATTTATGAGAAAAACCATTCAAGTAAAGCAGGAGCGAGAGGATACGGGCTATTTTCGTTAAAACGGATTATGAATAAAACAAATTACGCGACGTTAGAAACAACTTATGTAAGTCCTTATTTCACGCAAACACTCATATTAAAAGAGATGAAATGACCATCTATGATGAAAATGAAACCGAATAGGAAAGAACTACATACTTTCTTCACTCGTTTTTATACACTTCAAGTAAGAGGTGAAGCGAGATGAATGGACTTATTTTTACAACAATGATTTGCTTTGGTTTACCGCTTGTAGCACTTTTATATGCTGTTTGGAAGAAACGCTATATTCCATATATGTTAGGTGTATTGGCTTTTGTTGTATCGCAAATATTTATCCGCATACCAATACTGAATTATGTAAATGGAATTAGCACAGATTTTCAAATGTTTTCAATAATGCAGCCTGTATTATTTGTACTTTTGCTTAGTTTATCAGCTGGAATTTTTGAAGAGATAGCTCGTTTTATCGCAATGCGTTATTTTATGAAGCAACGAGATTGGCAGTCTGGTTTTTTATTTGGAGCAGGGCATGGTGGTATTGAAGCGGTGTTGATAGTTGGTATCCCGGTAATATTCCTATTATTGTCACAAACAGTCATTCAAAATGGTGACAGTTATTATTTGGGCGGTATTGAGCGCATCTTCGCGATGGTATTGCATATTGGACTTTCCTTCATTATATTACAAGCTGTCGCCCAAAAGAAATTTCGTTATGTTTTCTATGCAATTCTCATCCATGGAACTGCAAATGCATTAGCTGGCATTATATCGCTATATGTACCAGGGAAAAGCGGGATCATTATGTCAGAAGTTTCAATAGCAATTTGTGCTTTACTCGTTTTTAGTTATAGTTTCACTTTAAAAAGAAAGGGTGTATGAAAATGAGAAGAATGTTACTTATTATTATAAGTGCTATCGCGGCGTTCGCGCTTGCAGCATGTACCGGTAATAAAGTAGATGAAAGTACATCAAAAAACTTTATTCTGAAGGCGGAAGAAATTGTATCATTATTAAATGAAGCAAAGTATAAAGAAGTACATGAAAAATTTGATAGTAAAATGAAATCAGCCTTATCAGAAGAGCAAATGAAAGAACTTACGCCTATAATTGAAAAAGCTGGTACATTCGAAAAAATTGAGAAAAAATCGATTGAAGAAAAAGATGGTTTATATACTGTTATTCTTGTAGCAAAGTATAGTAAAGAACAACGTACCTTTATCGTAACTTATAACGATAAAGAAGAAATAGCTGGGTTAGTAATTAGGTAGAAATGTAATGGCAGATAAAGTGGTTGTGTCCACTTTATCTGTTTTTTTTGTTTTAACCAAATTATGGGTATTCATGCTAATATAAACACATAGCTATAGAGAAAGGGTGGGTTAGTATGAAAACTGAAATAGTTCCTAAAAAGAAGTACAGTATAATAAGCTACATATCTTTACTCATCGGTGTTTTATGTTTTCTGTTCGTTTTTATTACACCGACAAGGATAGCCAATGTGGGTAATGTAGTGGGAGATTATATTACAGTTGCCCTCACAGTTGCAGGTATCATACTTTCTAGCATTACGATAACGAAACAAACAGAGAAGAAGGGGATTGCTATTATTTCAATAATACTGTCCTTATCATTATTTATATTTTGGATTATCACGATTATATTATTGTTTACTGGTCAAATTAGTTTTGCGCCGTAATATGTAATAAAAAGAGTCCTTCTCGTATGAAGGACTCTTTTTATTCGGTATCTTCCGGTTGATATTCTAAAATATCCCCTGGTTGGCATTCTAACGCTTTACAAATAGCATCTAAAGTTGTAATTCTAATTGCTTTTGCTTTTCCATTTTTTAATATAGAAAGGTTAGCCATTGTAATTCCAACCTTCTCTGAAAGTTCAGTTACACTCATTTTTCTTTTTGCTAACATTACATCAATATTAATTATTATTGCCATGTTATTCACCTCAGACCGTTAAATCATTTTCTGATTTTATATCTATCGCATCTTTTAAAAGTCTTTGGAGAACGGCAGCAAAGACTGCGATAACCATTGAAGAAAAGATAAGGATCATGCCAATTATTATAATACCTGGTGCATCATCTCTCTCTGCTACAAGATAGAAAAGCGGCATACCTACTACATATAATACACTAATTGTAATAGCACATTGTTTTATCTTTTTTAAAGCTCTAACAGATAATTTCGAGAAGGCGTTCCCCTTATCAATGTAGCTTACAAGTTTAAAGGCTTGATATAGAGCAAAATAAAAAGGTATCACCGTTGCATATAGATTGATTAAAACAAGATATTTTATATATGCAATATCCGGGTATAAGTCCGCTGCGTAATTCCCAATATTAGGAATTAAAAATATACACAAAGCAAAAACAGGAATACCGATAAGGATAATTGCTGTCTTTAAAAAGAGTGTTGATCCTTGGTTCATATAAAGCACCTCATTTTTAAATTATCATTTTAATTTAACATAAATTTTATCGTTTAACAATAAATTCTTATTTATTTCAATCGGATTTTTATTGAGAAACAAATTTTAGTGAAGAGAATGATAAGACGTTTTTATAAAAAAGGTGTGGTCTCTATTTATTTGAACATAAAAAGCTATGATATGTATCGTTCGTTGCTTTACTAATAAAAGAAAGTGAAGGTAATGATTGTTAGCTTCATGAAAATTGGGGACTAATAAAACATATATAGGTTGTGGAAATCTTTTTGTATATAAATGAATGTGAAACATACGGAGGAACAACAATGTCGAATTTGGGTTTATTGATGAAAAGGTTACTGTTAGTAGGAACAATCACACTAAGTATGTTATGTACGGAAAGCATGATGAATTATCATACGGTGGAAGCTAAGGTGAAACAAGTAGAACGGCAACCGAAAAATGTAATCATAATGGTTATGGACGGAACGAGTTCTTCAGCAACGACATTAGCTCGCTTGTATAAAGGGAAACCACTTGCACTAGATGAAATTGTAACAGGAGGAGTTCGTACCTATTCGGCGGAATCAGCTATAACAGACTCAGCCCCAGCAGCTACAGCTTTAGCGACGGGGAATAAATCGAATTCAGGATATGTAGGTATATTACCTTCTATTGTAAGTTCACCTGGCTTAAAATCAATCAAAGAAGAGGACAAGTTACGTCCAGTTGCCAATGTTTTAGAAGGTGCCAAACGCACTGGTCGCGCAACTGGAATAGTTGCTACAGCTGAAATTCAGCATGCTACTCCCGCTGGATTTTCTGCTCACCATATTAACCGTAAGCGTTTTGACGTAATTGCGGAGCAGCAAGTGTATCAAAATATAGATGTCGTATTAGGTGGGGGAAAAGAGGCACTGCTACCTATAAAAAGAAAAGATGGTGAAGATTTAGTAAAGGTGATTCAAAACAAAGGATACGACTTTGTTGAAACGAAAGATGCATTATTGAACTCTAAATCTAAGAAAATTTGGGGCTCTTTCTCACATAATGCTCTTGCGTTTGATATGGATCGCGAAGCAACAAATCCGGAGCAACCAACACTTTCTCAAATGACGGAAAAAGCAATTCAAACACTATCAAAAGATAAAGATGGTTTCTTTTTATTTGTAGAGGGAAGTAAGCCAGACTGGGCAGCTCATGTGAACGATCCAATAGGGATGATTAGTGATGTATTAGCATTTGATAACGCAGTTGCAGAAGCATTGGAATTTGCAAAAAAAGATGGTAATACGATGTTAATAGCTGTAACTGATCATGGTAACAGCGGTATTTCTATTGGGAATGCGAATACGACAAAAGGCTATAATATTACGCCGGTCTCTGCATACATTGGTCCATTAAAAAAATCGAAAATGACACTTGAAGGTGCTACAAATAAACTAAAATCTGATTTATCAAATGTAGAAGATGTAGCTAAATTATACGGTTTGGACAATTTAACTTATGATGAAAAAGAAAGAGTAAAAGCAGCAAAAAAGAAATCGGATGTAGGTCCAATACTTACTACATTATTGGCCAATCATGCGAACATAGGCTTCACAACAGGAGGCCATACAGGTGAGGATGTGTTTTTATATTCTTACGGTCCTCAAAAGCCAAAAGGTTTGATCCAAAACACAGACATTGCGAAGACGATGGCGAAAGCAATGGACTTTAACTTAGAAGAAGTAACAAACAAATTATTTGTAGAGAGTGAATTAGCCTTTAAACGAAAAGGTGCAACAGTAGCAATAGATAATACTGATGCAGAAAACCCGGTGCTCATAGTAAAACGTAATAATGTAAAAGCTCAATTATTTGTAAATAAAAATATAATTCGTATTAAGAATAAAGAATATGAATTAGGTAGTGTCGTTGTAGAAAGCAATGGCAAGTTCTATATACCAGAAGAAGCAATCCATTTATTCATAAAATATTCTCATTAAAAAAAAGCCAATTCCTTAGCTAGTACTTAGGAATTGGCTTTTTTGTGTAGATGAAATTTCATTCGAAAACAAGAGTAAAGAGAATCACAAATTCTAAAATGGACTTCTTGTAAATTTATTTATCATATGTTTTTCACCCTAAAAAATATTTCTCAACATTTTAGCCTTTTAAAAAGATTGAATATTCGTATTATAACGAATATTATGTTCCTATCGGCAAAAAAAACGATAATTTGCAGACACTGGGGAGGAAAAGCATTGAAAAAGAATAAGAAGTTAAAACCATTATCAGTTTTAGCAACAGCGGCAGTGTTAAGTAGTACGTTTGCTTTTGGAAGTCATGCAGCGTATGCTGATACGCCACCATCTCTACCAATTGATGAGCATTTAATACCAGATGAGCGTTTGGCAGAAGCGCTGAAACAAAGGGGAGTAATTGATCAATCTGCATCACAAGCTGAGACATCAAAGGCTGTCGAAAATTATGTTGAGAAAAAGAAAGGGGAAAACCCTGGGAAAGAAATCTTGACAGGAGATAGTCTTACGCAAGAGGCTTCTGATTTTATGAAAAAAGTAAAAGATACAAAAATGAAGGAAAATGAACAGGCGCAGCAACCTGAAGTAGGACCAGTGGCTGGACAAGATGCAGGATTGAATTCTAGAAAACTAAATGGAAAAGTACCTACTACACCAGCGAAGCAAGAAGAGTACAATGGAGCTGTTCGAAAAGATAAAGTGCTTGTTTTACTCGTAGAATTTAGCGATTTTAAGCATAATAATATTGATCAAGAACCGGGTTACATGTATTCTAAGGACTTTAATCGTGAACATTATCAAAAAATGTTATTTGGTGATGAGCAATTTACGTTATTTGATGGATCGAAGATTAACACTTTTAAACAATATTATGAAGAGCAATCTGGCGGAAGCTACACAGTTGATGGCACTGTAACCGAATGGCTTACTGTTCCAGGAAAAGCTTCAGATTATGGTGCGGATGCGGGAACTGGTCATGATAATAAAGGTCCTTTAGGGCCACGCGATTTTGTGAAAGAAGCATTAAAAGCAGCTGTAGCAAAAGGCATTAATTTAGCTGATTATGATCAATTTGATCAATACGATCAAGATGGTGATGGAAATAAAAACGAGCCAGATGGAATTATTGACCACCTAATGGTTGTACATGCGGGCGTAGGTCAAGAAGCTGGCGGTGGTAAATTGAAAGATGATGCGATTTGGTCCCATCGTTCAAAACTAGGATCAAAGCCATATGCGATTGATGGTACAAAATCTACTGTATCAAACTGGGGCGGAAAGATGGCTGCATATGATTATACAATCGAGCCTGAAGACGGTGCAGTTGGTGTGTTTGCGCATGAGTATGGTCATGATTTAGGCTTACCAGATGAATATGATACAAAGTATTCTGGACAAGGTGAACCTGTTGAATCATGGTCCCTTATGAGCGGCGGTAGCTGGGCTGGAAAAATTGCGGGAACAGAGCCAACAAGTTTCTCACCGCAAAATAAAGAGTTTTTCCAAAAGAATATGAAGGGGAACTGGGCGAATATCGTCGAAGTAGATTATGATAAACTTCGCACGGGAATTGGTACTGCAACATATTTAGATCAAAGTGTTACAAAATCAAAACGACCAGGAATTGTTCGTGTTAACTTGCCAGACAAAGATATAAAAAATATCGAATCAGCATTTGGTAAGAAGTTTTATTACAGCACAAAAGGAAATGACATTCATACAACACTTGAGACACCAGTATTTGACTTAACGACTGCAACGGATGCTAAATTTGATTATAAGGCATTTTATGAATTGGAAGCGAAGTATGATTTCCTTGACGTAAATGCGATTGCAGAAGATGGAACGAAGACACGTATTGATAGAATGGGCGAAAAAGATGTAAAAGGCGGCGTAGATACAACAGATGGTAAGTGGGTTGATAAATCATACGATTTAAGCCAATTTAAAGGAAAGAAAGTAAAACTGCAATTTGAGTATGTAACAGATATTGCAGTAGCTTATAAAGGATTTGCATTAGACAATGCAGCATTAACTATAGATGGAAAAGTTGTTTTCTCTGATGATGCAGAAGGCCAGCCAGCAATGACGCTAAAAGGATTTACTGTGTCTAACGGATTTGAACAGAAAAAACATAACTACTATATCGAGTGGCGAAATTACGCTGGGTCTGACACGGCGCTACAACATGCACGTGGTCCAGTATTTAATACAGGAATGGTTGTATGGTATGCGGATCAAAGCTTTACAGATAACTGGGTAGGCGTTCATCCAGGTGAAGGATTCCTTGGGGTAGTAGATTCTCATCCAGAGGCAATCGTAGGAACATTAAATGGACAACCAACTGTGAAGAGCAGTACGCGTTATCAAATTGCCGATGCGGCATTCTCATTTGATCAAACGCCAGCATGGAAAGTAAATTCGCCAACCCGCGGTATTTTTGATTATAAAGGATTGCCAGGCGTTGCGAAATTTGATGATTCTAAGCAATACATCAACAGTGTTATTCCAGATGCCGGACGTAAGTTGCCGAAACTTGGATTGAAGTTTGAAGTAGTAGGTCAAGCTGAAGACAAGTCTGCAGGTGCAGTTTGGATCCATCGCTAAAATAAAATGAAAAGGAGCTGCCATAAGTCGGTGAAACCTGACTTATGGCAGCTCTTTTCTTCTTGTGAGAAAAAACTGTTACATAAATACAAATCGAAAAAAATTACCATTTAAAAAAATGAAAAGATGTGCAGAAGTGAAAAAGTCCTCTGCTTTTATATATATTTATTGGAAAAAATAGATGTTTCTTTTATAATTGAAATGCTCCATCAGTCCGATTATATAAGTTTTTTTGACCGTAAGTAATTTGTAAGTAATGAGTAAGAAAAAAGAGATTTTTATATTATATAATATTTATTACAGCTACTTTTAACACCTGATACTAATAGTATGCTATAATGTGAATTAGCAACATAAAGGAAAGGAATTAGACCAATGACATTAGAAAATACTAAAAATTTAAAAAAACAAGTTGCTCCGTATGAAAAATCAACGATTAAAAAAAGTGTGTGGCAACTTATTAACACAATTGTGCCGTTCATTATTTTATGGTACCTTGCTTATAAAAGTTTGTCTGTTTCTTATTGGTTATCGTTAGTTCCATCTCTGTTAGCCGCTGGTTTTATGACACGGATTTTCATTATTTTTCATGATTGTACCCATTATTCATTCTTTAAAAGTCGACCTGCAAATAGAATCGTAGGGACATGTATGGGTGTGTTAACTTTATTCCCGTTTGATCAATGGGGACATGAGCATTCTATTCATCACGCTACAAGTGGTAATTTGGATAAGAGAGGTACAGGAGATATTTGGACGCTTACAGTGGATGAATATTTAGCTGCGCCATTTAGACTTCGTTTAGCATATCGCTTATATCGCAATCCATTCGTTATGTTTGGATTAGGTCCGATTTATGTTTTCTTATTTAAAAATAGATTTAACCGAAAAGGTGCTAGACAGAAAGAACGTATGAATACGTATTTGACGAATATTATAATCGTTGCTTTAATAGCTATACTTTGCTGGGCAATTGGGTGGCAATCGTTTCTGTTAGTGCATGGTACGATATTCTTAATAGCGGGTTCAGTAGGAATTTGGCTGTTTTACGTACAGCACACATTCGAAGATTCTTATTTTGAAGAGGATAAAGATTGGGAATATGTGAAGGCGGCAGTGGAAGGAAGTTCATTTTATAAACTTCCAAAAATCTTGCAATTCCTAACTGGTAATATTGGATTCCATCATGTTCACCATTTAAGTCCAAGAGTACCTAACTATAAACTAGAAGAGGCACACAATAATACGCTTCCGTTAAAAAATGTACCAACGATTACACTTGCTACAAGCTTACGATCACTCCGTTTTCGTCTTTGGGATGAGAAAAGTAACAATTTTGTTACCTTTAAAGAATTCAAAAAAATAATTAAAAACAATGTTTCTGTTCGAGTGAAATCTGAACTATAATTTCATCGTAAATAAAAAACTCTCCTTAATCATTTTCGATTTAAGGGGAGTTTTTATTTAATTATTATATGATCGATATTTAGGAGGAGGAATGCTTATGTGTAGGTATAAATATAAAGAGACAGTAATTATATTATGTAAACAAAATGAATCATTATAATTTTTTTATAGTGAAAGATATAGTACATATATATTGGAAAGCAGAAGGTGGATAATAGTAATTATAAGAACACATACAACGTAATAAAATAATTCTTTCAAAAGGAAGGGGACATGAAAGATGTTGAAATTACAAGGAAAATACAATGAAGCAAAAGTATTTACGAATAACGTTGATGAGACTGCAACTGGGCAGATTATTGATCTTTGTAACCAAGAATTCGTAAAGGATAGTCAAATTCGTATTATGCCAGATACACATGCAGGAGCAGGTTGCACGATTGGGACAACGATGACAATACAAGATAAAATTGTTCCTAATCTTGTAGGGGTAGACATTGGTTGTGGTATGGAAGTTGGTGTGATTGATAAGAAAAAAGAAGAAATTAATTTCGATTACTTAGACGAAACGATTCGTAAATTTGTTCCAAGTGGTTTTCGTATCCGAGATAAAGAACATCGATTCTCAAAAATGATTGATTTTGATGGTGTGAAGGCCCCATATACATTACAACGAGCTCAAAAAAGTATAGGTACTCTTGGAGGAGGAAATCATTTCATTGAATTAAATGAAGATGATAAAGGAAATGTATATATTGTCATTCATAGTGGTTCTCGTAATTTAGGTAAACAAATAGCAGAGTATTACCAGAACTTCGCGTATGAACAACTAATTCATGTTACATCAATGAAGGATGAGATTATTAAGAGATTAACTAAAGAGGGGAGAGAAAAAGAAATACAAGAGACTTTACGTGGAATTAAGAAGCCACAGATTCGTAAAGCACTAGCTTATTTAGAAGGAAAAGGATTCAAAGATTATATGAATGACATGAATATTGCCCAAAAGTATGCTGAGTTCAATCGTAAAGCAATGATTGATGAAATTGTCACTAAAATGGATTGGAAAGTAACTGATCAATTTACTACAATACATAACTATATTGACATGGAAAATATGATTCTACGAAAAGGTGCTATTTCAGCTCAGAAAGATGAACGAGTAATTATTCCAATTAACATGAGAGATGGTTCAATTATTGCATTTGGTAAAGGTAATCCAGACTGGAACTTTTCTGGTCCGCATGGGGCAGGACGTATCATGAGTCGTAAGAAGGCTAAAGAATTATTGAGTCTAGAGGACTTCCAAAATACGATGAAAGAGGTTTGGACTACATCGGTAGTAGAGAGCACAATTGATGAGGCACCAATGGTATACAAGCCAATGGATGAAATTATAGAAAATACAAAAGAAACAATAGATATAAAGCACATTATTAAGCCATTATATAATTTTAAAGCGAATTAGAAGGGATAAATAAGCAGCCAGAAAAAACTATTTTTCGTATCTTTTGTTCGAAAACAATCTAATCAAGGGAAGTAGTTCCATTTTATTGCGATGGGATAGAAGAAGTCGATTTCCTGTGGAGTTAAGGAATCGACTTTTTTATTTATTTTGTTGAATGAAAGCAACCGTTAGCTTAATAGCAAAGGATTATAACCGTCTATTTCTCCCAAAGCTCAATTAGACGACCTTCAGGATCTTTAATCCAAATAAACTTTCCGAACTCACTAATTTCTTCTTTCTTTTCAAGAGGTACACCAATATGTTCAAGATGCTGAATAGTCTCATTTAAATTATGTACTTCAAAATTTAACATCACTTGCTGTTCTATTGGAAAATAATTATCATTTTCGGTAAAGAAAGAAAAAATAGTCTCATTTCCTAATTGGGGTTTAATCACAGTCCCATTCCAATCTTCTATTTCAATTTTCAACACTTCACTGTACCATTTTTTTATAATATCAAGATTTTTAGTTCTCCAAAATATTCCCCCGAAACCTTTTATCATTGTAGATAACTCCTGTCTTTTTTTAAATTTTTAAGCAATATATATTCAATATATCAAAACAGTAAAGAAAATCAATAACGTATTAAAAGTGAAAAAATCCAATTACTAGTATTGTAGTATTTACCGCATTATGGAAATTGGTATCACTTTTCAAAGAACTTGCAATCCAAGTAAAGGTATATAGTAACACTGAATCGTATGAGGTAATGAATGAAAAGGGAATAGAACAAATGCCAATGATAAAAGACCGCATATGAAATGAAAGCCATGTGCGGTCTTTTATATATAAGTATAGTATTACATAGTCTCGCTAATTTTACTTTCACTATGAGTGTTAGTAGCAATTCTTTTCTTAACTTTAAAGTGATAGTAGGTATAGCAAAAAACGATAAACGGTACAGTGCAATAGATTCCAAGTCGTTGTTCTGGGATAAAAATAAGACTGATTAATATAATGCCATACAATCCAAAACCAAGAATTGGTACAAGTGGATAAAGTGGAGTTTTAAATTTTAAGTCTTCTAATTTTCCACCGTCTGCTAAATAATGTTTACGGAAAAAGAATTGAGAGACACAAATTGACATCCAAACAATGATTGTAATGACGCCAGAAATGGAAATTAACCATAAGTAAACTGTTTCAGCAGCTACAACGCTTGTTAAAAGAGAAAAAGCAGAAATAGAAATTGTCAAAATTAAAGCGTTTAAAGGTATTCCTCGTGAAGATAATTTTTTTAAAAAGGCCGGAGCCATTTCATTTTTTGATAATGACCAAAGCATGCGAGTTGCGGCGTACAGTCCAGAGTTTGCGACAGAAAGAACAGCAGTAAGAATAACAAAATTCATAATATCAGCTGCATATGGAATACCGATATTATCAAATACAGCAACGAATGGGCTCTTTGTTAATCCTGCTTCTTCCCAAGGAATTAAAGCAACAAGAACAAAGATTGCTAAGACGAAGAAAAACATCGTGCGCCATATAATATTTCTAATAGAACGAGGTAAAGTTTTTGCTGGATCTTCACTTTCACCTGCTGCGATTCCGACAAGTTCTGTACCTTGGAAGGAATAATTGACTGTAACCATTGTTAATAGAATAGCTGCAAGTCCATTTGGGAATAAACCGCCATGATTTACGAAATTTGATAATAACGGGGCTGGTTCGTCGCCTTTTAAGTCAATAAAACCGAACATAGCGGCACCGCCAAGGATAATAAAAGCTATAATGGCAGATACTTTTATACTTGAAAACCAAAATTCTGTTTCTGCATAACTACGAGCAGATAATGCGTTAATAGTGAAGATAGTAACGCCAAATATTAAACACCAAACCCAAACAGGAATATCAGGAAACCAGCGCTGCATTGTAATGCCGGCAGTTGTAAATTCAAGACCGGTCGTATTCGCCCAGCTTAACCAATACAACCATCCGATTGTAAAGCCAGTTGCAGGATTGATGAACTTAGTTGCATATTCCTGAAAAGAACCTGAAACAGGCATGGCTACAGCAAGTTCACCAAGACAAAGCATAACGAAATACATTAATAATCCACCAGCCATAAAGGCAAGTACGGATCCACCAGGTCCAGCTTGACTTATAATAAAACCAGATCCGTTAAATAATCCCGTTCCAATCACACCACCGAGTGCAATCATGAATAAGTGTCTACTTTTCATCGTACGTTTTAATTCATTGTTTGTATTACTTACTTGCGTCATTGTTTTCCTCACTTTCGTAGTTGATAGAATGAAGTTTGATGTTTTTCCGTATTGTGGAATGTATTCCGTGATGTGAAATCTTGTTATAATTTTCAGATAATTAAAAAGAAAAGTCAATATTTTTTTGTTCGCGCTTACAAATTGTTATCAGTGGCATATTTTTATTTTTAGAAAATTGAATAAATAGATTGATTTCATTTTAAATTTTTGTTAAATTGATAGGTAATTGAGCGAACTAGCATATTACAAGTCAAGCTGAGGTGAGTTATTATGGTGCAGTCCATTGATAGAGCGATAAGTATTATAAAGTTGTTAAATTCTACTAATGAAAAAGAGTATTGGGCAATTTCTGATATAGCGGACAGAACACATCTCCCAGTTAGTACAGTACATAGATTACTTAACTCTTTAATCGAGCATGGGTTAGTTACGCAAATTTCAGAAACGAAACAGTACAAAATTGGGCCAATGTGGATGGAAATAGGATTACGTCAATTGGAGAAGGTAGACTACAGATCAGTTGCAAGAGAAGTGATGAAGCGGTTAGCCTCTGAAGTGGAAGAGAGTGTTTATTTGAACATTCCAAATGGAACACATTCTATTATCATTGAAAGAATGGATAGCCCTTTAAAAATTCGAGTTATTGATAACTTAGGGGAACAAATTCCACTTTCAATTGGTGCTGCAAATAAAACGATGCTTGCCAATATGAAAACGAATGAAATGGAACATATTGTAGAACATTTACTTTCTTCATTACCAGAACAAAAGCACATTCTTTTAGATCAAATAAAGCAAATAAAAACTGAAGGATATGCGGTCAGTTATGGTGAAAAAACAGAAGGGACAGCTTCAGTAGCTGCACCTATTATCGGATTTAATCATAAAGTAGTAGGAGCATTAAGTGTTGGGTTAATTAGTCATCGCATAAATGATGATCGACTATCTTTTCTTATTAGTAAGGTAAAACAAGCAGCTCATGAAATATCAATAAAAATCGGCAGTACATCAGAACTATAATTTTGATAACTGTCGTCATTTTTTATTCATATACTGGAATTCATTTTCATAATGCGGAAAAATAGGGGGATTTATATGTCAAAGTGGCAATCAAAAGAACAATTGATTCAATTATTAAGCAGTCTTGTTGAAATTCCTAGTATTACAGGTACAGAAGCTGAAGTGATATTGCCAGACTTTGTTGTGGAACAATTATCTGATTTACAGTACTTCAAAGAAAACCCACATCATTTGCAAAAAAATCCGACGGGGGACGGACGATATTTTGTTACAGCCCTAGTGAAGAAAAGCGATAGTACAAAAAATACCGTAATTTTAGTTAGTCACTTTGATGTTGTAGATGTGCAAGATTACGGAGTTTGGAAAGAAGATGCATTTAATCCTAAAAAGTTAACATCTATGTTTTATTCTCATAAAGATGAATTACCAGGCCATGTACGTGAAGATATAGAACAAGGAGATTGGCTGTTTGGCAGAGGAACAATGGATATGAAATGCGGCCTCACATTACAAATGGCAATGATTGAGCAAGCCTGTGAAGGAAGATTTGACGGGAATGTTCTTTTATTAGCTGTTCCAGATGAAGAAGTAAACTCTGTAGGGATGAGGGCTGCTGTTCCAAGACTACTAGAGTTAGCAAGAGAACATAACTTGGATTATAAAACGGTATTAAATTCAGAGCCTATGTTTTCACGACATCCTGGTGACCAAAATAAGTATATTTATACTGGTTCTATTGGTAAAGTGTTACCTGGATTTCTTTGCTATGGTAAAGAAACACATGTGGGTGAACCATTTGCAGGCTTAAATGGGAGTTATATGGCTGGTTTATTAACGGCTGAATTAGAATTGAATACGGACCTTTGTGATGTTGTAGAAGGAGAAGCGAGTCCTCCCCCAACTAACTTACTTCAACGTGATTTAAAGGAGGATTATTCTGTACAAATTCCGCATCGTGCAGTCACATTATTCAATTTGTTTTTACTGGAAAAAACGATGACAGACGTCGTTTCAATGTTACATCAAAAAGTAACGAAAGTAGCAGAGAAAATAGAAGAATCATACGAGAAGCAAGCATATCGTTTTTCTAAATATAATCCGTTTATACCGCCTAATATGAAAGTAAATGTATTAACGTATGAAGAGCTTATCGCTTATGCAATTGAACAACATGGGCAAGAGAAAATAGATGATATTCAATCTAATATAATAAAAAATAGAGAAGATAAAGATGATCGTGCGGTAACAATTGATTTAGTAGATAAACTATCTATTTTATGTAAAGAAAAGGCGCCGATGATTGTACTTTTCTTTGCTCCACCATATTATCCAGCTGTAAGTTCACGCAACAATCCGTTAATTAAAGATGTAGTTGCAGAAATGGAAAAGTATGCTCACTACAATCATAACATTACATTTGAAAACCAAAACTATTTTGGGGGAATTTCAGATTTGAGCTATGTGGGCTTACAGAATCCACTAGATTCAATGAGTTCATTTGTAGACAATATGCCATTATGGGATAAAGGTTATTCGATTCCACTTCAGGATCTAGAAGAGTTTGACGTTCCGGTATTAAATATGGGGCCGGTAGGAAAAGATGCACATCAATGGACAGAACGTTTAGATGTAAATTACGCATTTGAAACGCTATTAGATATGTTACCGAAATGCATTGAAAAATTATTAGTTTCTAATAAAATTACACAATCATAGTAAAGAATAAGGAAGGGATAAAACTGAAATTTCAAAAGAAGATACAAATAAAATTATTGTAGTATAATCAAAAAAACGGACAAACTCAAGTATCTATGAGTTTGTCCGTTTATCATTTAGTGCAAGCGAGAGAGTATGTAATCCACCGTTTTCTAACTAAATTCAAAGCTAACGTGATCTCTTTTATAGTTTTACTTTTTCGTTTGCCCAGATAGTTCAACAGACTTTTGTGTACAGCGCTGCATTGCTGAAATAATTGCAGTTCGTAATCCTTTTTCCTCTAATGTTGCTACAGCTTCTATCGTTGTTCCGCCAGGAGAACAAACCATATCTTTCAATTCACCTGGATGTATGCCTGTTTCTAGTACCATTTTTGCAGAACCTAACACAGCTTGAGCAGCGAATTTATATGCTTGATTGCGTGGCATACCATCAAGTACAGCGGCGTCTGCCATCGCTTCTATAATCATATATACGTATGCTGGCGACGAACCACTTACAGATGTTACAACGTTCATTAATTTTTCGCTTACGATCTCTGTTTGACCAAAGCTATTGAAAATGTCTAGCACATCTTCTAAATCTTTTTCTGTCACCATTTCATTAGGGCATAATGCAGACATTCCTTCTCCAACAAGAGCAGGGGTGTTAGGCATTACTCTTACAACCTTTAATTTTTTAGCAAAAGCTTCTTCAGTACTTTTAATGCTTTTCCCGGCAGCGATCGTTACGATGATAACATCGTTTTTGATTACTTCTGTTATTTCGTTAATGATTGATGTGTATAGGTCTGGTTTAATTGATAAAATTAAAATATCAGCATTTTTAGCTACTTCATTGTTGTCAGTAGTTGTAGTTAGCCCATATTTTTCACTAGCATTTTTTAAATTCGTAGTGTTTAAATCCGAACAAATAATATTATTTGCAGACACTATCTTTTTGTGTAGCATCCCACCAATCATAGCCATTCCCATATTTCCGCAACCGATAAATCCAATTTGTTTATCCATAATAACTCAATCTTGCTCCTTTTATAATAAATTATATCATTTCGAAATTGCTATCTTAAAATAACAATAACATCTTTATGTAATATAAAGAAACATTCTAAAAGAATATATTCCTTTTTGCAACACCAAAAGATAAAAATCAATTATATTCGACATTATGTAAATATATACACTTTAATTTTAGGTTTTATGTTGATGAATATGAGTTAAACTTATATCGATTTGTATTTTCATTCAGTACGGTAATAATTTCATACAAGTAACTTACCGCTCTATTTATTTTTAAAAATACTTCTTGACACCAAATCAAATTATATCGCATAATATAAAAAATTAAACCGAAAATCGTTGAAGGGAAATAGTACATATGTCTTCTTGCGAAAGAGAGTGGAATTCACCGGCTGAAAGATTCCTCGTATAGAATATATCGAACCTATCCCTGAGTCTTAAATGAAAGTTTAGGCGTTCGCCTGCGTTATAGGCGCCAAGTGGATATCTATGTATATCAATTAAGGTGGTACCGCGGAACAATGACCGTTTCGTCCTTTTTATTTTATTAAGGGCGAAGCGGTCATTTTTATTTTGCTCTTAAATAGGCTAGGCGCAGCATTGAAAAGAATAGAATCGCTGCAAGCTATATGAATAGAAGTGTAATTTATAAAAAACTTTGATTTTAGACTTGGGGGATAAAAAAGTGAAAAAACATCGAATTGTTGTAAAGATTGGGAGTAGTTCCTTGGCAGATAGTCACGGAGGCATTTCTAAAGAACAACTTTCAGATCACGTTGCCGCATTGGCTCGATTGAAAGAGGAAGGGCATGAAGTTTTGTTAATTACATCTGGGGCTGTCGCTGCAGGTTTTTCGGCTCTAGGATATCCTACCAGACCTGTGACAATTAAAGGAAAACAGGCTGCTGCGGCTGTTGGACAAAGTTTGTTAATGCAGGCGTACACGGAGGAATTTCGTAAATATGGCATCGTTACAGCGCAACTATTGCTGACGAGAAGTGATTTTTCTAGAAAAGAACAATATAGTAATGCTTACGCTACTTTAGGAGAGTTACTAAACCGTTCTGCTCTACCAATCATTAATGAAAATGATTCCATCTCATTAGAGGAGCTAACGTTCGGTGATAATGATATGCTGTCAGCTTTAGTAAGCGGACTTGTTTCGGCAGATATGCTTATGATTTTTACGGATGTGAACGGTTTATATGACAAAAATCCACAGAAAAATGCGGATGCGAAAAAATATTATTTCCTTCCTGAAGTTACGGAAGAGATTGCTTCTCTTGCAGGAGATGCTGGGTCCAAACTTGGGACTGGCGGTATGAAATCAAAAATTGATGCTGCGAAGACAGCAATTTCTCTTGGCGTGAGTGTATTTATCGGAACAGGACGTGGACAAGAGAAGTTTGTAGATGTTTTGAAGGGCAAAGGTGATGGTACGTATGTCGGAAATGCCCCTCAAAAAGAGATGAAGATGAACAAGCAATGGATCGCGTTGCATTCGCTTGTTAGCGGGCAAATTGAAGTAGACGCTGGAGCAGCTACTGCTATCATTCAGCATGGTAAGAGTCTTCTTCCTGCTGGCGTTACAAATGTTTCAGGATTTTTCCAAGTTGGCGATGTCGTAGAAGTAATGACGCAACAAGGGCGCGTAATTGGAAAAGGACAATGCACATATAGCGCAGAGGAATTAAGAGAGATAAAAGGTATGCAAAGTCAACATATTCAAGCAAGAGGCGAAAGGCATAATTATGAAGTCATTCATAGAGATTATTGGGTGTCACTTTAAGAATAGTGATGTTAAAAAGGAGGAAATGAAGATGAATGAAGTGTTGGCAAAGGGAAAAAAAGCGAAAGCACTTGCTAGAGAACTTGTACTAAAATCTACAAGTCAAAAAAACGAAGCACTTGCTGCTATTGCTGAAAGGCTAATAGTAGAAACAGCTTATATTGTAGAGGAAAACAAACGTGATATCGAAGAAGGTAAGGCAAAAGGATTTTCTGATTCACTCCTTGATCGACTTATGCTAACTGAACAACGAATTGTTGATATGGCAGAGGGGATTAAGCAGTTAATCGAATTACGTGATCCAGTTGGAGAACGTGTAAGCGAATGGGAGCGACCAAATGGACTATCTATTCAGGAGATGCGTGTACCACTTGGTGTTGTTGGCATGATTTACGAGGCAAGGCCGAATGTAACAGTAGATGCTGCTACAATTTGTTTGAAAACAGGAAACGCAGTTATATTACGTGGTAGTTCTTCTGCTATTAATTCTAACAAAGCTATTGTTGAAGTTATTCACCGAGCGCTTAAACAAACAAGCTTGCCAGAAGAAAGTGTACAGCTTATAGAAGACACAACACGGGATAGCGCAAAGCAGTTGTTTACAATGAATGATTACCTAGACGTTCTTATTCCAAGAGGAGGCAAACAATTAATTGATACGGTAGTGAGAGAAGCGTCTGTTCCGGTACTTGAAACAGGTGCAGGAAATTGTCATATTTTCATTGATGAAATAGCGAATAAACAAATGGCAATTGATATTATTATTAATGCAAAAACGCAGCGTCCATCTGTATGTAATGCAATTGAAACGATTGTACTTCATGAGAAGTGGGCGCAGCAATTTGGTAGCGAGCTGTTTTCAACTTTGAAGGAAAAAGGTGTGGAGCTACGCGGTGATCAGAGAGCATTGGCTATTGATTCTTCAATTGTACTTGCTTCAGAAGAAGACTGGGAAACAGAATTTTTATCTCTCACACTGGCAGTGAAAGTAGTTTCTTCTATAGAAGAAGCGATTCATCACATAAATACGTATGGTTCTATGCATTCCGAAGCGATTATTTCAGAAAACGAGGAAAACGTCAATAAGTTCTTCACATCTGTTGATGCGGCTGCACTGTATCATAATGCATCCACTCGTTTTACTGATGGATCTGAATTCGGATTCGGCGCAGAAATTGGCATCAGTACACAAAAACTACACGTAAGGGGACCGATGGGACTTCCTGCATTAACTTCTACAAAATATGTGATTCGTGGAAATGGACAAATTCGAAAATAATAATAAAAGACACTCAATTCGATTGGGTGTCTTTTATTTTAAAGAATATTTACCATACAAATAGTCCAACAAGCATAGCGCTTAATAAGGAAACTGCCATCCCGCTAACGAGAAGCTTCCAAACATTTTTACCGATTATGGCTGATTTTTCTCCGCCAAATAATGAATTGTAAGTTCCGTAAATCATACCTACTGTACTAAAGTTAGCAAAAGAAGCTAGAAATGTAGTTGCAACTGCAACTGTATGTGGTTGTAAAGACTTTAGGTTCGATTTTAAATCCATCATTGCAACAAATTCATTCGTCGTTATTTTGATCCCCATTAATTCAGCTACATACATCGCATCACTGCCCGATAAACCGAGTAAAAAAGCAAAGGGGCTAAAGATAATGGAGAAGATTTTTTGAATTGTTAAACCTGTGACGAAAAAGCCTAAAATTCCATTTAAACATGCAGTTAATGCCACATAACCAATTACCATAGCTAAAATAACGATAACCATATTCATCCCGACTAACATACTGTTTGAAATAGTAGAAAAGAAATCTTTTTTTTCATCTTTTGAAGGTGTATATATGACATCTTCTTCTTTCGTAATTTCTACAGGATTTAAAACATTGGCTAAAATTAATGCGTTAATACAGTTTAAAGGGATTGCGCTGAAAATATATGTTGCTGGAACCATAGATAAATAAGCGCCAAGAATGGAGCCGCTAACGCTACTCATACTCATAATTCCAAAAGTTAATAAACGATTATCTTTTAAAACAGATAACTGATCACGAACAACCGCAAGTGCTTCGGTGTTTCCTAAAAACATCATTTGAATCGAAAAGAAGCTTTCTAACTTTGGTAAACGAGAAATCTTTGAAATAACTGCACCTACTTTATCAATAATCCAAGTTAAGATTCCGAAGTACGAAAGAATATCAAAGAAGGTGATAACGAAAATGATAGGAAGTAATGCGCTAAAGAAGAAATCAATTGTTTGATTTTCCATAGCGGAAGGAAAGGCAAACCGAATACCTTCATTCGCGCATGACAGTAGCCAACTGAAAAATGACGCAATTTTATTAATGATAATACTACCGAGCTTCGTACCTAACATAAACCACGTAATAAAGAGCTCTAATATGATTAGAATAACGATTGGTCTCCATTTTATATGTTTTTTATTAGGCGAACAGAGGAAAACGATTAAGATTACAATGAAAATCCCTAACATATTTAATATAAAATACATGTCAACAACTCCTTGAAAGTTATTATTTGTATATAAAAAAGCTCCTATTCTTCTTAATTTAGAATGAATGTATTTCAACTTAAATTTCATTAATTCTAAAAATATAGAAGGTATAATTCGATAAAAATAGAATTTAATATATAGTAAACAAGGAGGGGATAAAATGGAGGTCTATCACATAACGAGTAGAAAGAGGGAAACTTACCATGTTCAAGTGAAGTATTCGATACTTTTCGAATGCGCACTTGGCATTGCGGCAATTACTCATAAAAGGTTAATCGATACCCTTGAAAAGAGTCAAAATGAATGGGAAGAAATTAAGGAATCATTAACAGAAGAAATGAGAGAGCACTTACAGTTTGTAGAAGAACATAATACGTGGAAAGCGTTACTTCAGTTGTTGTATAAAGAGGATTTTCAGGACTTAGCGCAGTTTCATGCTAAAATCGATTCGCTTTCAGAAGTAGATTTGAAATATATATGCTTACCGTTTTTAGGCGAGAAGTATGAAAAGAAAAGACATTTAGCAGCAAGTGGAGACGTAACTGCAATATATGAACTAGAGGAGCTGACACAAGATCATCAGTTTTTCTCCACGTATATTCATTTTATATGTGATGTTCATGTACAAGTGCTGAAATCCCATTTAATCGCTGTTATGACAGGGTGGTATGAGAGTGTTATTCAGAAAGAGGAGGAGCAAATACTTTCTATATTACAAAGAGATTATGAAGCGAAAAATGAAATGAATAAAAAGATGAAACCAGAAGAGTTTGTCGAGTGGGCGACTGGCGGTGTGAACTATATGCCAGAACCAAGTGTTCATTATGTACTTCTTATCCCACAAATGACGTACAGACCGTGGAACATTGAGGCGGATATTGAAGATACGAAAGTATTTCATTACCCAGTCGCAAATGAAAGCATCCATCCTGAAGATCTATATGAACCGAATTATTTTTTAGTTCAAAAACATAAGGCACTTGGGGATGAAGCGAGGTTACGCATTGTAAAAATGTTGTTCGAACAAGAACGGACTTTGCAGGAAATTACAGAAAGACTGCAACTCGGTAAATCGACTGTACACCATCATTTGAAATTGTTACGTGCAGCGAAGTTAGTAGATATACATGACGGGAAATATGTATTGAGAAAGAAAGCAGTACAGTCGTTATCGAAAGAATTAGATGCGTTTTTAAATAGATAATATGCAACTAGAATGCACATAGAGGGAGGAATCTAGTAGAAAAGTTGGTGTGTGAAATTGAAAAATGTATTGAAAAACCGTTCGTTCTTTTATATGTGGATTGGCAGTGCAATTTCAGAGTTAGGCGGGGCTTTCGGAACGTTATGTAATTCGATTCTTGTTTACGAATTAACAGGATCAAAAACAGCATTAAGTAGTATGTGGCTACTATACTTTATCCCATCTCTTATACTACAACTAATAAGTGGCCCATTTATTGATAAATGGAGCCGGAAGTGGATTATGATTTTTTCGCAATGGATGCGGGCTTCGGTTTTCTTACTGCCGTTAGTCATGTTACTTACTAACAGTATAGAAGTATGGCATGTGTATGTCGTACAAATAATAATCGGGCTTATTACGCCGCTGTATACACCTGCAAGTCAAGCAATTACACCGAGTATTGTAAGTAAAGAACAGCTTCAAGACGCAAATGCGTATATTGATGGAATGGCTCGTCTTATGATGTTTCTTGCGCCCGTATTAGCCGGAGTAATCATTCATTTGATTGGAACAGAACTTACATTATCTTTCGTATGTATTTGTCTATTTGTTAGTGGTGCATTATTACTTAATATAAAAGAAAAGAGAACAAAACAATCTATTCGGAAAACGTGGTTAGAACAGTTTCTTCACGGTTTTACATATTTTTTCACAAAACCAGTTATCGTTTGGCTCGGTATTTTTCTTACTTTCGTGCAATTTGGAGTTGGGGTTACGCTAGTTACAAATCTTCCTTATATAAAAGACGAGCTGTCAGCCGGGTATGCGGAATTTGGTTATTTTATGGCCGGATTCCCATTTGGCTATGTAGTTGGATCTATACTAGTCGGAAAAGTAACATATAAAAGCCGGCGTATACTTATGCTTGGTGGATTGTTTATAGGAGGACTCACATATATTTCTCTAGCATTCAATCATAGTATAGTAATTGCAGTGTTCATTGAAGTTGTTGCAGGCATTTGCATTGCCTTTTTCAATGTTCATAACACGACAATAAGCCAACAAACAGTACCGAACAATATGATAGGACAAGTATTTTCAGTGCGTTTATTTTTCATACGATCTGCTATGCCGTTAGGTGTGTTATTAGGAGGCATACTAAGTGAAATCTGGGGAATAAGAGCACTATACTTTATTATCGGTGCGATTATATGTATTACTTCTTTAATAGGATTATTACTTCCGTATTTCAAATTTTTAGATGAGGCAGTTGAAGAGAAAACGGCATGATTCAAATAATTAAAACTTTTTAATTGAAAATAATTATCATAATCAACTATAATAGAAGAATAGTAGTATTCGTATTATAAAGAGGGAGTGGGATATATGTTTATTGAAACGAAAACATTTACAGTAAAAGAAGGTACATCAAATATAGTTGTAGAACGTTTCACTGGCGAAGGCATTATTGAAAAATTTGAAGGCTTCATCGACTTAAGCGTTCTTGTGAAAAAAGTAAGACGCGGCGACGAAGAAGTTGTCGTTATGATTCGCTGGGAATCTGAAGAAGCATGGAAAAACTGGGAAACGAGTGAAGAACATTTAGCAGGTCATAGAGCGAGTCGTGGTAAGTCAAAACCAGATCATATCATTAACGTGGATCACGCAGTATATTATGTGAAATCATCGAAAGCGGCTTATCAACAATCGTAATATATATGTAAAGGTAGAGGATATTTGTTTAGTAATAAACAAATATCCTCTTTTTTTGATGTATAGTAAAATATGGATGTGATATATGTTTTATTATTTCGTTATAAATGGAGGTAAATGAAGTGAAAAAATGTTTGGAGGTTACAAATGTTAGAAGCACAAACTAAACATGAACAACATAAAAAATTAGTGCAAACAATAGTAGCTGAAATCTTATCTATAAATAAGATAACTGGATGTATGCTTATCGGATCTGTCGCAAGAGGTGATGCATATCCTGATTCGGATTTAGACTTCTATGTTCTTTTAGAAGACGGACAAAATAAGAAATTTCATTCTGAAACGAGAGAAGAAATTTTAGTTGAATATAAGTATGCAGACGTTAATCAAATACTAGAAAACTTCAAAAACAATCCGATGGAATTATACTCATTTTTAGAAGGGGAAATTTTATTTGATAAAAGCGGCGAGTTGAAAAAGTTAAAGGAAATAGCTACATATGAATTTGAAAACTATCGTGTTTCTAGTGACAAAGTGAAAGGCATTTCTTATTGGTTGCATAGTTCGCTCATTAAAATTCAGTCTGCTTTAAAAGCAAATGATGAGTTAAAAGCTTCATACATAGTTCACACGTCAACTTGGACATTGATAGAAGGCATATGGGCCATTCATAACAAACCTACACCGCCAGCGGGATCTGTTTTAAGATATATTAAAGAGTTGCCGAATAAGCCCATTCATTTAGATTCATTACTTAATAAGCTATTTTTAGGAGATACGAAGGACCGTATTAAAGCAGCAATCAAGTTAATTGAGTGGGTGCTTCATAAATAATGTTGTCTAATATTTTCAATAAATCGATATATTGAGAAAATCATTGATATAAATTTCATATACCGAATAAGTAACAACTAAAAAGAGTGTAACCTAGTCAAATTCTCAACTAGATTACGCTCTTTTCAGTCCAACTGAATTTCAAATTCAAGCACAGCTTGATCTTTCCTAAACGGCATATTGAGTTCTTTGAATCGTAAGCTTATTCCAGACAAATTATCAGGAAGGGCAGGAGATATAACGAAATGATGACTAAAATGTCCATCAGTGCCGCCGCCACCTTCTGGCCAGCAGTCATATGTATCATCTATTGATAATTGGAAGAAACTATGAGGCTTATTTTCATTAAAAGCTTCATCAGTGGAATCCCAATCGCTATATAAATAAACTACACTAGCATTTGCATATTGCCGAATAAAAGTTACGGTATACATGATACCATTATGTTCATAAGATTTAAAAACAGGTATATGTTTTTTGAATGTAGTTGGTTCGACGCGAGGTTTAAATTCACCTTCGTCCATCATGGAAGAGAATAATGAATTTAGATAGTCTGGATAAAATCCGTATTGCTTTGCCCATTTATAAATGGCTTCATCATGTGGAAAACCTGGATCACCACCTGAAAGTTCTTTCCGTTCTTTTAATAGAGCACAAATTTTTTCATCGATAGTATATAATCTTTCATCGTAATAATCAGTAGGACGTTCAAATGTCATTCTTTGCATAATAATTCCTCATTTTCTTTATTTTAACAAAAAAGAAAGGGCAATACATTTTTAAATATAAATATTAAGTGTTAATTTAAAATCATTTATAAATCAAATATTGTAGACTTAAAATGAAGTTTGATAACAAGGTCTATTTAGCAGAGGAATTGCTTATGCATAAAATAATAATAATGTATGAATCAAGCAGGTTTCCCATATGGTAAAGTACGAAACTATTATAAGTAGTACAGTGAAATCAATAGGAGGTTACCGCTATGACAGCTGTTTTTAAAGATATGGCGTTCCAGTTAAAAACGGAACGACTCGATCTGAATATGTGGGAGGAATCTGATGTAGTCTGGCTGAGACAATTAATTGGTGAACGTGGTGTGGACATGCCAACCATTGAATCTGTTCGTATCTCTCTTATCGAAATGCGCAAGAAAGCAACTGAAAATGGTATTTCTCTTCTTACTATACGTAGGCGAGAAGAAGGGGATTTCATCGGATACTGTGGTTTAATCATCGGTCGTTCCACGCTTGAAGAGCCAGAGATTGCATATGAGTTGTTCCAAAGTGCTCATCGAAAAGGTTATGCGACAGAGGCAGCATCAGCAGTGCTTGAGGCTGCGATTGCTACGGGTCGCCATAGACTTTGGTCTACTGTAGGTGCTTGGAATACGGCGTCTTTCCGGGTATTAGAAAAGATAGGGTTTCATCGGCATCACAGTACGTGGGGGGAGCGCGGTGAGATTGTTTGGAACGTACGCGATCTGTAGAAATCTGACTAAATCCGGAACAAAAAAATGTAAAAGAAAACCTCTATGTTAGGTTACTTAGTAATCTAACATAGAGGTTTTTCTTTATAGTAAATATTAATTTTGTATATATTTAAGAGTAATAGTCTGTCGTTTATTTTAATTTTTTACATCGTCGAATAATTGGAGTGCCTCTTTCACATTCAATCCATTCTTCACAATGCCATGAATCGCTTGAATCATCGCAGCAGGATGTTCAGATTGCCATATGTTTCGGCCCATATCTACGCCGATTGCGCCTTCTTGCAGTGCATTGTACGTAATGTTTAATGCGTCTTCAATTGAATCGAGTTTTGGACCACCAGCGATTACAACTGGGGCAGGGCAAGTGCTGGTGATTTTTTCGAATCCTTCGCAGTAATACGTTTTAATAATGTCAGCACCCATTTCAACACATACGCGAGAAGCGAGTGCTAGAAAGCGTGCTTCACGTTTTTGTAATTCTTTCGCAACAGCGGTAATACCGAGTACTGGTAGACCGTAATCGTGAGCTTCTGAAACTACATTTGCGAGATTTGAAACAGTTTGTGTTTCATAGTCTGATCCGACGAAAACAGAAACACCGACGCCAATTGCGTTTTGTTTTACTGCTTCTTTTACTGGTGTAACAATTGTTTCATTCGCTAAATCTTTACCGACGACAGTAGCTCCACCTGAAACACGCATAACCATCGGTGTGCTGCAGTTTTCAGGAATACAGGAGCTAAGTACACCTCGAGTTAAAAAGAGGGAATCTGTGTAAGGAAGTAAGCTTTTAACTGTTTCAAGTGGCTGTTCTAGCCCGTGAATGGGTCCTAAAAAGTAGCCGTGATCTATCGCTAACATAACCGCTCTTCCATCAGGTAAAATTGTATTTAATCGATTTTTAAATCCCCAAGTCATTAGAAATCACTCCTTCGTTAATGTTGGATTTTCCGTTTGTACCGTATCTTTATTTGGTAAATGTGGTGACTTAATAAAAACTGCTTTAAAAGGTTTGTCAGAATGGTTAATAAGATAGTGTGATTCATGAGGGCGAACTTGCAATACATCGCCTTGTTTAATCGGAACTTTTTCGTTATTCACATAGAAATCAATTTCACCTTCTAATGCATAAAAGACTTCCTCGCACGTCGTATGGTAGTGATTTTGAAACTCTTGCCCAGGCTGAATGACAACAAGGCCAAGATCAATATTCGGACCTTGTATTAAATATTTCGGTCCGTTATCACCGAAGCGATAGGAGAAATCATTTTCATTCGCTTTTAACATACATTTCACTCCTTTATGTAATATGTTACAGTGCACCAGGCGCAATCCACATATGTGAGGTGAGCCCTTTATCAGCTAAAGCGAGTTGACTGTCATACACAGTTTTCCATGTTTCATAGAATTCTTTATATAGTTCATGATTTTCAGTAACTGGTTCAAATGTGTGCTCCCACTGTACAAACTGTTCGGCAGTTTCTTCCATAGATGAATATATGCCAGCACCAACTCCGGCAGCAATCGCAGTTCCTAAAGCAGCTGCTTCTTTCACAACAGGTACTTTTACAGGAATACCAAGGACGTCCGATAAAATTTGTGGCCATAGTTTTCCTTTAGCAGCACCGCCAACAAAAATGACTTCAGAAGGGAATGTCCCTGTGAGATTTTCTATTAATTTTAAGTTGCCAAGTGTAACGAAGGCAGCATTTTCTTCAATAGCACGGAACAGTTCCTTTTTTCCGCATTTGTTTGCATCTAAACTTAAATTTAAAAAAGAAGGTGCGGCATGACGCCAAGAAATGTAGTTCATAACATTTGAAAAGGTAGGAATAATGCCATGTGAACCAACAGGTACGTCTTTCGCTTGTTCTTCTAATAATGCATAAGCATCTACATCGAGTTTGTCAGCAAGTTTCTTTTCCTCATGGCAAAAAGCATCTCGAAACCAGCGCATAACAAGGCCTGGGAAAAAGGCAATCGTTTCATATTGCCAAAGGTTAGGTATAACGTGACAATTTACCCGAATGGAAGCATGTGGATCTGTTTTTGGTTCTGTAACATTGACTTCTTGTTGCCAAAAACTACCTCCGCATATTAACGTTTGATTAGGTTTCACGACTCCTGTTCCAAGTGAGGCCATTTGTGCATCTCCGCCCCCGGCGACGACAGGAATTCCTTCACATAATCCAGTTAATGCTGCACACTCTTTTGTGACGTTGCCAATTACTGTACCCGCTTCATTTACTGTTGTTGAAAATGGTAACGTTAAACCGCACTCGATAGCGACATCGTTATCCCATACTCTATTTTGCAGGTCAAAAATACCGGATGTACATCCATTTGATGGATCGATTTGCAGCACGCCGCTTAATTTATATAAAATCCAATCGTTTAACATCGTAAAAGAGTGAATAGCATTATAGACGTCTGGTTCGTGTTTTTTAATCCAAAGTAGGCGGGGTAAAGCACCTAATGAAAAAGTTTGACCAGATCTTGTATATAATTCTTCTTCAAGATGTGACCGAATTTCTTTTAGTTCACTAACTTCGGAGGATGCGCGCCCATCAACATTTGCACAAGCCCAAATTTCTTGCCCATCTTTATCATATAAAACAAAACCTTCTCGCATACTAGTAGCGCTAATAGCTTGAATAGAAGAGGGCGAGACATTACTTCTTTGTAAAACTTCTTTCGTGCATTGTTGTACAAGTTGCCAGTTTTCTATTACATCAAAATTCATAGAACCTGGGTAACGAGGATCCGTGTTATGAACCCATTCTTTTTGACTGACCGCAATTTGATTACCTAGTAAATCAAAAAGAACAGCTCGAATGCTTCCTGTACCAGCATCAAAAGCTAATAAATGAGACATTAACAATCACCATCCTTTCGTAATAAGGAGAGGGCCGTTTCCTCATCGGTAATTAATGTATGAATGAACTTTCCTTTTAAGGCACCATAAATTGCATCTATCTTTTCTATACCTCCAGCAACACCAACGACATGTTTCATTTTGCGCAGAATCGAGAGCGGCGTACCAATTAGTCGATTATGATGTGGGAGCTTTAATAAATCACCATTCGTATTATAAAACTGCCCTAAAATATCGCCAGCACCGTTTTGACTACGAATATATGTCATCTCACGTAGTGTTAATTTTTCTTCTTTTACAATAGTTGCATCTTGAGATATCCCGCCAATACCAACAACTGCCGTATGAGCAAGTGAAGCGACATGAAGCATATCTTTTACACTCGGTTCTGATAGAATACTTTGTGCCATTTCGGTTGTAGATGCTAGAAACGGCGTAGGGATAATGTGAAAATCGCCTTGCATGTAGTGAAAATAGTTTTGTTTTCTTGGGAGATAGTGATTTACTCCGCCTGTTAGCGTTACAATTGAAAGATTAATAGAAGTTTCAAAATGAATGTTTTCTAGCATTTTGCTAATCGTTTCACCCCAGCCAATGCCGAGTAAATCGCCTTGTTGGAGCTGAGTTTCTAAATACTGTGCAGCAGCTTTTCCGAGAGAAGCGTGATAATTGTTTATTGGAGTAGGGATAATAAAAGCATCTTTTAAATGGAATTTTTTCATTAGGTCACGCTCAATACTTAAACAGTGTAAACCAGTCCCTTTTACGTGAAATGTGACGATACCTTCACTGCGCGCCTTATCTAATAATCGGACAACTTTATTTCTTGAAATGTGAAGAAGTGAAGCAATTTCCTGTTGTGTTAATTGGTCTTTATAATAGTACCAAGCTACTTTAGTTAATAAATTCTCTTCAAAGTTCAGCTGTGTCATACGCGTCATCCCTTTCAACAATTGACCACTGCTTAAACATATGTGCCATATATTTTGTTTATTCCAGTTGAAACGATTAATTGTCTGATGAAAAAAGTGTTCTAGATATGAAAAAAGAAATATACAATGCTACAAAACAAGTAGAACAAATAATCATTTTCTCAAAAAATGTTCTGGATGAAGGCAGGTGACATCATGTGGAGAACGTACCTTTATTACATGTAAAGAAAATGAGTAAGGCGTTTTCAAATCAACTTGTGTTAAAAGAGGTGAACTTACAAGTAGAGCGTGGCGATATATACGCTTTAGTTGGAGGAAATGGTGCTGGAAAATCAACATTAATGAAAATATTAACGGGGTTATATTCGTATGATAGTGGAGAAATGTATGTAAAAGGAATGAGGAAACAGTTTGTAAATCCGGAAAAAGCACACCGAGAAGGGATTTACTTAATACCACAAGAACCACTCATTTTTCCGCATATGACCATTGAAGAAAATATATGTATCGGACTAAAAGGGAAGAAAAAGGAATTAAAAGTAAAGATTCAGCAATTGATTGACAGTTTAAGATGGGATATTGACCTTAAAGAATTAGGAGGATCACTATCCATTGCGCAGCAACAGTTAGTAGAAATCGTTAGAGGATTAATACGGGAAGCCGAGATTCTTATTTTAGATGAGCCAACATCGACATTAACAACTCACGAAATAAAGAGTCTTTTTGTGCTGATGAAAAGTTTACAAGAAAAAGGAATTGGAATGATATATATTACGCATCGCTTTCCAGAAATCTTTGAAATTGCCAACAAAGTAGCGATATTACGTGACGGAATGATCGTAAGCCAAGGTGATGTATGTGACTATACATATGACATGCTAATGGAGGGGTTATTGCCGAAAGGGTATAAACAAGAAGAGAAAAGAGAAATAGTGCAAGAGACAAAAGAAACGAAAAAAATATTAGAAGTAATGGATATAACGAGTCACGCATTCGAAAATATATCATTTACTGTACATGCTGGGGAGATTGTAGGAATTGCTGGCATTGTTGGATCAGGCAGAACGGAATTAGCAGAAACCATATTTGGATTGAAGTCTATAAAATCAGGTTCTATTTTATTAGAAGGAAAATCAATTGATTCATGCTCTTTGCATAAAAGACTTAGCGAGGGATTAGTTTATGTGCCAGAGGATAGAGCAAGAAATGGTATTTTCTCAATTGCATCGGTTAAAGAAAATATGACTGCAGCAAGTTTACATCAGAATAGTCGATTTTTCATTAACCAAGAAAAAGAAAGCGCTTTATTGAAGGCGTATATAGAACAGTTTCGAATTGTTGTACGAAGCATGGATGAAGTTCTAGCATCTTTATCGGGAGGTAATCAGCAAAAAGTCGTGCTTGCAAAATATCTTGCGTGTAATCCAAAAATTATAATTCTTGATGAACCGACTCGCGGAATTGATGCGAAAGCAAGGATTGAAGTATATGAGACGATAGAAAAAATGAAAAGAGAAGGACTCCCAATATTATTAATCTCTTCCGATGTTGAAGAAATCGTTCAATTAGTAAATCGTGTATATGTAATGCGAAATGGACAATTTGTTTCTCATTTAGAGAAACAAAATATGACTGTAGATGAAGTTACACGTCTTGCATACGGAGGTGTAACGGAATGAAACGTATGTATAAAATGCACGAAACATCTATCATACTATTATTACTCATTTACATTGCCATTGTCGGAATGATAAATCCAAGTTTCGTTCAGCTTAACTCGTTATCTTTAATGATGAAATCAAGCGTTATTTTAGTTGTGCTAGCAATTGGCCAATCGTTCGTCTTATTTACGAAAAATATAGACGTATCAGTCGGTTCAATTATGGGATTAAGCGCAGCTGTTTGCGGGATGGTGTTAACGGGTGGATATCATGCATTTTTGTCCATACTTGCTGCTATTTTACTTGGCGCTATTCTCGGTTTTATAAATGGGATTGGCGTTGCGAAGTTTCGGGTACCAGCTATTATTATGACATTAGGTATGTTAGGGATCATTAGAGGTGCGATGTTAATTTTCACAGGCGGAAAGTGGATTGAAGACGTACCAAACAATTTTAAGAAATTGTCATCGATCGTCATACTTGGTTTGCCGATAATTGTATGGGTTGTTCTTATTATTTTACTACTACTATACTTCTTTTTAAGGAAAGTGCCATTCGGAAGATACTTTTATGCGGTAGGTGATAATGAAGATGGCGCGAGACTCATTGGTATACCTGTTAATAAAGTGAAGATATATGCGTTTATTATATCTGGCATAAGCGCTGCGCTCGCTGGTTGCATATTTGTCATGAATATCGGATTCGTTCCAAATCAAACAGGCACCGGGATAGAACTACAGGTTATCGCAGCTGCTGTACTAGGGGGAATTCATTTAAAAGGAGGAACGGGTTCTATAGTTGGAGCTGCATTAGGAGCAGTATTTTTAGAGGCGATTAGTAGTTCACTTGTCTTTTTAAAAATACCTGCGTTTTGGAATAATGCTATTTCAGGGTTTTTATTATTAGTAATCGTTATATTAGATAGTGTTATGAAAAAGTGGAAGGCGGAAAGGAGGATGAATCTATGAAGTATTTGTACAGATGGGAAGGTGTTCTAATTGTATTACTTTTTATAGAATTCATTCTCTTTAGTTTTATAAGTAGTGATTTCTTAAATATTAGTAATCTCCTTTTTAGTACAAATGATTTTCTATTTATAGCAATCGCAGCGATACCAATGACTTTCGTTATTGTAACAGGAGGAATTGACGTTTCTGTAGGATCTATTATGGGGTTAACTTCGATTATAATTGGTGTACTTTGGATGAATGGAATACCTATTTTGCTAGCGGTCATATTAGCTCTTTTAATCAGCTGTTTAGCAGGAGCTTTAAACGGATTCATTATAAAAATGACAGACGTAGAGCCACTTGTCGTTACACTCGGAACAATGTTTTTATACGGCGGAATTGCACTCGTCATTTCAGGAGGGTCAGGTGCTTCTGGATATGAAGGGATAAGTGGTTTGCCTGACGCATTTGTACAACTGGCAAACGGTAGTTTTATAGGGATACCGAATTTATTATGGTTATTGATTATATTAACGATTTTATGCACGGTATTGTTTCACCGTACTATTTATGGGCGCCACGTCAAATTAACTGGTGCAAACGAAAATGCAGCAAAATACACTGGGATCAAAACGAAAAAAGTAGTCATCATCGCTTACATACTTTCCGGGTTAGGAGGTGGATTAGGAGGCGCTTTCTTAACTGCATATTTCGGCTCCGCACGTGCTGATATGGGAAGTGAAACGATTTTACCAATCATTACAGCAGTCGTATTAGGCGGGACACTTATTACAGGGGGAAAAGGAAGCATTATCGGTACTGTACTGGCGAGTATTTTTATAGGACTCATGCAGTATGGCTTGCAAATGACGGGTTTAACAAATGAACAATCTAACGTAGTTATTGGTATTATTCTTATTCTTTCAGTTATTATGAGACATTTCAAATTACATCAATTCACACCGTGGAAAAGAAAGAACTTGCATAAGGGGGAAATGTCATGAAGAGAAAACTGGGGATTGTATTCATTGTATGCATTTGTTTAATCGGTTTAATCGCTTGCTCTAGTCAAACGGCAGATAAGAAAAAGGCAGATGATGTGAAATTTGCATTCATCCCGAAATTAACTGGAGTTGGCTTCTTTACATCGGGTGGTGAAGGAGCAAAAGAGATGGGAGATAAGTTAGGCGTACATGTGAAATATGATGGACCGTCTGAAGCAAGTGTATCAGGGCAAGTGAAATATATAAACAACTTTATTAATCAAAACTATGATGCACTTATGGTCTCTTCTACGTCAGTAGATGGTTTATCACAATCATTACAACGAGCTAAGAAAAAAGGAATGACTGTTTTAACGTGGGATTCTGATGTGAATCCGAAAGACCGTTCATTTTATATAAGCCAAGGAACACCAGATCAACTTGCTAATTTATTAATTGAAATGACTTCCAAACAAATTGGGGATAAAGGAAAAGTAGCTTTCTTTTATTCTAGTCCAACGGTAACGGATCAAAACCAATGGGTAACGAAAGCGAAAGAAATTATTAAAAAGAAATATCCGAACTGGGAAATTGTAACGACGCAGTACGGCGAAAATAATGCGCAAAAATCGTTATCTGTAGGAGAGAACATTTTAAAAACATATCCAGATATTAATGCAGTCATTTGTCCGGATGCAACGGCACTACCAGCGATGGCACAAGCAGCTGAAAACTTAAAAATGGATAAAAAAGTAGTCGTAACTGGTTTTTCCACACCAAACGTTATGCGTGATTACGTAAAACGAGGAACAGTACAACAATTTGGATTATGGGATGTAAAACAACAAGGTGCACTCGCAACGTATGTAGCAAATGAAATAGTAGTAAAAGGGAAGAAGTTAAAAGTAGGGGATAGTTTCGAAGTAAAAGGAATCGGAAAAGTGAAAGTAGAGCCAAACTCCATCCAAGGTTATGATTATGAAGCAGAAGGAAATGGAATTATCGTATTGCCAGAGCGGGTTGTATTTACGAAAGAGAATATTGATAAATATAATTTTTAGTAACAAAAAAACGTCCGAATAAATCGGACGTTTTTTAATAACTTCTTTAATTATGAACCGTTTCTTTTTCATTTAATCCAAGCGTACGACCTGTAGAAGTGTGAAGGTCTTGGAACAATCTTGGATTTTCAGTTAGTGAAATGCCATAAGAAGGAATCATTTCTTTTATTTTTTCTTCCCATTCTACCATGCGGCTTGGGAAACATTTTTCTAATACTTCAAGCATGACGTGAACGGCAGTAGAGGCACCTGGTGAAGCACCTAGTAATGCAGCGATTGAGCCGTCAGCTGCACTAACAACTTCAGTACCGAATTGAAGTGTACCTTTACCGCCAGCATCAGTATCTTTAATTACTTGTACACGTTGCCCAGCAACTACAATATCCCAATCTTCACTTTTCGCGTTCGGAATGAATTCGCGTAATTCTTCCATACGTTTTTCGTGAGATAACATAACTTGCTGAATTAAGTATTTTGTTAATCCCATTTCTTTTACACCAGCAGCTAACATCGTTAAGACGTTATTTGGTTTTACAGAACCAATTAAGTCAAGGTTTGAGCCAGTTTTTAAGAACTTAGGAGAGAACCCTGCGAACGGTCCAAATAGTAAAGCTTTTTTATTGTCTATATATCTCGTATCAAGGTGAGGTACAGACATTGGCGGAGCGCCAACTTTAGCTTTACCATATACTTTCGCATGATGTTGCTCGACAACTTTTTGGTTTTTACATACCATAAATAGTCCACTTACAGGGAATCCACCAATATGTTTTGATTCAGGGATACCAGTCTTTTGTAGTAGAGGTAGACTACCGCCACCGCCGCCGATAAAGACGAATTTTGCAGTGTGATGCTCAATTTTACCACTATTCATATCGTGTACTTTTACTTCCCACAAACCATTCTTTGTGCGTTTAATATTTTCGACACTATGTTTGTAGTTTAGCTCGACATTTTTCGTTTGTAAGTAATCAAACAACATACGTGTTAATGCACCGAAGTTAACATCTGTTCCAGAATCAATCTTCGTTGCAGCCATTGGTTCGTTAGGTGTACGTCCTTCCATAATGAGTGGAAGCCATTTTTTTAATGTTTCAGGAGCATCGGAAAATTCCATACCTTGAAACAGTGGATTTTTTGAAAGCGCTTCAAAACGGTTTTTTAGAAACTCAACATTTTTTTCACCTTGTACTAAACTCATATGAGGTAGAGGCATAATGAAATCTTGTGGATTACGAATTAATTTACTTTTTACAAGATATGCCCAAAATTGTCTTGAAAGCTGGAATTGCTCATTCACTTTTACAGCCTTACTAATATCTATAGATCCGTCAGATTTTTCGGAAGTATAGTTCAGTTCGCATAGCGCAGAATGCCCTGTACCTGCATTATTCCATTCATTAGAGCTTTCTTCCCCGGCACTTGCGAGTTTTTCAAAAACTTTAATTTCCCATTCAGGTGCTAATTCTTTTAGTAATGAGCCTAACGTTGCACTCATAATTCCTGCACCAATTAAGATAACGTCTGTTTTTTGCTGCATGTTGCTCATGATAATCTCTCCATCCCCTATATTGGCAAAAAAGAGTAGGTGTTTTCTATGTCTAAGCCGTAAAAGAGAAACACCGCCTAGGCCCCACCTAGGTATTTACCTTTTTTGTCTCAATTGTATAACCATCTCATACTCTATTATAATAATTAATAGACTAAAATATCTAGTGTTATCTGATAATTTTAAACTATTTAACGTTTTATTCGCCAAAAATCTTATTTAACAAGCTCTTTTAAGGTGATAAATAGAAAAAAATTACAGTTTGAAATTATCCCGAAAAAGCTTACGCATACGAAAGTGGGTAGAATGGATACCTTTTTATGGAATTTCTGGTCTTTAAATAGTAAGATTATTCCGTGATATTAAAAAGGAGGGATACCGATGCGTACACAAGAGCAAATCGCAAACTTATTTCGAAATTTTTCAATAAAGGAATGTAAAGGGTCAAGTGAATTATATGAATACTTATCAATACAAATTGCTGAAGATGAGGAAGTACTTACACTATCTTCCTATGCTCAAGTAGGCCAACCAGTCCCAAACTTATTATTAGGTGCTGTACATTATTTATTACTATCAGGGAAAGAACATCATTTAAAAATGTATTACAGTAGCTTAGTTGAAAATGCTAATACGGATTTAAATCAAGCTTTTGATTATTTTAAAGATTTCTGTAAAACGTATCGAGAAGAAATCATTACTTTATTACAAACGAAACTCGTTCAAACGAATGAAGTAAGGCGATGTGCGTACTTATACCCAAGTTTTTGTTACATATTTAATAAAGTGAAAAAAACATTAGCGTTAATTGAAATTGGGACAAGTTCTGGATTACAACTGTTCTGGGATCAATATAGCTATTCGTATGGAACAGATGTAACATACGGAAATATAAACTCGAATGTGCATGTAACTTCTGAAATAAGAGGAGAGAATGTGCCTCATTTTCTAAAAGAAAGTCCATCTGTCGCAGAAAGAATAGGACTAGATTTACATGTAAATGATTTACATAGTAATGAAGATTATTTGTGGCTACGTGCACTCATTTGGCCAGAGCATAAAGAAAGACTTGAAATGTTTGACCAAGCAGCATCTTTAGTGAAAACTGAATCTGTTCAATTAATAGAAGGAGACGGTGTGGAGCTATTGCCATCTATCATCGAACAAATAAGTAAAGATGCTATAATCTGTATTTTCCATACACACGTCGCAAATCAAATACCTGAACAAGTAAAACGTAAGTTAGAAAAACAAATCCAAGAAATCGGTGCAAAACGTGATGTATTCCACCTATATAACAACATGTGGGACCGGGACCTTCATATTGATTATTATATTAACGGAAACGAATATCGTGAAACGGTTGGAGAAACCGAAGGGCATGGGAGATGGTTTAGCTGGAAAATTGGAGACCGAACTTTATGCTAAAGGAAACCTAACAATTATGGGTTTCGTCACCAATATTCGTAATAAAAACAGTTGACAGAAGGTAATCCGTCAACTGTTTTTTATTTTTATTAAACTTGCTTTATGTATCCAATTAAGTGTTAAACATGTCCCTGCTGCATGTTGCAAATAGCCCATGAAATAATCTTCTCTCAAAAGAAGCTAAAGAAAGTAGATTATAAAACTCTTGCTAGTGCCAAAAAAAGAAGCCACTGGTTAATGGGCTATATTACTAGTTTAATAATTTATAACTTCAAATGGAAAAACCAAGGGAAAGTAAATATTTAAAATGAATATATAATACATGCGAGAACGAGCGCAATTGGATAGGGGGCTTTCAAATGCATATGGACGAACGAATGAATTTGCAGGTAACTAGTCAGGCTCTTCAGGTAATGAATAACGGAATTGCTGTTATAAGTCATGATGGAATCATCACATATAGCAACAAACTATTCTGTAGCATGCTACAGAAAAAAGAAAATGAAATAATAGGTGAGCATATATCAACGATTATTCCTGATCGTAAAAAGTTAGTAGTGAATCAAAAGGATAGTTTGTACAGGTATGAATGTAGGAGTGGCAACCAAGTTTTAATTGTGAATGAATCCCGTGTATATCGGAATGAGACAGAATACGGATCAATTGCCATTCTGGAAAGTAAGGGGAAAAGTATACAGTCTTTGGAAAGCATCATAAGTCGATATGAAAGTGCCCTAAATTTACTGTCTGAATGCATTCTAGGGGTAAATGAACAAGGAATTGTCAATTTTTTAAGTGGTTCTTATGCACAATTTTTAGGGATTGATGATCCGAAGGAAGCGATTGGTAAGCATTGTACGGAGGTTGTTGAGAATACGAGGATGCATATTATCGTAAAGACGGGACAGATGGAAATTGGGCATATCCAGCGTATAAGTAATCGGAATATAATCGCAACGCGCATACCTATTATCAAGGAAGGCAAGATTATTGGAGCAATTGGTAAAATTATGTTTCATGATATCCAGCAGTTTAAAGCTTTGGGAGATCAAATTAGTGAAATGGAATCAAAGTTATCTTACTATCAAACTGAATTACAGCGGCTGCAAGAAAGGCGACTTTCCTTTCAAAGCATTATAGGAGAGAGTGCAAAAATGAAAGAAGTCAAAATGATGGCTTTAAAGGTTTCTAAAAGTCGGTCTACCGTTTTGATAAGAGGAGAAAGTGGTACAGGAAAAGAGCTCTTTGCACATGCGGTACATCGTGCAAGTCCGCGTGCTAGTGGCACATTTATTCGATTGAATTGTGCTGCGATTCCGAGGGATCTTTTGGAGGCTGAATTGTTTGGATACGAAGAAGGGGCTTTTACAGGAGCAAAAAAAGGCGGTAAGCCTGGGAAGATTGAGTTAGCTCATAAGGGAACATTGTTTTTAGATGAAATTGGTGATATGTCATTGGACATGCAGGTGAAGTTGCTTCGTGTATTGCAAGAGAAAGAGATTGAAAGAATTGGAGGTACAAAAATTCAAAAGATTGATGTCCGTTTCATTGCGGCTACACATCGAAATCTCCGTGAAATGGTGCAAAGTGGGGAGTTCAGGGAGGATTTATATTATAGGCTGAATGTGTTTGAAATTGATATCCCTCCGTTGCGAGAGAGAAAAGAAGATATGATACATATAACGGAATTTTTAATTAAGAAATTGAATGGTGAGCTAGGTAGTAACGTTATTTCATTGGATGAGAGAGTAAGAGATTTATTTATGGAGCATGATTGGCCAGGGAATATTAGGGAGCTAGAGAATGTATTAGAACGAGCGATGAATGTTATAGAAGGAATGATTATTCAAGTGCATCATCTTCCTGCCTATTTACGAAAAAAAGATTTGGAAGAAGAGTTAATCCATGAAATATTTACGATGGGCCATGAGAACCATGAGATGAGTTATTTACTGAAGGCGGAAGTGGAATCCGCTGAAAAACGTGCGATTACGAGAGCTTTGGAAAAAACAGTTGGAAATGTAAAAGAGGCAGCTGAGCTTTTAGGAATTCATCGGGCCAGCTTATATCGAAAAATAGAGAAATACGAAATATCGTGAAGGAAAGTAAAGGGCAAATAGGCCCTTTTTTTGTTTGTAGTAATAAACACTGTCTCTTTTTTGCGACATTTTCTTATAGATGCGACATGGTTGCTAATGTTTGTAGCGCAAATGCGACATATGAGGTTAGAAAAGTAAGGGAGATTACGAAGGAATAAGGGAATAGGTAATGAGTCGATTTTTGGCATGTTTCTTGCTATATAAATAAAAAAAGATTTTAGTAGGAAGGGGATGGAATTAAATGCTAGAAAATCATAGCTTACCGCATTTTATTATGCAAAGTATCGAAAAAACACCAAGTAAAGTATATTTACAATTTGAAGAACAAAGGGTTACATATGAGGAACTTTATCATCGAATTACAAGAGCTATAGCGGGGTTTTGTGAGCTCGGTATTCAAAAAGGAGACAAAGTTTGTATTATGCTTCATAACACTCCTGAATATCTGGATGTATGGTTTGCTTTATCTTTTATGGGAGCAATTGCGGTGCCTCTGAATGTGCATTTAAAAGGAGAAGGCTTGCAGTATATTATATCTCACTCTGATTGTAAGTTAATTATCGTTGATAAGGAATTTGTTCCTCAAATTGCCTCTTGTTTGTCATTTATACATAGGGACATTCAAATTGTTGCTTACGGAAAAAATGAAAACGTAGTCATTGCAGGTGATGGCAAAGAGTGGTTAGTAATCGAATTGAAAGATGTACTAAATACAAATAATCATCACCTTCCAACTGCATTTGTTTCCTCCACTTCTATTAACAGTATCCTCTATACCTCTGGGACGACTGGTTTACCTAAAGGGGTTATGTTAAGTCATTCTGCTTATGTAAATTCTGCGCAGTCATTTGCCAACTATATGGTTGGCGCAAGTTCAAAAGATGTCTTATTTACAGCGCTTCCGTTATTTCATATAAACGCCCAGGCCCATACAGTACTTGGATCCATTTCTTCCAATGCTACGATTGCTCTAGGTAAGCGGTTTAGTGCTTCTAGATTTTGGTATGAAATTCGCAGTCATGGCGCAACCATTTTTAATTCTTTAGGATCTATGATTCCTATTCTCTGTAAGCAGCCGGAAAAGGAAGATGATAATGAAAATTTAGTAAGGGTGACAGCTTGTGCTGCTACGCCTAAGGAATTTTGGAAGCCGTTTGAGGAGAGGTTTGGCGTTCGGATTGTAGAAGGTTACGGATTAACGGAAACAACGGGTTTTTGTGTAACGAATCCATTGTATGCCAATAAGCCACCTTCTATAGGAAAACCATATTCTTACGTAGAGACGAAGATTGTTAATGAGGATGGAAATGAAGCACGGACTGGTGAAATTGGAGAGATTTTTATTCGTTCCTTACAGAGACAAGCATTCATGGAAGGTTATTATAAAATGTTTGATAAAACAGAGGAGGCAATGAAGGAGGGATGGTTCCATACAGGAGATCGAGGTTATCTAGATGAGGAGGGTTACTTATATTTTTGTGATCGAATTAAACAGTGTATCCGAAGACGTGGTGAAAATATCTCCTCTTGGGAAATCGAAAAAGTTGTGAATAATCACCCGAAAGTACTTGAATCGGCGGCCATCGGTGTCCCATCAGAAGTGGGAGAGGAGGATGTTAAATTATATGTGATTGTAAAGAAAGATGAAACGATGTCCCATGAAGAGATTATAGATTGGTGTCAAGAACGTATGGCTTATTTTATGGTACCTCGATATGTTCAGTTCAGTGAAACCTTCCCAAAAACAGCGACGGAACGGATCCAAAAGTTCAAGCTGAAGGAGGAAGGGATTGGTAGCGCTTGGGATCGCGAACAGGCCAGTTATGTAATTAAAAGAACGAGTTGATGTGCTGATTTTACTTTATTACATATTAGAAAGAAGGGATTGAATTGGAAAATAAGCGGGTTGTTACATGGTCCAAAGAAAATGGAGTCGCAACGATTATCATTGATAATCCTCCTGTGAATGTACTGAGCAGTGTTGTGATAGATCAACTGACGGTAGTGGTCGGTGAAATAGAACAGGATGATGAAGTAATTGTTGTACTTCTAACTGGAGCTGGAGAAAAGGTTTTCGTTGCAGGAGGAGACATTAAGTCGTTTCCGGAATGGATTGGAAAAGGGAGTGAATATGCAGAGGGAAAATCAATGTGGCTTCAGAATCCGTTAAATAAAATAGAAAGATTGCCCAAGCCTGTAATTGCTGCTATTAACGGATTAGCGCTTGGGGGCGGGTGTGAATTAGCTTTATCATGTGATTTACGGATTATAGAAGAACACGCCCAAATCGGGCTTCCAGAAGTGAAGTTAGGTTTGTTTCCAGGTGCAGGAGGAACGCAACGTTTACCGCGATTAATTGGAACTGCAAGTGCGAAAGAAATGATGTTTACTGGTGAACCACTCACTGCCGAAGTAGCTTGGCGAGTTGGTTTGGTGAATCATGTTGTTCCGCGTGGCGAATCGCTGAATAAGGCGAAGGAACTAGCTGTGAAGATGGCTCGGTTTTCTCTTCCTGCTTTATCCTTGATGAAGCAATCTATCAATAAGGGATTATCTGCTTCTCTTGAGGAAGGATTAAAAATAGAAGCTGAGAATTTCGGACATGTGTTTCAAACAAGTGATGTAAGAGAGGGAGTGGAGGCCTTTATAGAAAAGAGGGCACCAATCTTTCATCATAAATAAAAAGCTATAACTATAATATGCAAAAAAGTAATGCCTGCCTCCGGCAGGCATTACCAAAATATATACAAACAGAAAAGTATACAAAGTTAAAAAATCCATATTATTGAGGGGGATTGGAGTTATGGATTTATTGATTGTATTGTTAGCGCTTGGCTTGCTTATTTTTGTTGCTTACCGAGGATTCTCAGTCATTTTATTCGCTCCGTTATGTGCGTTGCTCGCTGTGTTTTTAACAGAACCGGCAAATGTTTTACCATTCTTTTCTAATGTTTTTATGGCGAAGATGGTCGGATTTATAAAATTATATTTTCCTGTCTTTTTGCTTGGAGCGATATTTGGTAAAGTGGTAGAAATCACTGGAATAGCAGAAAAAATCGCGAAAATTATTATCCGTTTTATAGGCGTGAAAAGAGCAATTCTTTCCATCGTATTAATGGGAGCGATTCTTACATACAGTGGTGTCAGTTTATTTGTCGCAGTATTTGCGATTTATCCATTTGCGGCGCAATTATTTCGTGAGGCGGATATTCCGAAACGTCTCATTCCTGCAACAATCGCATTCAGCGCATTTACGTTTTCGATGGATTCACTTCCTGGATCGCCTCAAATTCAAAATGTTATTCCAACTACGTTCTTTAAAACAGATATTTATGCCGCTCCTACATTAGGAATTATAGGAGCACTGTTTATCTTCATATGTGGTATGTTGTATTTGGAAAGATGTAGGAAGAAGGCTGCTGCTAAGGGGGAGGGGTACTTCGGAAAAGGCGATGCTACTTCTGAGATGGCTGCTACAACTAGCGCGCAATTGGTGCAAAATCCGATTGCTTCGGGCGATGTAATTCCAATTAGTTACTGGATAGCATTTCTTCCGCTTGTACTGGTTGGAGTGATGAATAAAGTCTTTACAGCATTCATTCCTGTTTGGTATACAAAGGGATTTGATTTTGCATCCATAGGTTTGAAGGAGTACGGAACAATTGATATGGGACAAGTTGTGGGGATTTGGTCAGTGGAAATGGCACTTCTTATCGGAATATTATCTGCTATATTATTAAACTTCCAAGCGGTAAAAGATCATTTTCAATCAATTACAAGCGTTGGTGTGAGTGGTTCAATCTTAGCAGCTATGAACACTGCAGCCGAGTATGGATTTGGTGCCGTTATAGCAGCTTTACCTGGATTTGTCATGATTCAAAACTATTTAACGGGGACTTTCTCAAATCCATTAATTAGCGGAGCGGTCATGACGAATATATTATGCGGGCTGACGGGATCAGGATCGGGTGGAATGAGTATTACATTAGGTTTAATGGCTGAAAAATATATTGAAGCGGCAGCGAACTTTGATATTCCGTTAGATGTGCTGCATCGTGTAATTGCAATGGCGGCAGGAGGGATGGATACTTTACCTCATAACGGAGCAGTTATAACTTTACTTGCGGTTACAGGATTAACGCACCGGGAAGCTTATAAAGAGATATTTGGTATTACGATAATTAAGACCCTTGCCGTATTCTTCGTTGTTGGAGTGTATATGATGTTTTCTATTGTATAATAGGTAACTTGATCGTCAGTTAAAAAGAATGTATCTATCAATTAATTATGAATAATAGTAATCAGAAAAAGCCATCATTCCATGAAATCATGGCTAAGAGAAAAAGGCAATACTACTAGTAGTATTGCCTTTTATTTAGTTAAATATATATACTCAAAATCTCCCTAGGCAATCCATCAATCTCACAAACTTTTTCAGAGGTAAAACCGACGTTTATTAAAATTTTGCGAGAGGGGATATTATTTGGATCAATAATTGCTTTTAGTACCTTTATATCTGTCTGCTTCGCTATATTCATTAGTTCCTTTGCAATCCTACTACTATACCTTTTTCCCCAGTGCTCTGGCAAAAGCATATAACCAATTTCAGCCTCTTTAACATTATCCTCGTTTACCGTAACATGTCCAAGATTGATATACTCATTTGTAATAGAATCATATACTTTATAAGAGCCGAATAGTTGATGATTTTCATTGCGCTTTACCAGCCTTGTAAAGTCATTTTTCGCTTCATCTAACGGAATAGCGCGTTCGGTAATTTGCGCCATTACTTCTTTATTGAATACGAGTTGGAAATATAAATTAAAATCTGTTTCTTCAAATTTAGCTTTTGTATAATATTCCTTCAAACTAATTTTCATTTGTTCTTCAGAAAAAAGATAAATTAAATCGTAATTTCAATTTGATTACCTTCAGGATCGCTTATCACACTTTCGTAATAGCCATCTCCAGTGCAACGTGGTCCATTTAATAAAGGATAACCATCATTTTTCAATGTTGTAGTTAATTCATTTACACGTTCTTCACTACCGACAGAGAAAGCCATATGAGCATAGCCAGTTATGTTGGGGTTAGGCTCTTTTTCTATACCTTTTTTACGCATAATTTCAAGTCTTGCACCAGATTCGAACGTAATAAAATAAGATTCAAATTGTTTTGCTTTATTATGATATAAAGAGTTCGCTTTACCATTAAAGTACTTTGTATAAAAAGAACGCATTAATTCTAAATCATTTACCCATATTGCAATATGTTCTATTTTCATAGTTTTCACCAATCCTTACTTAACTAATTTGGCTTTCACTTTATAAAAATTGTTTTTGCATTGCAAGAATTTTGATTGGGTGTTAAAGGTGTTATTAATTTTTGGTTATTTGTGAGCATACAATATGTAATTAAGTAAAGGAGAAGCATAGTAATTAAAGAAAAAGGTGAATGAAGCATATGAATCCATTTGAGCAAATGATGTACGTTGGTGTCATTATGTCTATTGTACTATCTGTAATGATTTTAGGATCTTTATATTATAATCCTCGTCTTTCGTTAACTGAATATCCGAAAGATATTCAAAAGGTAGTTTTTCCAAAATCGATTCATGAAAAAAAGCAAACAATCTACTTTAATATTGCATATAATGCTATTCTTTTCGGTACGCCTGTCGTTTCTACATATATACTACATAAACATGAAAAATTATTATATGTTGATGCCTATTTACATACTTTTGGTATTTTAATGATTTTCAATTTAGTAGATTTGTTTATAATTGATTGGCTAATCTTTTGCTGGATTACCCCAAGATTTGTTGTTATTCCTAGTACAGAAGGCATGAAGGGATATAAAGATTATAAGTTTCATTTAAGAGGGGCTATAGTCGGCACAAAATTTTTAGCAATCGTAAGTTTGTTTTTGGCAGGAATTGTGACAACTATTTAGTATGAAGAGTTTATAGAAGATAGTGAGATTTATCCCGCGTTAACGGACAGTAAAACTCCCACCTCAAAATTCAGTTGGAGCAAAGAAGTTAGGTGGGAGATCAACTGTCCGTAAACGTCCGATTGGTTCAACTAATAATCATTGGGGGATGAACAAAACCCCCAATGATTAAAGTTTCACTTTATAATATATAGAATTAAAAATGAGAATTTGATAGTATTGGAGTAAGGAGTTTTAATAGCAGTATATTAAGTTGTATTAATATACTGTTACAAATGCTTTCCTAATTTTATGGAAGTATTTGATAGAATTCAAAAAAATAATGGAGGCTAATATGAAAAAAATAATTGGCGCAGCAACAGCAACTGTTTTTGGATTGGGAGCATTTACTACAACTGCTACCGCAGAAACAATCGTAACAGCAGATGTACTCAACGTACGTGAAAAACCGACTACTGAATCAAAAGTTGTCAAAAAAGTAAAAGAAGGAGAAAAGTTAAAGGTTATACATACGGAAGAAGGATGGTCCAAAATTGATTTAAATGGTAAAGAAGTGTTTGTAAGTGCGGAGTTTACAAAAGATGTGTATTATGTAACAGCGAATTTGTTAAATGTCCGTTCTGATGCAAGTACAGAATCAGAAATACTTGGCAGACTAAAAACAAATGATGTAATTGAATCAACGCATCAAGTAAAAGACGGTTGGTTACAATTTGAGTATAAAGGAAAAACAGCTTATGTTAATGTTTCTTTCCTATCAAGTACAGCACCAGTTGAAAAAACAGCTAAAGAGAAAACGAAGCAAGTAGCGAAAGTACACAAAACAGCTAAAGCTAAGGATGAAGTTAAAGCACAAAAGATAGCAAAGCCTAAGGAAGAAGCGAAAGTACAAAAAGTAACAAAGCCTAAAGAAGAAGTGAAAGTACAAGAAGTAGTAAAGCCTAAGGAAGAAGTGAAAGTACAAGAAGTAGTAAAGCCTAAGGAAGAAGTGAAAATACAAGAAGTAGTAAAGCCTAAGGAAGAGGAGTAGTAAAGCCAAAAGAAGAAGCGAAAGTACAAGAAGTAGTAAAGCCAAAAGAAGAAGTGAAAGTACAAGAAGTAGTAAAGCCAAAAGAAGAAGTGAAAGTATAGTAAAGCCTAAGGAAGAAACGAAAGTACAAGAAATAGTAAAGCCTAAAGAAGACGTGAAAGCCCAAGAAGAAGCAAAAGCTAAGGAAGAGGCCGAAGCAAGGGAAATAGCAAAGGCTAAAGAAGAAGAGAAAGCAAGAGAAATAGCAAAGGCTAAAGAAGAAGAGAAAGCAAGGGAAATAGCAAAGGCTAAAGAAGAAGAGAAAGCAAAGGAAATAGCAAAAGCAAAAGAAGAAGAGAAAGCAAGAGAAATAGCAAAGGCTAAGGAAGAAGCAAAAGCAAGAGAAGAGTCTAAGAATAACATACAGTCTGCTAAACGTGAATTAACGGTAGTTGCGACAGCATATACTGCTGATCCAAGTGAAAATGGTACATATGGTGGACGTGTTTTAACTGCGATGGGGCATGATTTAACGGCTAATCCGAATATGAGAATTATCGCAGTAGATCCGAAAGTAATCCCATTAGGATCTAAAGTATGGGTAGAAGGTTATGGCGAAGCAATTGCTGGTGATACTGGAAGTGCTATTAAAGGAAATCGTATTGATGTTTTAATGGGCTCAAAAAGTAAAGCTATGAATTGGGGAAGACAAACTGTTAAAGTTAAAATTCTTTAATAAATAAAGTTATCTAGATAGAAGTCAGTTCTCTTTATTGAGACTGGCTTTTATTTTTGTATCGCAACATCAGTAAGAATCGCATCAAATATATCTTTTTGCGTGAAGGTATCTGTAAAAATAGTTTCTCTAGCAACTTCAATTGTATCGTGCGGATTATACCATTTTTGTAGGGAATCCTCACCAAATTCATGCCGTTTTTCCCTTGTGTTATGTCGTCGAATAGTTTCTTTTAATGATAAATCAAAGTAATATGTGTAGGCGTTTCCTTCAAAAAAATGTATTAATTCTTTCAGCATTTCACCGTATCTTCGACTGTTTAAAATACCTTCTAAAATAACAAACTCACATTTTCCTTTTCCGTACTTCGTAATTTCAAATAGTAGATCATGAGATAAGTTCCCCATCGTATCATGTACGCTAAGCATATCTCTACGTACAACATCCTGCGATACTAAAAGTGTACCTTGTCCGAAATGTTCTTGTAGTTGCTTTGCGATTGTTGTTTTACCACTTGCGGAGTTTCCTCTAAGAATGATTAATGTTGATTTAAGGATAGGATTAGACATAATGAATTCCCCCAGCATGAATGATTATATAGAAAATTTTAACAAATAAACCATGGGAAGTGTATAATTAATAGGATGGAAATAAAAAGGTGGGAGCTAGATGGAACATGAATTAAATAAGGAGAAGCCGATTTGGAAACGGACATGGTTTCGCTATCTAGGGGCATTTATAATTGTTCAATTGTTGTTTATTATTTGTGAGGTTACTGGATGGGCACCAAATTTTAAGCCAAGTGGAGAGTTTTTAAATAGAATTTTACATTCTGAATTTTTTACGGAATGGTTCACTCCATATGAAATTCCTCATTTTAATGTGTTTACAGCATTTTTTGCGATTACATTGTTACCATACGCACTAATAGGTGCAATGAATGATGTCACAACAAGAAAAAATATAAATAATTAAAAAGAGGTATTATATGCTATTTCAAAAAGATAATATATCGATTAGATACGTAATAGAAGAGGATGCACCAATCATTTCAAAATGGTTAACAGACCCAGAAGTCTTGCGGTATTACGAAGGACGCGATAATCCGCAATCTGTAGAAATGGTACTGAATCATTTTATACATAATCCAAATAGTCATGAAAAAAGATGTTTAATAGCGTTTGATGCTGTTCCAATTGGTTACATACAAATGTACCCAATTGATTCTGAGTGGAAAACATTATATGGCTATGAAGAATCACAAAATGTATGGGGAATGGATCAATTTATCGGAGAGCCGACTTATTGGGGAAAAGGAATTGGAACGAAACTCGTTCAGGCAGCAATTACATATATTATGGAGAACACGAGAGCAGAAGCAATCGCAATGGATCCGAAAGTAAATAATGAACGTGCGATAAAATGTTATGAAAAATGCGGCTTTAAAAAAGTGAAGATATTAAAGGAACATGAGCTGTATGAGGGGAAATTAGAAGATTGTTGGATGATAGAATACAAACAAAGGGAGCTGCGCGAAATGAAAAAAGCTTTATTAGTAATTGATGTGCAAGCAGGTATGTATACAGCGGGAATGCCAGTACATAACGGGGAAAAGTTTTTAGAAATATTGCAAGAGCTTATTGGGGAATGTCGTTCAAATGATATTCCAGTTATTTATGTACAACATAACGGACCAAAAGATCATCCGTTAGAAAAAGGTACAGAGGGCTGGAAAGTGCATGAGGCGATTGCTCCGCAAAAAGGGGATCGTATCGTTGAAAAGACGACGCCAGATTCTTTCCATAAGACAAACTTAAACGAAGTATTACAAGAAAAAGGCATTGAACACGTTATTATTTCAGGAATGCAAACAGAGTACTGTGTGGATACGACAACGCGAAGAGCGTTTAGTGAAGGTTATAAAGTAACGTTAGTGAGTGATGCACATAGTACGTTTCATACAGACGTGTTACGTGCGGAAGACATTGTAAAGCATCATAATGTAGTGTTTGGAGCGTTTGCTAATGTTGTTGCGTTAAAAGATTTGAAAGTGACTGCCTCTAAATAAGAGGCAGTTTTTTATTATAAGATATATTAAAAAAATTGTTCGTATAATTTCACATACCATAATGAAAATACACAAAAGGAACACCACATAATTAAAAAGGGCGCTCCTGCATCAAAATGTTATTTCTTCTTATCTTTATCCAATACATTCTGTTCTTCAGCAAATTCCGTACCATATGCAAAGCGGCGATTAATATGAATGTTATCGTTGTTGTGCCTTGTGTGTGAGTTAGAAAAGCGATGAACGATTACTTCAGATAATGTAAAGACAGTAGCGGAAAGGAAACTCCCCCATGCAATTTGCATGTAATTGTCTAATAAAATATTACCGAAAATCCATACGCTTAAATACGTTAGTAAGAAATCCGACATAATGGCACCGGTATTGCCTATTCGGTTTAATATGATTTTATCGACGAACATATAGGAAACGATTGTAACAAAGAGACTAAATGAAATAATTTGGACGAACGTTGCAGGGAAAAATAAAGCGAGTCCAATACTAAATGCGATAATGCACGATATAAATTTGATAAGTACTACAGTAAAACCATTCAATATTTACACCTCCGATTTATACATAGTTTTACAATAAATTTAGGAGTTCATACATTGTAACGAATATATTTACATAAAACTTTTTCATGTTCGTTTTTTGTCTAAATATTAAAAAAACAAAGAAAAAATGTTATAGTAAAATGAGAGTATATGACATTTTTAGGTAAGGGGGAATCCATGATGTGGATTACTTCAGAAGTAGAAATTCCAGAGGAGTTAATTGATCATCTTGAACAAGGAAAGTTAGTACTATTTGTTGGAGCGGGAGTTTCTATGAAAGGGAAATCAAACTTACCGAATTTTGATGATCTAGTTGATGAGATTGCGAAAACGTTATATGTAGAAACGCGTGAAATAACAGAACCTCATGATTATTATCTTGGTAAAATTGCGAAAACAAAAGATATACATCAAGTTGCAAGAGATTTAGTTCATATTGAAAAATCAAAGCCGAATCCGCTTCATTATGCGATTCCGAGGTTGTTTCCTTTAGATACGGAAGTCCGCATTGTCACGACAAATTTTGATCGGCATTTTACAACTGCGATGAAAGAAATGAATAGAGAATTAAACGTATATTACGCACCTGCGTTACCTACAGGTAGAGCGTTTAAAGGACTCGCTTACATACATGGCAATATAGAACAAGAGAAAGAAGCTTTAATTTTAACAGATGGTGATTTTGGAAGGGCTTACTTGACCGAAGGCTGGGCAAGAAGGTTTTTAGTTGATTTATTCTCGAATTATACTGTTTTATTCGTTGGATATAGCCATAATGACCCAGTAATGAAATATTTGGCTACTGGTTTACCGCCAAGTACAAGGCGTTATGCATTTGTTGCACAAGGGGAAAATACGTACCATTGGGAGCATTTAGGAATACGGCCGATTGTATACCCGAATAAAGGTAATAATCATCAATCTCTTGTTAAAGCAGTGAAGCGATGGGCAGAATTAATGGGAGATAATTATATTACAAAACGAATGCGAATTCGTGACATAGTAACAGTTCCACCGTCAGTAGAGCAGGAACAATTATCATACATAAAACAATCCATAAAAAAAATTGAAACAGTCCGCTACTTTGTTGAATTTGCTCATGATTATGAATGGGTGAAATGGCTTGAAGCAGAAGGGAAATTACAAAATTTATTTTTAGTTACATCAAACGATAATGAGGTAGATGAATTACTTGCAGAATGGTTGGTGGAACAATTTCTTTTTAGTCATCAAAAAGAATTATTTCAATTAATTTTTAAAAATCATTCTAAAATATCTCCGTTATTATGGAGAACAATTTGTAGCTACTTAAACGAAACGAAAATTAAAATGGACCCGTTGTTGTTTGCAAGATGGACATTTCTTTTATTAGAAACAGCTGAAAAAGATAGTAAATCTATTGAAAAAATTTCTTGCTTACTGCAAAAATGTTCTTTTCCTGAGCATAAAGAAATTGCTTTATTATTACTAACGTTTATTTTGGACGGAAAACTGAAATTGAAGCGGGAAAGAAAATGGGGAAATGATACGCAAGAATCAATAGAACTTGAGGAATCGAGTCGTTTACCAGTGTCTACATTTTCTTATGTGGAGCAAATTTGGAATGAGAAGATGAAACCTCATATTTCCTATTACGCCGTACCAATTATGATGATGGGAATAGAGAAGATGCGAATGTTATCACTACGACAAACGGCACTGAAAAAAAAGGATAAGGAAAATGTTGAAAAAGAGTTTCAGCAAAATGATCTTGCATTTTTAATTCAAATTGTAAAAGAGTGTTTAGCTTATTTGTGTGAAAATAATGAAAAAAAAGCAAATTATTATATTACAGAAATGATAGAAGCAAACAGCATGCTTCAGAACCGAATTGCAATTGATGCGATGAATAAAAATATATTCGTTAGCGCCGATGCCAAAATGAAATGGTTGTTACAGGAAGGACTTCTTTTAGATGTCACGTATAAACACGAAGTTTTTCAACTTATAAAAAATCATTTCGCACACTCTTTAGAAAAAACAAAGGAAGAGGTTATTCAAATTGTATTGAAGGACCTTGCAGAGGAGAGAGCATTTGATGCTTGTTTAGTTTTAGATTTATTATTCACTTGTGATTCGAATAGTCCATCTACAGCAAAAGGTTATGAGTTAATGAAGCAAAAACATCCTCACTTTCATTCTGATCGATATAGTGTACAAAAGAAAGAGACGGCAGATCAAAGTATTACTTGTAATGTAACTGCTGATGGATTATTGCAGTTGAAAGATGATGAAATTATGAAGCAAGTTCGTCAATTTTCTCAAGATGGTGTTTTTGAACAACGCCATTTTTTAGAGATGTTATCGAAAGCATGTAAGTTGAATACAGAATGGAGTATTTCATTTGCCTATCAATTAGTTGGTATGCAAGAAATAAGTAATGAAGTATGGTTTGTTTGTATTAGAGAGTGGCGAAATAACCGAGGATTGACAAATGAACAAATCCAAAAAGTAATTCCGCTATTACAGAAATTTGTTAGAAATACTGCTTTTCATTGGTTAATTAGTAGCTTTCTATATGAAATTAGTAATCGATTAGAAGAGTTAGAGGAAAATAGTATACGTAATTTGAAACTTTTTGCTTTTTCGGTATTCCCTCAAGTAATGAAAAGTGATACAGATTTTAAGCTTGGAAAACAAGACTTTTACAATGAATCGATTCAACATCCTGTTGGAAAAATGACAGCTGTATTATTAAAACTGTTATCATATGATCATTTATACGATCGTAATGTATATGAATATTTATTTTTATTTGAAGAACAAGTAAGAGTTAGTAAAGTACGGACAAATTTTATGTTAGCTCGTTTAGTAGCAGATGTTACATTTCTTTATCATATTGAGAAGCAATGGTGCCGAAAATATTTGTTGCCATGCTTAGATTTAAAGAAAGAAAATGAGATTACGAAATATGCATGGGCAGGCTTATGTTACACGCAAATCAATTTACCTTTATTTACAGAAATGAAACGATTTATTAAGTATGCAGTAGAACATTTGGAAGTATTACATCCGCATACGAGGGAAGCTTTCTTGAAATGGCTCAGTTTTGTATTTATTAAATGTGTACTGTATTGGGAGCAAAAAACAGATTGGTTATACCCGTTACTTATACAAGAAAATGAAGAAAATAAAATTAAATTTATGCAGTTTTTATGCTATTACGTCAAAACGTTAAGTGCAAAAGAACAACAAAAATTTTGGACATCTTGGCTCAGTGTATTTTTGCGAGAGCGACCGAAAATGGGTGAAATCACAGCTAGAGAATATGTAATGCTTTTGCGTATTATTTTATTTATGGATGAAATAGTAGAAAGAGGATTATCTATAATAAAAACATTTTCAGGTTTGGTTGGAAAAGGGAATCAAACGGAGTTAAAACAGTTGTTTAATGAAATACTTGAAAAGACAGAGAGTATAAAAATGTATAAAGAATTGTATGCAAATGTATTTTTCACTTTACTACAAACGCTTCAAGAAGCCGATTTACTTGAAACTGAAATCATTCAAATAAAAGAAATATTAATCCAGTATGGAGTAGAAAAATATGTATTAAATGCAATAGATAATGAGATAATTCGCATCGGAATTGTTATGGAGAATTTACAAGAAGAAATGTAGGGCGGAAGTGGAATTTTAAAAAAAATATAAAAAGTTGTTGACAGTGTTTTGAAAAGCGTTCTATAATACGAATCATACTTATTCAATTTCAAAAACATTTGAATAAACAAAGTGCAATGAAGAGATCACAGTAGTGGTTAGTCTTACTGTAACAGAGAGCTGGTGGTTGGTGTGAACCAGTACAGGGATAATCATGAATTACAGTCTTGGAGCATCTTTTTCGTAGTAAAGATAGTATTGTCTTTATGAAGAAAAAGCGGTCAATTGATCGTTAACAGTGAAGAGAGGTAGACGGAAAGTTAGTCTACAACTAGGGTGGTACCGCGATAAATATCGTCCCTACTGATTTATTCAGTAGGGACTTTTTGTATTTTAGTGGTCTAACTTGAAAATTAAATATATATGCGTTGAAAGGAAAAGCAGTAGTTGTTGTTTCCCTGTAACAGAGAGCTGGTGGTTGGTGCGAACCAGTACAAAAACAAGAGCGAATTACAGTCCTAGAGCATCTTTTTCGTAGTAAAGATAGTATTGTCTTTATGAAGGGAAAGACGGTCAGATGATCGTTAACAATGAAGAGAGGTAGACGAAATAAGTCTACAACTAGGGTGGTACCGCGATAAATATCGTCCCTACTGATTGAATCAGTAGGGATTTTTTGTACAAAAAAGTGGGTTTTGATTGAGTTGATAGTGTCCTTATAGTAAGTATTCGTTTAAAATAAGAAGAGGTATCGATTCCACTTAAATTTTGTATAATTTATCAGTTCAGAAAATAGAGAATTTTCCATTCTCTTACTATACTTTTAAAACATTAGAGGAGGATTTCCAAATGGCAAATCATGAATTAGATCAATTACGTAAACAGGTAGATGAAATTAACTTACAACTATTACACCTTTTAAACAAACGTGGTGAAATCGTTCAAAAAATTGGGGAGCAAAAGCAAGTACAAGGTACGAAACGTTTTGATCCAGTACGTGAGCGTGAAGTACTTGATATGATCGCAGAGCATAACGAAGGACCATTCGAAACGTCAACAGTTCAACACATTTTCAAAACAATCTTCAAAGCTAGCTTAGAATTACAAGAAGATGATAACCGTAAAGCATTACTAGTATCACGTAAAAAGAAACAAGAAAATACAATCGTTAATGTAAAAGGTGAATTGATTGGAAACGGAACACAAACGTTCATCATGGGACCTTGTGCGGTAGAAAGCTTAGAGCAAGTTCGCCAAGTAGGGCAAGCGATGAAAGACCAAGGTCTAAAATTAATGCGCGGTGGTGCTTTCAAACCAAGAACATCTCCATACGATTTCCAAGGTTTAGGAGTAGAAGGATTACAAATTTTACGCCAAGTAGCAGATGAGTTCGACTTAGCGATCATTAGTGAAATCTTAAATCCGAACGATGTTGAAATGGCGCTAGACTACGTTGATGTAATTCAAGTCGGTGCACGTAACATGCAAAACTTCGATTTATTACGAGCTGTAGGTAAAGTTAACAAGCCAGTATTATTAAAACGTGGATTAGCAGCAACAATTGATGAGTTCATTAACGCAGCTGAGTACATCATTGCACAAGGTAACGACCAAATTATTCTATGTGAGCGTGGTATCCGCACATACGAAAGAGCGACACGTAACACATTAGACATTTCAGCAGTACCGATTTTAAAGAAAGAAACACATTTACCAGTAATCGTTGACGTAACGCATTCAACTGGACGCAGAGATTTATTATTACCAACAGCGAAAGCAGCACTTGCAATTGGTGCAGATGCAGTAATGGCTGAAGTACACCCAGACCCAGCGGTTGCATTATCAGATTCTGCACAACAAATGGATATTCCAGAATTCCATAGATTCATGGATGAGTTAAAAGGTTTCAAAAATAAATTATCTTAATTCCATATCATATATGCGCTGAAGAGGAAACAGTAGTGCTTATCTCACTGTTAAAGAGAGCTGATGGTCGGTGTGAATCAGTACAAAGATAAGCATGAATTACAGCCTTGGAGCATCTTTTCCGCCAACTTTTGGAGGGAAAGACGGTCAAACGATCGTTACAGAAGAAGAGAGGTAGACGATAGTTGTCTACAACTAGGGTGGTACCGCGATAAACATCGTCCCTACTGAGCGCTCAGTAGGGACTTTTTTGTACAAAAAATAGTAAAGGGGCAAGAGAAATGAGATACATTACAGCTGGAGAATCACATGGACCGCAGTTAACAGTTATTTTAGAAGGTGTACCAGCAGGTTTAACATTAACATCGGAACATATTAATAAAGAATTACTAAGAAGACAAAAAGGGCACGGACGCGGAAGACGCATGCAAATAGAAACTGATACAGTTGAAATTGTAAGTGGTGTTCGTCATGGGATGACACTTGGCTCACCAATAACGTTAATCGTTAAAAATGATGATTTCAAACATTGGACGAAAGTAATGGGTGCAGAGCCAATTTCGGAAAAAGAAAGTAAAGATATGAAACGTACAATTACAAAACCACGTCCAGGACATGCAGATTTAAACGGTGCAATTAAATATGGACATCGTGATATAAGAAACGTATTAGAGCGCTCATCTGCAAGAGAAACGACAGTTCGTGTAGCTGCGGGTGCAGTTGCGAAACAAATTTTGAAAGAATTAGGCGTAGAAATTGCAGGGCATGTTCTTGAAATTGGTGGGGTACAAGCGAAACGAATTTCAAACTTACCAATAGAAGAAATTCAAACGATTACTGAAAATTCACCAGTTCGATGTTTAGATAAAGAAGTAGAACAAGAGATGATGGATGCGATAGATAACGCTAAAAGTAGTGGGGATTCAATCGGCGGTATTGTTGAAGTCATTGCAGAAGGTATGCCAATTGGTGTTGGTAGTTACGTTCATTACGATCGTAAATTAGATGCAAAACTTGCTGGTGCAATTATGAGTATTAATGCATTTAAAGGTGCTGAAATTGGCGTTGGTTTTGAAGCAGCAAGACAGCCAGGAAGTAAAGTACACGATGAAATATTATGGGATGAAGAAAATGGATACACGAGAAAAACGAATAATGCCGGCGGTTTAGAAGGCGGTATGACAACAGGAATGCCAATTGTCGTAAGAGGTGTTATGAAGCCAATACCTACATTATACAAACCGTTAGCAAGCGTTGATATTGATACGAAAGAAGCATTCCAAGCGAGTATTGAAAGATCTGATAGTTGTGCAGTACCAGCAGCAGGTGTAGTAGCTGAATCTGTTATAGCATGGGAACTTGCACATGCACTAGTCGAACAATTCGGAAAAGATCGTATGGATTTAATTCAGCAAAACATTACGCAACATAATAAATACGCAAAAGAATTTTAATAAAAAGGTGGTTTTAACATGCAAGTAAAAGATCAACTATCATCATTACAACCATATAAACCAGGTAAATCACCTGAACAAATGAAAGAAGTGTACGGAGATCATTCATTTGTGAAATTAGCATCAAATGAAAATCCATTCGGCTGCTCACCACGTGTTTTAGATGATTTGCAAAAATCGTGGTTGGAACATGCTTTATATCCTGACGGAGGTGCTATAGCGCTTCGTCAAACAATTGCAAATAAGTTACATGTTCAAATGGAACAAATACTTTGCGGTAGTGGTTTAGATGAAGTCATTCAAATAATAAGCCGTGCAGTACTTAGAGCAGGAGATAACATCGTAACGGCTGGTGCAACATTCCCGCAGTACCGTCATCATGCAATTATTGAAGGTTGTGAAGTGAAAGAAATCCCTTTAAATAACGGTGTATACGATTTAGACGAAATTTCGTCAGCAATAAATAATAATACGAAAATCGTATGGATTTGTAATCCGAACAACCCGACAGGCACATATGTGAATGATCGAAAATTGACTCAATTTATTGAAGGTATTAGTGAAAATACGTTAATTGTCATTGATGAAGCGTACTATGAATACGTAACAGCAAAGGATTTCCCAGAGACATTACCGCTTTTAGAAAAACATAAAAACATTCTTGTACTTAGAACATTTTCTAAAGCGTACGGATTAGCTTCTTTCCGCGTTGGATATGCAATTGGACAGGAAGAGCTAATCGAGAAATTAAATGTCGTACGTTTGCCATTTAACGTATCTTCATTAGCGCAAAAAGCAGCGACGATTGCTTTTGGTGATGACGAGTTTATTGAGGAAATAGTTCGTGTGAATATAGAGGGATTACAACAATACGAAAGCTGTTGTAAGGAAAATGAAATTCCGTTTTATCCATCGCAAACAAATTTCATCTTCTTGCCAGTTGAGAATGCTGGGGAGATTTATGAAGCTTGTGCACACGCAGGATTTATTATTCGTCCGTTCCCAAATGGTGTCCGTATTACAGTCGGAACAAGGGAGCAAAATGAAGGAGTGATTTCAGTGTTAAAACAACACTTTGAAAATAAAAAAAGAAAGTCTCGAGATGAGGAAAATGCGTAAAAAGGTAGTTTTAATTGGAACTGGTTTAATCGGAGGCTCTCTCGCATTAGCAATTAAGAAAGAGCACGATGTAACGATAACAGGTTATGATATATTTCAAGAACAAGTAGAGCGTGCAAAAGAATTACATGTAGTAGATGAAGTAGCAGTAGATTTACAGCATGCATGTGAAGAGGCGCATTTAATTGTGTTTGCTTCTCCAGTTGAAGAAACGAAGAAGTTATTACACAAATTAGCGTCATTTCATTTACGAGAAGATGTTATTGTAACAGATGTTGGTAGTACAAAAGGGACGATCATGAATGAAGCGGAAGCTTTATTTTCAAAGGAAGTTTCTTTTATTGGTGGACATCCGATGGCAGGTTCTCATAAAACGGGAGTTGAAAGTGCAAAAGCACATTTATTTGAAAATGCATTTTATATTTTAACGCCGATGAATCATGTGCCAAATGAACATGTGGAAGAACTAAAGCGTTGGTTACAAGGAACAGGGTCTCATTTTCTCGTTCTAAATACGGAGGAACATGATTATGTAACAGGGATCGTTAGTCATTTTCCGCATCTTATCGCAGCTGGATTAGTAAAGCAAGTGGAGAAACATGCAGGAGATAATCCGCTCATTCATCAATTAGCTGCCGGAGGGTTTAAAGACATTACACGTATCGCATCTAGTAGCCCAAAAATGTGGAGTGATATTGTTAAGCAAAATCGCGAGCATTTAATGGTATTATTAAAAGAGTGGATCTCTGAAATGGAAGATTTATATGATACAGTTTCTACCGGAGATGCAGGCGAGATTCAAAACTATTTTGCAGACGCGAAAGAATACCGTGACTCTTTACCAGTACGAAAGAGAGGGGCAATTCCTGCCTATCACGACTTATACGTCGATGTTTTAGATAAAGTAGGGGCATTGGCTCATATTACGAGTATTTTGGCACGTGAAGAAATTAGTATTACGAACTTGCAAATATTAGAAGCACGTGAAGGGTTGCTTGGGGTATTACGTATTAGCTTCCAAAGAGAAGAAGATCGTATGAAAGCAAAGCTAGCGCTTAGAGAAGAAAAATACCAAACTTATGAAACAATTTAAATGAGAAGGTGAAAACATGAAGGAAAGAACAATAGAACCTGTTAATAACGGATTAAATGGTATTATTACAATTCCAGGAGATAAATCCATTTCACACCGCGCTGTCATGTTCGGCGCGATTGCAGAAGGAAAAACAACAATTAAAGGTTTCTTGCCCGGTGCAGACTGTTTAAGTACAATTTCTTGCTTTAAAGAAATGGGAGTAGAAATCGTGCAAAATGGTGATGAAGTCACTGTAGTTGGTAAAGGATTAGAAGGCTTACAAGAACCGAAAGCTGTATTAGATGTTGGTAATTCTGGTACAACAATACGTTTAATGTCAGGAATTTTGGCAAATACACCATTTTTCTCTTGCGTACAAGGTGATGCATCTATCGCAAAAAGACCGATGAAACGTGTTACAAATCCATTAAAACAAATGGGTGCAAACATTGATGGCCGCGAAGAAGGGACGTTTACACCGTTAACAATACGTGGTGGAGATTTAAAAGCAATTGAATACACTTCACCTGTAGCAAGTGCGCAAGTAAAGTCAGCTATTTTACTTGCAGGTCTTCGTGCAGAAGGTGTAACAGCTGTTACAGAACCACATATTTCACGTGATCATACGGAAAGAATGCTTGAAGCATTTGGTGTTAACGTAACTCGCGAGGGAAAAACAGTGAAACTTGCAGGTGGACAGAAGTTAACAGCGACAGACGTTCAAGTACCAGGTGACGTATCATCAGCAGCATTTTTCTTAGTAGCAGGTGCAATTATTCCAAATAGTAAACTAGTATTACAAAATGTAGGAATGAACCCAACTCGTACAGGTATTATTGATGTTTTAGAGAAAATGGGTGCTACTTTTACTGTAGAGCCAATTAACGAAGGAGCATCAGAACCAGCTGCAAATATTACAATTGAAACATCTTCATTAAAAGGAATCGAAATTGGCGGAGATATTATCCCAAGATTAATCGATGAAATTCCTGTTATCGCCTTAGCGGCAACGCAAGCAGAAGGAATTACAGTTATTAAAGACGCACACGAATTAAAAGTAAAAGAAACGAACCGTATTGATACAGTTGTTGCGGAGTTAACGAAACTAGGAGCTCGCATAGAAGCAACTGATGACGGGATGATTATTTACGGAAAATCAGCACTAAAAGGCAATACAGTAAATAGTTACGGTGATCACCGCATCGGAATGATGCTTGCAATTGCCGGCTGTCTAGCAGAAGGAAAAACAACAATTGAAGACGCAGAAGCAGTAGGCGTATCATATCCTACATTCTTCGAAGAACTTCAAAAGTTAGCCAAATAAAGTAATAAAAAGCAGATACGGGATGTATCTGCTTTTTATATTGGATTCGTGTCGTTAAGTCCATATAATTTCATTCACCGCACTGGAATATTGAGAATTATGGTACAATTCAAACAAGGAATGGAGGAGAAATATATGAACGTTATACGATTAAAAGAAGATAGCTTTAGAGAAGCATTACGCTTATCGGAATACGCTTTTCAATATAAAGTTGATGAGGAACGATTGCAACAACAACTTACAAGGATGAAAGAAAGTCATGAAATATACGGTATTATGGAAGGGAAAGATGTAGCAGCAAAACTGCATCTTATTCCGTTTCATATATACATAGGCAAAGAAAAATTTAAAATGGGAGGCGTTGCAGGGGTAGCGACGTATCCAGAGTATAGAAGAAGCGGGTTTGTAAAAGAATTGCTTCAACACTCACTTCAAACGATGAAAAATGACGGATATACAGTATCAATGCTACATCCATTTGCTGTTTCATTTTACCGTAAATACGGCTGGGAACTTTGTGCGAATCTCTTTGTATGTCATATGACAAAGAGTGATTTAGTTATGAAAAAACAAGTAAATGGTACTGTAAAACGTTTCAATAAAGAAAATCACCCAGAAGAGGTCGAAAAGATTTATGAAACATTTGCAGAACGTTTTTCCGGTATGCTAGTTCGCGATGAAAAATGGTGGTTACAAGCTGTTTATGATGATTTAACATTAGCGATTTATTACGATAAAAATAAAACGGCAGCTGGCTACATGCTATATAAAATAGAAAACTATAAAATGACAGTAGAAGAATTTGTTCCACTGCATAATGAAGCGCGAAATGGTCTGTGGAACTTTATTTGTCAGCATGATTCTATGATTAAAGAATTTGAAATGACAGTAAGTGAAAATGAACCGTTATTATATACACTAAAAGAGCCACGCGTGAAAGCAGAAATAAAGCCATATTTTATGGGCAGAATTGTAGATGTGGAGCAGTTCTTAAAACAATATGAGTTAAATTGGAACAATGCACAGCAAGAAGTGATTTTACATATTATAGATTCATTTGCACCGTGGAATAACGTTACAGTGAGGCTTGCAAATCATGAAATAACAATTATAGAAGAAGAAATAAAGGATAAAGGGATTAGGCTAGATATAAATGCATTATCTACTATAATGTTTGGATACAAACGTCCGTTAGAACTTAATGAACTAGAATTAATTAGAGGAAGTGAAGAGGAAATACGAGCGTTTGAGAATATAGTTCCGGTACGTAAAGCATTTATTTATGATTTCTTTTAAAAAATAGGGCTGTCCAAAATCAAATTTTGGGACAGCTTTCTCTTTGGTTGTCGGTTTTTGTCGGTAAGTCGATATATTTTGAAAAACGCTGATATAATTGGAGATGCGCCGATATATCCTGAGAATCGCTGATATAATTAGATTTGCGCTGATATATTCTAATAATCGTTGATATAATTTTTTCACTAAAACGCAACCATACTTTGTCACGCACTTGACTTTTATTCCCTGTAATTTATAATTAAAAACGGAATGAATTTTCATTCCTGGAAATAGAGGTGGAAAAAATGGCTAAAAACAAACAAGAGGATATTTTTGATGCTGCGATGCAACTTTTCGCAGAGCGTGGTTACGATGGTACGACAATTCCAATGATCGCTGAAAAGGCAAAAGTCGGTGCGGGTACTATTTATCGCTATTTTGAAAATAAAGAGGCACTTGTTAACTCATTATTTTCAAAAAGTATGTTAGAGCTTTCTGAAATGATAAAAACGGATTTTCCTGTTGAAGCAAATATTCGTGAACAGTTTAGTCATACGTACAACCGTTTATTTGAATTTGCGAGAAACAATGTGGATGCTTTTTTATTTACAAATTCTCACTGTGATAGTTATTTTCTTGATGAACAGAGTAAGAAAATATTTGATGATTTTATAGGCTTCTTTATGAAGATTATTGAAGATGGAATCGCAAAAGGTTTTCTTCGTCCGTTGCCTCCAGTTGCTTTAATTATTATTGTATATCAACCGCTAGAAAAACTAACGAAGGTAATTGCAACGGGGCAATTAGAATACTCAAAAGAATTAGTAAAAGAATTGGAAGAAAGTTCTTGGAACGCTATTAGAATCATTTGATTCTATAGCTTATAAGTATAGGAATGAACATTCATTCCGGAAAAGGTAGTTTAATAGAATTTAAAAAATAATGTAATAGAATGATGGGAATGAACGTTCATTCCGAAAAAAGTATATTTAAAAGGATAGGAATGAATATTCATTCCTATTAAATTTTCAAAACGGGAGATGATTAAAATGAGTAAGCTGAAAAATTGGAGAAGTTTATCTTTTCTATTATGGATAGTTATTACTATTACAATGATCGTAACGATGCCTAATATGGATAAATTAGTGAAAGAAAAAGGGCACATTACGATTCCTAATATAGAACAAAGTAGTATTGCTGACAAGATGATAAAAGAGATGGATAAAGACGGGACTGAAAAGTATGAAATTATAGCTGTTTTTAATAGTGGAAGTAAAACAGCTTTAACAACTGAGCAAAAAGAGGAGATAATAAAAACAATCAATGCTTTACAAAATGAAAAAGTGAAATTAGGAATTAAGGAAGTTGTTTCACATTTAGATAATAAAGATTTGGAAAAACAATTGATATCTAAAGACAATACGACCATTTTAACGCAAATCTCTGTAGATAAAAAAAATGGTGAAATATCAAAAGTTGCAAATGGGCTTCATAAAAAAGTGCAAACGAAAGGGGTAAAAACGTACTTAACAGGAAGTGATTTAATAGCGGGTGATTTTCTTACTTCCTCTCAAGAGGGAGTGAAGAAGACAGAAGTTATTTCTATCATTTTCATTCTAGTTGTATTAATCATTGTATTTCGTTCACCAATTGTTCCAATTGTATCTCTTCTTACAGTGGGTGTATCATATTTAGTTTCAATGGGGATTATTGCACATCTAGTAGATCAATTTAATTTTCCGTTTTCTAACTTTACACAAGTGTTTGTAGTTGTTGTCCTGTTTGGAGTTGGAACAGACTATAACATTTTATTATATACAAGATTTAAAGAAGAATTAAGTAAACAAGAAAATGCATTTTTGGCTACGAAAGAAACGTTTAAATCAGCAGGGAAAACCGTTTTATATAGCGGGATAGCAGTACTAATCGGTTTTGCATCTCTTGCTTTAGCAAGTTTTAAATTATATCAATCTACTTCAGCAGTAGCAATTGGTGTCGCAGTATTATTACTCGTATTAACTACGTTAAATCCATTTTTCATGGTGCTTTTAGGAAAAGGAATGTTTTATCCAGTTAAAACATTTAAAGGTCATGAGGATAGTCGATTATGGGGATTTCTTGCGAAAAACTCAGTAGCAAGACCATTTGTCGCTTTAATCATTGTATTTGTGATATCGATTCCTTTCGTAATGAAATACTCTAACACACTAAATTACAATGATTTATTTGAAGTAGATAATAAATATGAATCGAAAATGGGGATTAACGTAATAGAAGAGCATTTTCCACCAGGTTTTTCTTCACCAAGTACGTTAGTCATTCAATCAGATAACAAGTTAGATGAGGCGAGTTCGCTTCAAACTTTAGACGAACTAACTGATAAGATTTTGAAAGTGAAAGGTGTTTCAGAAGTATATTCACCGACGCGTCCAACCGGTGAAAGGATAAAAGAACTATATATAAATAAACAAGCGGGAGAACTAAATACAGGATTAGGAGATGCCAATGGTGGTATAAAGGAAATTAATGATGGATTAACTACTGCGAAAGATAAAATGGGTAGTAAAGATTCAAATAGTCTTGCAAACGTTCAAAAATTAATTGATGGAACAACGGAAGCGAAAAATGGTGTAACAGCATTAGGAACAGCTTTAGATCAACTTTCAAATGGCATAAATGACGGAGCACAAGGTGCGCAGCAAATTGAGAGTGGGTTAACTTCAGTAAATGAAAATATTAGTGTATTATCTAATGCAACTTCACAACTTCATGCTGGTTATTCGCAGTTAGAAAAAGGTTTAAGTTCCTACGATCAATACTTCGGAAGTATTTCTCAAGCGATTGATGGTGCGAAAAAAGGCTATGAACAAATTGAAATGTTAATGACGAATTTCATTCAAACGAAACCAGAATTAGCAAATGATCCGAACATACTGAAAACGATAGGGGTCGCTAAAGAGGCTCAAAAGCAATTAGGTGAGCTTTCAAATGAATTAAATAAATTAGCAACGCAACATAAAGCGGCCATGGGTTCATTTAAAGAAGCGAATCAAGCGTTATCGAAAGTGGATAACGGCTTAAAAGGCATGAGCGATGGAGTTACTAAGTTACAAAAAGGAGCAGCTGATCTTAAAAATGGATTAAATGAAGGTGCTACAGGTTCAAAACAAATTGCGAACAAGTCATCTGAGTTACAAACCGGATTAACAAAAATAAACGACGGGCAAGGTCAGCTATTAACCGGGCTGAAAGACTTGCAAGAACAGATGGGGCAATTACAATCAGGATTATCTAAAAGTACAGAAGGGCTTGAAAAGGTAAGTAACGGCCTAGGAGATGCTCAAAAATATTTAGGAGAACTAAATGAATCAAAAAGCTCTGAGAAATTTTATATCCCAAAAGAAATTTTAGAGGGAGAAGATTTCCAAAAAGCATTGAATACGTACATGCCACATGATAGAAAGACTGCTAAAATGACAATCATTTTAGACGTAAATCCGTATTCAAAAGAAGCGATGCCAATCATTGAAGAAATTAATAAAACGATAGACGGTACGTTAAATGGTACAGAATTAAAATCGGTGAAAAAAGCAATCGGCGGCACAACAGCTAGAAACGTTGATTTAAAAGAAGTAACAGGCCAAGATTTCATACGTACAGCTACAATTATGTTAATTGGAATTGCGATTGTATTAATCGTTATTACACGGTCATTTTTAAATACAATCTTTATTATTGGATCTTTAATATTAGCTTATTTTGCATCACTTGGCATAAGTGAACAAATTAGTACACACGTATTAAACGTAGAGTCATTAAGCTGGAATGTGCCATTCTTTAGTTTTATTATGATTGTCGCTTTAGGTGTGGATTATAGTATTTTTGTAATGATGCGATACAATGAGTTAGAAGGGGATCCCGCAACGAAAATTGTAAATGCATCTCGTCACATAGGAGGAGTTGTATTATCAGCGGCACTTATTTTAGGCGGAACATTTGCTGCATTAATCCCTTCAGGTGTATTGACGCTTATACAAGTAGCATCTGTTGTTGGTGTTGCACTGTTACTACTAGCTATCATTGTGATGCCAATATTACTACCTGCTTTAATAGGATTAACGAGTAAAATGAAGAATTATACGAAGAAATTAAGTAAAAGAAAATAAGAAGAATCCCCTTTTAAAAGGGGATTCTTCTTATTTAATAAACTTTTCCATCACGTCTTTATATTTTGCAAACTTTTCATCTTTCATTTCGCCATTTATTTGTATAGGAAGTGAGCGATAAACATTATGCTCCAATTATAAATATTTTGTTCAAAATAACTCCTCTTTAAATTGTGAAATTTGCTTCTATATAATATTGTTTCGTTAAAAAACAAACATTTTATTCAAGGTAGAAAAGGGATGAATAGCAATCAACCGTTGCTATTCATCCATCTTCTACTATATAATAGCTATAGTCTACAATAATTGAGTCGTAATATGCGATTTTTTAAGACAATCGGTGAGAAAACGCTGAAATAAGCGGTATTAGTAGGAGGACACAAATGATTACAGTAAGTAACGTTAGTTTGCGTTTCGCGGATCGCAAATTATTTGAAGATGTTAACATAAAATTCACGCCAGGTAACTGCTACGGTTTAATCGGAGCAAACGGTGCGGGTAAATCAACATTTCTAAAGATTTTATCTGGAGAAATCGAACAATCAACAGGTGATATACATATTACGCCAGGTGAGCGTCTAGCAGTATTAAAACAGAACCACTTCGAATATGAAGAGTTCCCAGTATTAGAAACAGTAATTATGGGTCACACGCAACTTTATAAAGTAATGCAAGAGAAAAATGCCATTTACATGAAAGAAGACTTTAGTGATGAAGATGGTATGCGTGCTGCTGAACTTGAAGGTGAGTTCGCTGAGCTTAACGGTTGGGAAGCAGAATCAGAAGCTGCAATCCTTCTTAAAGGTTTAGGTATTGGTGAAGATGTTCATGATAAGAAATTGTCAGAATTAACTGGGGCAGAGAAAGTAAAAGTATTACTTGCTCAAGCATTATTCGGTAAACCTGACATTCTATTACTAGATGAGCCTACCAACCACTTGGACTTAAAAGCGATTCAATGGTTAGAAAACTTCTTAATGAACTTTGAAAATACAGTAATCGTTGTATCCCATGACCGTCACTTCTTAAATAAAGTTTGTACGCACATGGCTGATCTTGATTTCGGTAAAATTCAACTTTATGTTGGTAACTATGACTTCTGGTATGAGTCAAGCCAATTAGCTTTAAAATTAACACAAGATGCTAATAAGAAAAAAGAAGAGAAAGTAAAAGAGTTACAAAACTTCATTGCACGCTTTAGCTCAAACGCATCTAAAGCGAAACAAGCAACTTCTCGTAAAAAATTATTAGATAAAATTACATTAGATGATATTAGACCATCATCACGTCGTTACCCATTTGTTGGCTTTACACCTGAGCGTGAAATAGGAAATGACTTATTAACTGTTGAAGGTCTTTCTAAAACAATTGATGGTGAAAAAGTGTTAGATAATGTGTACTTCACTTTAAATAAAGGTGATAAAGTTGCATTTATCGGTCGTAACGATATTGCGATGACAACATTATTTAAAATCCTTATGGGTGAAATGGAGCCAGATAGCGGTTCATTCAAATGGGGCGTTACAACATCTCAATCTTACTTCCCAAGAGATAACTCTAAATACTTTGAGAACAGTGACTCCAACTTAGTTGATTGGTTACGCCAATTCTCTCCACAAGATGAGTCAGAAAGCTTCTTACGTGGTTTCTTAGGCCGTATGTTATTCTCAGGTGAAGAAGTTAAGAAGAAAGTTTCTGTATTATCTGGAGGCGAAAAAGTTCGTTGTATGCTATCTAAAATGATGTTAAGTGGTGCGAACGTAATCACACTTGACGATCCAACGAACCACTTAGACCTTGAGTCTATCACTGCATTAAACAACGGTTTAATCGCATTTAAAGGTACAATGTTATTCACATCTCATGACCATCAGTTCGTACAAACAATTGCAAACCGCATTATCGAAGTAACGCCAAACGGTGTAATCGATAAAGAGGCTACTTACGATGAGTTCTTAGAAAATGAAGAACTTCAAAAACAAGTAGAAGCAATGTACAAAGGTCAATAATAAATGATGAAAAACTTCGCTCTCTTTATGAGAGCGAGGTTTTTTTATAATCTTTTATTTTATGAATTGTGAATAATTATACAGAAATAACTTTAGAGAAGAAAAGACCTTTTGATGTTATATATAGAAAGGTCTGTATCAAGAATAAACTTGAAATATATGAAGGAATTTAATATACACCGAAAAAACAAATACTATCTATTGTGAATTTCATTATATTACATTAATGTTCCAGAACTGGAGACATATTTATTTGCGAAGCAGTAAAGAAAGGTTTATAGTATGTGGAGTCATAATTAGTGGATGAGACTTGGGAGAAAACAGAAAATGTTACAAATTTATTTTATTAAATAGAAACCAAGGTCAAAATGTCTAGAAAGAAATAGTTGAATAAATACTAGCTTCAAATTATAATTACTAATATTCTTCAATTAGTTAAACAAACAAAATCTATTTGAAGATAAAAAATTGAATAGAGACAGACTTATAAAAAAATAAGCCTTGGATGATCAAAAGAGGTGGAGAGATGAAACAATTACTATTAAAGAGTAAGCGAGTGTTAAGCAATCACTTTGGATTTTTCGTGTTTGCCATTATTTTATTCTGGTTAAAAACATACGCAGCATATGTGACAGAATTTAATTTAGGGATATCCAACACAATCCAAAAGTTTTTACTGTTTTTCAACCCGTTAAGCTCAGCGGTTTTATTTTTAGGGCTCGCATTATTCGCAAAGGGGAAACGTGCTTACATTTGGTTAATTGTTATTAATTTGTTAATGTCTATACTGTTATACGCAAACGTAGTATATTATCGCTTTTTCAGTGACTTTATTACGTTCCCGACATTAACACAAACGAATAACTTTGGAGATTTAGGTGGTAGTATTTTTGCATTGCTACACGCATATGATCCACTATATTTCTTAGATACAATCATTTTAATCGTTTTAGTTGCAACAAAATTTGCAAATCCAAAACCAATTCGTGTTGCGAAACATAAAGTATCACTAGTATTTGTAGCAGGTATTTTATTATTCAGCATTAATTTAGGTCTTGCAGAATCCGATCGTCCTGAATTATTAACAAGAACATTTGACCGCAATTACATTGTGAAATATTTAGGGGCATACAACTATACGATTTATGATGGCATTCAAAGTGCGAAAGCATCAACAGAACGAGCGTTAGCTGATGGAGATAATATGACAGAGGTTAGAAATTATCTTGCATCAACATATGCAAGTCCTAATCCTGAGTACTTCGGTAAAGGAAAAGGAATGAACGTAATTTATATTCATTTAGAGTCATTCCAAAACTTTTTAATTGATTATAAATTAAACGGGCAAGAAGTTACACCGTTCTTAAATTCATTTACAAAAGATGCGAATACGCTATACTTTGATAACTTCTTCCATCAAACAGGACAAGGTAAAACATCTGATGCTGAGTTCATGCTAGAAAACTCAATGTATGGGTTACCACAAGGATCTGTTTTTACAAATAAAGCTCATAACACGTATCAATCAGCACCAGCTATTTTAGGTCAACAAGGATACACATCAGCTGTATTCCATGGTAATTACAAAACGTTCTGGAACCGTGATGATATTTATAAATCATTTGGTTTCAATAAATTTTTTGATGCGTCATACTATGATATGAATGAAAAAGATGTAGTAAACTATGGATTAAAAGATAAACCGTTCTTTAACGAATCAATTCCGTTATTACAAACATTGAAACAACCGTTCTATACGAAGTTCATTACGTTATCGAACCATTTCCCTTATCCAATTGATAAAGCGGAAGCAACAATTGAACCAGCGACTACAGGTGATTCATCAGTAGATACGTACTTCCAAACAGCACGTTATTTAGATGAGTCTGTAAAAGGATTTTTGGATTACTTGAAACAATCTGGTTTATACGATAACTCAATTATCGTTATGTACGGTGATCATTACGGTATTTCAGATAACCATGGCGCAGCAATGTCTCAAGTAATGGGTAAAGAAATGAACTCATTTGAAAATGCACAACTGCAACGTGTGCCATTAATCATTCGTGTTCCAGGAATGAAGGGCGGCGTACAACATCAATACGGCGGAGAAATTGATGTTCTGCCGACACTATTACACTTACTAGGTACAGATACGAAAAATTATGTCCAGTTCGGATCAGATTTATTATCACCAGAGCATAAACAAGTCGTTCCATTCCGTAACGGTAACTACGTAAGTCCAACAGTGACTGCACTAAACGGCAAATACTATGATACAGCGACTGGTAACGCTGTTGAATTAACAGACGAAATAAAACAAAATGAACAAATGGTTCAAAAATCACTAAAATACTCTGACCAAGTCGTAAACGGAGACTTATTACGATTCTACACACCGGAAGGTTTTACACCAGTAGATCGTTCGAAGTACAACTATAACCATCGTGATAAAAATAAAACGAAGGTAAAGACGACTGAAGACGGGGAAACGAAATAAATATTAAAGAGCGCTACTCATTTGAGTAGCGCTTTTGTTTGTACATATAACGTTGTCATTATATAGAATTATCTTTCGTTTTTTGTTTCATCTTTCCAAAGAATACTACACCGGCAATGATAATAATGATAAATGCCCATTTTATGAAAGGATTACTTTCGAAAAATCCAGCGAACCATTTCTCATCTACAATCATTTTCGCAGCAGTATAAGCTAAAACAGCTGCTCCAATCGTAATGATGACAGGGAATCTATCGACCCATTTTAAAATTAAGGTACTGCCCCATACTACTACTGGAATAGATACTAATAGTCCAATGATTACTAAAGAAAAATTACCATGCGCAGCTCCTGCAACAGCGAGAACATTATCAATTCCCATTAATGCATCAGCTATAATAATGGTTTTAATAGCAGACCAAAATCCTTCTTCTGCCTTAATATCATGATCTTTACCTTCAGCAATTAATTTGTAAGCGATCCATATAAGGAGTACACCACCAATTAGAAGTAGCCCTGGTATTTTTAATAACCAAACGACAACTAAAGTAGCGAGGGCTCTAATCGCGATTGCCCCGATAGTTCCCCAAATAATAACTTTCTTTTGCTGATCTTTCGGTAATCGCCTTGCTGCTAACCCAATTACAATGGCATTATCACCGGCTAACACTAAATCAATTACAATGATGGCAAGTAAGGCAGACAAATATTCGGTTGAAAGAAAATCCATATACACATCACTCCTTAAGAGTAATATGTGCTAAAGTGTTGATAATATAAAAAATAGGATTGAATTTGTATACTCAATCCATAATTTCTTACTGTATTTTGATATATATGTTTTAATTCCGTATAAGTCGCTTTTGCAATTTTTTTTGCTTGTCGTTTCTTTTTCTTAATTTTCGATTCATCTTTTTGATACGATTTTCTTTTCTATTATCCCAGTTATCACTTCTGATTTCATTAATAGATTTATCTTCCTTAGCACGAAAACGTCTGACTTTTTTTACAAAGGAAAGGGGGATTTTGCCGATAACACCTTGTTTTTCTAATGAGGCCTCTTTACCTTTATACCAATCAGGATGAGATAATAAATAGTCGAAGTCGAATATTAATCTGTACTCTTCATCCATAAAAGTAAACCAGTCTTTTAATGTTCGTTTATTTGTTTGATGAAAATACATAGAGCTAGCAGTCATGGCACAACACCAGTAACTAATATCACTCCATAGTACCCATTCATTCGGCACATCAAGTGTTAAAATTACCATTTTTGAATTTTCTCTACCCCAGGCTTTAGTATTTCGATCTGGATAATTATTTGCTTCCCAGACCCAAATAGGATAGTTACCTTCGTAGTGGGGTGATCTTTTTTTAGCTACACGTACCATCCAATCGTATGAGTATATAAAATCGGGATCGATGTTTTCTTTACTTCCTTCTAAATAACCAAGTTTTTTAAATTGTTTCCATGCTGCTTCAGTTTGAACTGTATATACTATCATGTGACACCTACTCATTTAAACTAGCCTATAGTATAACATGACATGTTTTTAAGTTAAATTAATGTGATTCTTAATTTCTATTCATATAAGGGAAGGAGGGAGTTGAATTGAATATACGAGAAGTAATACCCAATGCGATAAAAAAAGACTCAATAACCTACTAGAGGAAATCAAGTCTTTTTCATTACATACGATTATCGTGCCAGAAGTTTAATGGGAAGTGTTCGTTCTCACTATAACTTTCTAATTCATATCCTTTTTCTTTCAGCCCCTTAATAATTCCAGGTACTGCTTTAACGGATTGTGGATGAATGTCGTGCATAAGAATAACTTCTGTCGGTTTGTTAGCACCATTTAGAACGTTTTCGACAATTTTAGCTGATGCAGCGTCAACAGGCATTTTGTTATATTTCCAGTCTAAAGAATCAATTGTCCAATCCCAAACTTTCAAGCCATTTTCTACAACTTTGTTACGAAGAGCTTCGTTTAATCCTGGCATTGAACCGTAAGATGGACGAGTTAATACTGGTGATTTACCTAGAACGCCAGCGATTAAGCCTTGGTCTTCCTTCATTTCATCTACGTAATGACCTTCTGTGTAAAGTTTCTTGTAGTTATGAGTCATACTGTGCATCCCAACGTAGTGGCCTTCAGCATCTTCACGTTTTACAAGATCAGGGAATGCTTTTACGTTTGAACCAATTAGGAAAAATGTTGCTTTTGCATTTTCTCTCTTTAACATATCTAAAAGCTCAGCTGTGAATTTTCCAGGACCATCATCAAATGTTAAATAAGCTACTTTTCTAACTTGCCCATTATATTGTTTTGGAGCTTCTTTCGGTGCAAGAGATGATTGAATTTCACTTACAAGTTGAACAGATTTTGCTTCATCCTCTGTACTTGCTAGAGCAATATGTGCTGATCCTAAAGCTGCTTCGTATGTAAATAATACCCCCGCGCAAATCAACATAGCCCTTTTTACTAAAGTTGTCATTCGAATTCCATTGTGCATAATTTTCCTTCTCTCTATAAAAGTTCTACTCTACTATATTAGCAATTATAGGGAGGTAATTGCAAAAAAACTTTTTTACAAATGCAAAAAAGTTTGTTCAAAAATATGCAAGATTTTGTATCAATTGCAGTCTTGAAAAAACAGGGTGATTTTAATGTTTATTATGAAAATTTTCAAGAATCAAATTTGGTTCTTCTAATAATGATGTAGGTGGTTTTTAGGGGAATCGATATCAAAATGAAAGGGGACTAATCATACTTTCGTAGCATTTCATTTTCATTCCAATTATTGATTCGAATATTTTTGTTTTCTATTAAAATATTGGTATAGAAAAAATTAAATTTTAGTCTGGGGAACATTTGATATTATCGGAAGAACTATTTATTTCATCTCAATATTTACATAACTACTTTTATATGAATTTAATACTAAAGTCCTACTATTTATAAACTAATAGGTCTTTCAACTTAGGTAGTTCTCACACTAATGAGGGATATGAAAGGAAATATATGTAACTTATAATAATTACTATAAAGCTTTGGAAAATGAAAAGGAGGAGATTTGCATGAAAAATTGGGTTCAATTTAGAATGGCAAGACCAACAGATAAATTTGAAGAAGTTATAAGTTTTTATGAGACGGGGTTAGGATTAAAGCGTATAGGAGAATTTCACAATCATGAAGGATATGATGGAGTTATGTTTGGATTACCGGATGCCGAGTATCATTTGGAGTTTACAACGCATGTTAATGGAAGTCCATGTCCGGCACCGACAAAAGATAATTTACTAGTTTTTTATATGCCTAATAAAAATGAAATTGAAAAAATAGTGAATCGATTAAGTAATATGGGCTATCATGAGGTAGAACCAGAAAATCCGTATTGGATAGAGAAAGGGACCACAATAGAGGATCCAGATGGTTGGAGAATTGTACTTATGAACGCATTTGAATAAAGAAGCTCTTTTTGTATGAAATAGCACGTTTTTATAATGAAACTGGTATGAAAATAGGGACGTCTGCGGCAGCGAATTTATTAGCTGCTAAACAAATTGGAAAAGAAAAAGGTGCGAATTTTAATGTAGTTACAGTTTTTCCGGACGCAGTGTCTATAGAAGAGTGGTCAGATGTAAAGAGCTTACAACAAATATAGAGAAAATCGAATAAATAAAAGTTCTTTCATATTCTATTTCTTATACTTTGGAAAATTGATGAAATGAAAACCTGTATATGTAAAATGTACAGGTTTTTCGTGGTTGTGTTAGTTATCTGTAGAAACTTTAAAATTTCACATATCGTATTTAAAGAAATAAATATAGGAAAACCAAAAAGTAATGTAGAATATATCGTACATACATATATGAAGTCAACATAAAAGATAAAGAGGTGGGCATATGTTACTTGAAGAAGTAATGCAGCAACTAGAGAAATATGGAACAGAACAAAATCGTAAAACGTATAAAAACCACGGAGCGAAAGAGCCACTATTCGGAGTTAGTTTTGCCAATTTAAAATTGTTAAAAAAGAAGATAAAAAAAGATCATGATTTAGCAATTTCATTATGGAAAACAAAAAATATGGATGCAATGACTTTAGCAACAATGATTTTAGAACCAAAGCAAGTTACGACAGAACAGCTAAACAAATGGGTACAGGAAGTTGATTATTATTGTTTAATGGACGTTTTGATGACGGCTATTTGTACGTCGCCAATCGCGATAGAAAGAATGGAAGAATGGACAAAGTCTGATGATGAATGGATTGGAAGAGCAGGATGGTCTCTATTAGCAAATATAGCGATTAAAAATAAAACGTTACATGATGAATTCTTCACTCCGTATCTAGAAGAGATTAAAGCAAATATACATAATGAAAAAAATAGAAAAAAAGAAGCGATGAATAGTGCTTTAATCGCGATAGGAATTCGTAATGAAGACTTTGAGAGAAAAGCGATTGAAATTGCACGTGAAATTGGGAAAGTACAAGTTGATTACGGGGCAACGTCATGCAAAACACCAGACGCAGAACCGTATATACAAAAGGCGAGAGAAAGAGCTGAAAAAAAGAAAGTGAAATAAGAAAAGGGGAACGGTTATGAAACCAATGGAAGCAGCACAAAGCATAATTACATCACAATTTCCGAATTGTGATGTAGCTTTACTGGGAGGAAGCGTTGTAAGAGGAGAAGCGACAAAAACATCTGATCTTGACATTGTTATAGTTGATCAAAATTTACCGTCTTGTTTTAGAGAATCTTTCTATAGTAATGGATGGCCTGTTGAAGTGTTTGTACATAATTTTGAAACGTGTAAAACCTTTTTTAAAATGGATTGTGACCGAGGGAGACCTTCGTTACCACAATTAGTTTCAGAGGGTATTGTATTAAAAGGAGAAAATGAAATTGTTGAGAAATTAAAAAGAGAAGCAAATGATTTACTAAATAAAGGGCCAGCTAAATGGACTGAAGAAATGATGAAGCAAAAACGGTATTTTATTACGGATACTTTGGACGATTTTATTGGTGCATCAAAAAGAGAAGAAGAATTGTTTATCGCGAATTTATTAGCTGATTTATTACATGAATATATATTAAGAGTAAATGGGAAATGGCTTGGAAGTTCAAAATGGTTTATAAGGGTACTTAGAAAATATGATGAACATTACGCAGATCAATTTGTAGAGGCGTTCGATCATTTTTATACAACGGGTGAGAAAAGAAACTTAATTACTTTTGTAGAAAAAACGCTAGAACAGTATGGAGGAAGAATGTTCGAAGGGTTTTCTATAGGAAAATAAAAAGGGGATAGCATAATGAATGTACCAATCGTTCAATTAAGAGAACTGACACTAGATGATGTAGAAGAGCGATATCAATGGTCATTAGATAAAGAAGTGACAAATCATTTAGTTGTACCGGATCAATATCCACCGTTCACTCGTGAAGATACGAAAAAGTGGATTGAAGCATGTATAAATCGAAAAAATGGTTATGAACAAAGAGCTATCACTACAGAAAACGGCATACATATTGGATGGGTAGATCTTAAAAACTTTGATAAAACAAATAAAAATGCAGAACTGGGAATCGCAATTGGTAATAAAGAGTATTGGGGTAAAGGATATGGATTAGCAGGTTTATATAGTATGTTACATCTGGCATTCATTGAATTTGAATTAGAAAAAGTTTGGCTACGTGTAGATGAAGATAATTTTCAAGCTAGAAAGAGTTATGAAAAGGCTGGTTTTGTTTGTGAAGGATTAATGAGAAATGATCGATTACGTCAAGGAAAGTTCATTCATCGTTATCGTTATAGTATGTTAAGAGAAGAATACGAATCTATAGATAGTAGTTTATAAAAATATTATGTTAACTTAAAGGGGCTGGAGAAATATGATTCGATTACTTACGAAAGAAGATGCAAAACAATATTGGGAGTTACGTTTACAGGCATTACAAGTAAATCCAGAGGCATTTGTAACAACTTATGAAGAGGCGATTCGTCAAGAAAATCCAATTAAGCGAGTGGAAAATAATTTAACAGCTACTACTAGCTGTACATTCGGTGCTTTTAATGAAAAGAATCAATTAGTTGGAGTGGTTACTTTACTAACAGAAGAGAAAGAGGCGTATAAACATAAAGGTCATATCGTTGCGATGTATGTAGATGCAAGCAATCGAAGAAGTGGTCTTGCACGTGAGTTAATACGAAAGGGAATTGAAAGAGCAAGAGAAATGAGCTTAGAACAATTGAACTTAGGTGTTGTATCTACAAACGAACCAGCAAAAAAATTGTATGAATCAATGGGCTTTAAAACGTATGGGATTGAAAAGAGAGCTATAAAGATGAATGGTGTGTATAGTGATGATGAACATATGGTCTTGTTCTTTTAATAGAGGGAGTTTAGTATGAAAGATCTCCATTTAGAAAAAAATATGAACCCGCAAGTAGCGATTTTGTATGCGACGGTTACTGATACATTTAAACGATTGCAAAAGTTAGTAGAAGGTACTGATGTGAAAGAACTGTCCTTCAAAAGGTCAGAAAATAATGAAAATAGTATTAGGCAACTACTTCAGCATTTAGCAATAGTCGATTTACACTGGGTGTACCGTTTAAAAGGAGAGGAAGTTCCACCGACACTTGAAAATAAATATGGACCAATGTTGAATGAAATGGGAGGATTGCCTAGTTTAAGAAAGTATAAATTACAAGAATTAATGCAAGATTATGAAGCGGTGCAACATATGTTTTATGAGGAGTGTATGAAACTAACAGAAAATGATTTAACAAGGGAAGTTTTTTATGAGAAGGGAGAAACTGCGACTATAAGGTGGGGAATATGGCATATAGCCGATCATAATCGGTACCATCAAGCTCATATTAGTCAGTTAAGAAAACTATATAGAGCTAGAATAGATGCGAGATAAAGATTTCGAATTTTAATTATATTTAATTTGTTGTATAGTATAAGAAGAAACTAAACAAGGGGTTTTATAATGAAAGCTATTGCAGTAGGGATATTGGCATCATTTTTCTTTGCCTTTACCTTTGTTTTAAACCGGGCGATGGACTTAGAAGGTGGAAGCTGGATTTGGAGTGCTTCATTACGGTACTACTTTATGGTTCCAATGCTTTTACTTATTGTCATGTATAGAGGGAACTTAAAGCAACTCTTTCAATATATGAAAAATAATCCGAAAGAATGGTTAGTGTGGAGTATCGTTGGATTTGGTCTCTTCTATGCACCACTTAGTTTTGCCGGAGCTTTTGGACCTGGTTGGCTTGTTGCATCAACTTGGCAAATTACGATTGTCGCAGGAATTTTGTTAACACCATTTTTTGCAGTAGATCCATTACATAAAAAACTTCCAATAAAGGAATTAGTTATGTCTGGGGTTATTTTATGCGGTGTTGTACTCATGCAAGTAGAACATGCTTCTTCATTAGGAATTCGAGAAACCGTTTTATGTGTAGTTCCTGTACTTATTGCAGCGTTTGCGTATCCTCTTGGAAATCGAAAAATGATGCAAGTTTGTAAAGGCGAATTAGATGTATTCCAGCGAGTTCTCGGTATGACATTAGCAAGTTTACCATTTTGGTTTTTACTATCTGGTTATGAAGTATCAACAGGCGGATTACCGTCAAGTAGCCAAGTTTTCCAATGTTTTATTGTAGCAGTTAGTTCTGGTTTAATCGCGACAGTACTATTCTTCTTTGCGACAGATCTTGTAAAAGATGATCCACAAAAACTAGCAACAGTAGAAGCAACACAGTCCGGTGAAGTTTTATTTGCGCTAGTAGGAGAGCTTATCTTACTATCTGCGCCAATTCCGTCATCTTTATCTTGGATCGGAATGAGTCTTGTTATTGTCGGAATGATACTACATAGTTATGTAGCGGTCGTTGTGAAAAAAGAAGAAAAAATAACAGCGTAATGAGATTAGCTCTTTATAGAAAGAGCTAATCTTTTTTCATGGAAAGGAATGTAGAAATGAATTTGCAACGCGTGGAACAAATTGTGAAAGATCCAATTTTAAATGTGTTACGGTATGCAGTCGGGCCAAGTGAAACTAGCTTAAAGAAAGCAGTTTTATATTATGAGAGTAATAAAGGGACTTTGTACAGATATGAAGAAGAGGCTTGTATAGGTATTGAAATAATCGGAGCAAATAAAGCGAGAATATGTCACATAGCAGTCGCTCCACAATATCGTAATAAAGGAATTGCGTTGCAAATGATAAAAGAAGTAGTAAAAATGCTTCAATTAACTTATATAGAAGCAGAGACAGACAATGAGGCAGTAGAATTTTATGAAAAAATTGGTTTTCAGGTTAAAAGTTTAGGAGAAAGATATCCGGGGATTGAAAGATTTCATGTGTATTTTAAAAATAAAACATATTAAAATCATCTTAGAATATAATATCCGGAATAGGATTTGAAGAAATAGTTCGTTTTATATGTATCCTGCTATTTGTGGACAGTAAAACTCCCACCTCAAAATTTGGCTGGAGTAAGGAAGCTAGGTGGAAGCCCTGAAGCTCGTAAAAGCCCGATTGGTACGGAATAATAATTAGTGGGTGATGAACGAAACCGCCACTGCTTAAAGTTTCACTTTATTTGTTTTAATTTTAATAGCAACTAGTTATTAGTTTTTGACAAAAATGTAAGAAAGGTCGGAATGGTTAGTTGATGCTAAGGAAGGAAGTAAAATATGAGTAAATCAATAAATAATGTAACAATTGAGAAGAAGCGTGCAGTCTCATTAGATTTAGCAAGAGGTACTATGTTACTATTAATCGTACTTGCCCATGCACCGCTTTACTTGTATGCTGCAGATCCTGGAATTATGCATAGGGTGGAAAGCGGAAGTTTCTTTGATCAAATTGTAAACCTTTTTGGTATATTCATAATTGATAACCGTGCAAGAGCGATGTTTGCCGTATTATTAGGCTACGGTTTGGTTCTAGCACTCGAAGGGCAGATATCAAAAGGGAAAAATGAAAATCATGCTGTAAAAATAGTAAGAAGACGCTCTTGGTATTTAATACTGTTTGGGGTTGTGTTAGCAGTATTAATTGGAGGACAAGATATTCTTATGGCCTATGGTATAGCCGGGCTTCTTGTTAGCCCGCTATTAAAGTGTAAAATGAAAACATTAATTCGAACATTTACGATTATCACTATATTGTATATCATTTTTATCCCAATAATATGGGGATTTAATATGCAAGCAATAGGCGATTACGGTTTTTCACCAGATGTTTCAGCAAAAGACACGTATCTAAGTACTACAATGTTACGATTACTTTTCTTTCCTGTTATACCTGTTCTCATCCATTTTATGTTCCCAATTCTTCCTTCGGTAATTCTTGGTTTGTGGATTGCTAGATATCAGTTATTAATAAAACCAGAGCAAAATTTGAAAAAATTATATTATATAACAATTATAGGATTAGCAATTTCCTTAATAGGTGCTTTGCCTCTATCTTTTATAGGGACTTTATGGTATCCAAGTGTATTTACAGCTGGAATGATAAATGGAATCCATATTTTAACTGGAATTGTTGGAGGATTAGCATATGCAACGGGTTTCGGTATAATAGGGAGTAGATTGAAAAATCTAGGGTACTTTAGCCTTTCATTAATTGCTTTGGGAAAGCGCTCATTAACATTTTTTGTTTTGAATGAGGCACTGCTTGTTATACTTTTATCACCTGTAGCATTTGATTTAGGAGGGCATGTAAGTAACGCTCTTGCTGCATTGATAGCTATAAGTATTTGGATATTGTCTGTCATATTAGCTACAATAATGGAGAAAAACAATCTGAATGGACCATTAGAGATTTTATTGAGACGTTTAATATATAAAAATAAAACAATTGAAAGACGACCCAGGTATTAGGTCGTCTTTCAATTTATTATAGTCTATAAATAAAATTATAATCTAATGATAGTTTGTTTTTATTCATGGAATAAAAAGCATAAAATATGCAAATGTGCATCTAAGGTATAGTTTGAAAAAAGTAAGATTTACATTATATAATAAAGGTATCTGGAAAAATATAGATAAAAGAAATTAGGTGTATAACACATGAGAATGGATAAAAGTAAATTTATAAAAATTGCTACTTCAATAGGGGTATCATCTTTTTTATTAACTGGATGTGGCGATTATGAAGAAGATACTGCTCAACAAGAAAGTACTGCTGTTAAAACGGATGGTGAAAAACAAGGAAATGAACAAGAAACTTTACATTGTGATGATAAAACTCCTACCAATGAAAATGTAGAAAATGATGAGTTATGCAAGGAAATTAATCCATCGTTTTCATCGTATAATGAAAACTCACATTTACCGATACTGCCATTCGTAGCGGGATATTTATTAGCAAGCAGAACTTCAAATATGAATTATTCAGCAAAACCCAATGTAATGAAAAAAACGTATGCAAATAATATTATTCCATATCGTGAAAAAGACCAAAGTAGAACTGGTGGCAGCGGTGGTGGAGGATACTACGGTGGAACTAACAGTAACAACAATAATTCTTCCAATAAAGTAGATTTAAACAAACAACAGCCCAATTCCTCAAATAAGGTGACGCCAGATACAAATACGCCGAAATCATCTACTACTCAAACGCCGAAAGTGAATTCTGGTTCAAGTGGAATTGGAAACGCAAAAGCGCCAGCCGGATCATAACACGAAAGGATAATAGGATCATGTATACAGAACAAGAGCAGAAAGAGTATATGAAAGTATGGTTTTCACTTGCGGAAGAGGCTGGTCGGAATGGTTTTACATGGCCGAGTCTATTAGAAAATGAAGAATGGAATCAATATATGGCAACAGGTATGTATCGTATGCCAGTAAAAACTTATACTGCTATTTCAAAAGCGACAGAGGAAGTTATGTACGTGTTATATAGAACGTATCAATATATTGTCAATACAACAGAAGATTTTCAAAAACTAGGATTTCCAGCTGAAACGTGGGAAATTGCGAGAATGAAACATATTGGTTTGTTTTCATATTTTACAAGGTTTGACTTTATCGTAAATGGTGAAGATATAAAGTTAATAGAAGTAAATTGTGACACACCAACAGGTTATTTAGAGCCGTCTGTCGCAAATGAAGTGTTATGCCGTTATCACGACGTGAATCACCCAAATCATATAGAAGAGCATATTGTGCAGGCGTGGGAACAAATTAAACATGACTATAATATAGGTCCTGAAGAGACGATATATTTTACTAGTTATGATTGGCACGATGAAGATCATCAAACAGTTCAATTTTTAAGAAGCTATTGCTTAGATCAATCAACAGACTATATAGGAATACAAGATATCGTCGTTACAGATGATGGTATATATACGCCAAGTGGCGAACGAATCCATTATTTATATAGACTATATCCAATTGAATATTTAGTTTCAGATACCGATAAAAATGGGAAAAGAATTGGACTTCAGCTTTTAGATCATATAGCGCAAGGAAGAGTGAAAATTATTAATCCACCTGCTGCTTTTCTTATGCAAAATAAAAGTGTACTCGCATTAATTTGGCAACTGTTCGAAGAGGGAGTTTTCTTTGAGAAAGAAGAGCGAGAAATCATTCAGAACTACTTCTTACCAACATATTTTACAAATAAACCGTTTATAGAAAGAAATGAATTATATGTTTCTAAACCTTTATACGGCCGTGAAGGCGGAGGAGTATCTATATACGAAAATGATGAACTATTGGCTGAAGATAAAACGAAGTATTACTTTGAACAACGGAAAATATATCAGCAATACATAGAAATGCCTGACTATACAATTGACACATGGGATGGTCCGTATACTGGTAAACTATTAATTGGTTCACACTGTATTAGCGGGAGAGCCGCAGGGTTATTTTTACGTGTAGGCGAGAAAATAACGGGAAACTTATCGATGTTTACAGGGGTTACAATTGAAGGGTAAATGAAACGGAAGAGCTTATCAGTTGTGATGGGCTCTTTCGTTTATATATAGTGTTTGTATTGTTTTGACGTATCACTTTTATTTTTCTTCATACTGAAAAAACGTATGTAATTAAGCAAATTAGTTCAAATAGTAGAAAAGAGAATAAAGTTTTTTTATTTATCTGCTATTATTATTTGAGATCGATATATTGTCATTTGATTATTATGCATGTGAATTTATAACCTTTTTTTGAAGTGACAGAAATGATTAAGTTAAAAATTAAGAAAAATATGATAATATATGTATGTATTAGTTTTAAAAAATGGGGGAACAATCGTGAAAATGAATGACATAGTGGCAAGTACACAATTGCCAAATACAATCAAAACAATTACAAATGATTTAAGAGAATTAGGGTTAGAAAAAGGAATGACGGTTATTGTGCATTCTTCGCTCAGTTCTATTGGCTGGGTATCTGGCGGAGCCGTTGCGGTAGTAGAGGCGTTAATGAAAGTTATTACGGAAGAGGGAACAATTATTATGCCAACTCAATCTTCGGATTTATCTGATCCGAAACATTGGTCAAGACCACCTGTACCTGAAGAATGGTGGCAAATTATTCGAGATAACGTCCCGGCGTTTGAGCCACATATAACACCAACAAGGGCAATGGGAAAAGTAGTTGAATGTTTTCGTACATATCCGAATGTAGTACGTAGCAACCATCCATTAGGAAGTTTTGCTGCATGGGGAAAACATGCGGAAGAAATAACGATGAATCAGTCGCTATCAATGAGTTTAGGAGAGGAATCTCCATTAAGAAAAATATACGATTTAGATGGATACATATTATTAATTGGTGTTGGATATGATTCCAATACGTCTGTACATTTATCTGAAGTACGTACTGGTGCATGTGAGTTAATAAAAGTAGGGGCACCAATTATAGAGAATGGTGCAAGAGTATGGAAAGAGTTTGTTGATATGGATTACGATTCTGATAAGTTTGTAGAAATCGGTGTAGAGTTTGAGCGAAAAGGAACTGTAACAAATGGAAAAATAGGAAATGCAACGTGCCGTCTTATGAAGCAACGAGATATAGTTGACTTTGGAACAGAATGGTTTCGTAAGAAAAATCAGTAAGGGATGGTTACAATGAAGGGGAAAAAGGTATTAATTACGAGTGGTGGTTGTTTAGAAAAATGGGATCAAGTGCGTGGTCATACGAATATGGCAAAAGGAACAATTGGTAGAATAATCGCTGAAGAGTTTATAAGTAAAGGAGCACATGTTATATATTTACACGGTTATTTCGCTGAGAAACCGAACGATGTAAACAATCAATTAGAATTACACCCATTTGAAGGAATTGTTGATTTACAAGATAAAATGAAAAGTATAATTACACATGAAAAAGTCGATGCGGTCATTATGGCAGCGGCTGGATCAGATTGGGTTGTAGACAAGATTTGTGATCAAGATGGTAATGTTCTTAATATGAATGGGAAAATTTCAAGTGATATAGCGCCAATTATTCATTTTCAAAAGGCTCCAAAAGTATTAAAGCAAATAAAAGAGTGGGATCCAGAAACCGTACTCGTTGGCTTTAAACTTGAAAGTGATGTAAATGAAGAAGAATTGTTTGAAAGAGCGAAAAATAGAATGAAAGAATCTAAGGCAAATGTAATGATTGCAAATTCACCACATTCTTTATATTCACGTGGAGCGGTGCACTACGTAATTGGACAGGACGGTAAAGGGAAGTTATGTAATGGGAAAGATGAAACGGCGAAAGAAATTGTCAAAAGGTTAGAGGTACTATGTAATCACATTACTGCTTTATAATTTTAAGTATTTGGATAAGAGTGAATCCGCATAGTATATATAGGCAAGCGAAACTTTAATTTATGGGAATTTTACTTTTACACAAACGTTAACCATTCAAGATGGATACATAAAATAATTGGTGAGGAGTGGATTCTATGGAACATTTATTAAAGCAAGCGATTAAACTAAGAAATGAAAAGAAATATGCGCAATCTAGAGAGATACTAATGGGGTTAACCAATTTTACGCGGGATGCAGAAGTGCTTTTTCAATGTGCCTGGATACATGATGTAATGGGACTTGAAACAGACGCTGTGCCGTATTATGAACAGGCAATTGCAAATGGTCTTGATGGTGAGTCACTTTGCGGTGCATATATCGGTCTTGGAAGTACATATCGTTGTATAGGTGAGTATGACAAAGCAATTACAGTTTTAGAAACAGGTTTGCAGCAGTTTCCGGATAATGACGTGATAAAAGTATTTTTATCATTAGCAAAATATAACGTTAACGATCATGAATCCGCGATGAAATTATTACTTGAAACGGTTATAAAAGTAGACGAAGTTAAAGAATTTGAACGTGCGATTACATTTTATAAAGATCATTTAAACGAGGTTTTTAAATAGAGGAGTGAACGTATGAATGCCACACTATCACGAAGGCGAAAAGGCATTTGGATTGGACTCGTATCTTTCATCTTATTATCAAACTATTTATTGTATGCCCTTCCGATTGTACCAGCCGCTCCGAAAGAAGTAGTGCTTGGTTCTTTGTTAGATTGTATGTTTGTAATTCCGATTATTACATATTTCTTTATTATTCAAAAAAGATACTCGCTAACGTATATATTTCCTGTCGTAATAGCTGGATATATATTTGCGAGATTTATTATTCCAAGTGACTATTTACAAGCTTTTTCAAACGTTTCTTATATTATAGTTGCGGGAGAAATTGCTTTTGTAGGTCTAGAACTATTCCTGTTGTATAAAATCGTTAAAGTGCTTCCTAATACAATCAAAAGATATAAAGAATATAGAAGAGAATATTCTTCATTTTCTTATGCGATTGATGCAGCGTTTGATGCTACTATGAAAAGAAATAAATTAGTAGATATTATTGTAACAGAGTGTAAGTTAATCTATTATGCATTTTTATCGTGGCATATAAAAGTACCGGAAGGTGAATCCGTATACTCATATCACAAAAAGACCGGTGCAATAGGTGTATATATCATGATCATTCATGCGACCATAATAGAAAGTATTGGTTTTCATTATTTACTTCATCAATGGAATCCAGTAGTAGCATGGATTTTACTTATTTTAAACGCATACGCAATGTTTTATTTTTTAGCTGAAATACAAGCAATGCGTAAAAATCCAATTATTGTTACAGAAGAACGAGTAATCATTCAAATCGGATTAGGAAAGAAAATTGTTATACCATTTACACAAATTGATAAAATTGCGTTTTATAAAGGCAAACCTTTAAAGAAAGAAGAAGAGAAAGAGGTTCTTGACGCAACTGTGATGGAATTTATAAAGGAACCTCCAACATTTGAAATAACGCTAAAAGAGCCAGTGAAAGCACAATTGTTATATGGATTTTCTAAAACAGTAAGTCGTGTTCACTTAAATGTTGATGAGGAACGGAAATTTTATGATATGGTTACGGAGAAGTTGAAACATGAATAATGCTATTGGAGTTCCTTCTAATTTAGAAGGGACTTTTTTGTGTAGTAGAAAATGAGATTATATGGATTTTATCTTTAAAAACAAGAAACAAATTGACTGAACGCTTTCTTAGTGGAAATATAAAGGGATATAATGAAAGAACTAAAATAAAAGGGGAAATAAAAAAATGAGTTGCTTATGTACGTCAGACATTGAAATTATTGAAAGAAAAATCCGATATGATGGTACAACCATAGATCATGCTTGTTTACTAATAGAAGCGCAGCAGGACAAAATTATTTTATATCATGAAGTACAGTATTCTTTTACAATGGCAGCGAACGATACGAAGTTAACGATCCCGAAAGGAAGTTATACAGTTGCATACTACTGGGTAAATCTTCCATATAATTTATACGTTTGGAGAGATCAGGATGGGGGGTATCTAGGTTCGTATTTTAATATTGTAAAGAATACATGTATAACGGATGAAGTGGTATCCTTTGAAGATTTAATCCTTGATATTATGATACTTCCAAGTGGAGAATTTTTTATATTGGATGAGGATGAATTACCTGAGTCGTTAGAACAATTTGAAGACGGGTATGTAGAAAAGGCTCTTCATACAGTCAAAAACACAATTCAAGAGTCACTTCCAAAAATCATTTCAGAAACTGCTACTCTTTATAAAAAAATAAATATCGTTCATTAAAACCTAGTTGACTTATCGGAAATATTTGTATAATATGTAGTTAATTCTATAACGTATTGCTGATTGGAGAAACCAAAGGCATTTTATCTATTGATAAAATGCCTTTGGTTTTTTTATTATACAAATGCTGAATCTATTCATTTAAATGAATCATTTCAAGGAGGGGAAGAAGTGACTGTTTCAATTGATGGGGTATCAAAATATTTTTCGAAACAAACTGGTACGGTTCAAGTATTAGAAGATATTAATTTTCAATTAGAGAAAGGTGATTTTGTCACTGTAATCGGACCGAGTGGTTGTGGGAAAAGTACGCTTTTGAAAATTGTTGCGGGGTTAGATAACGAATTTGAAGGTGAAGTTATCATCGATGGAGAGCAAATTGTAAAACCGAGTAAAAAACAAGGTTTTATTTTTCAAGAACATCGTTTATTTCCGTGGTTAACAGTTGAAGAAAATGTTGCTGCAGATCTGTCGTTAAAAGATAAGTATGTAAAAGACAAGGTAAAGGAATGGGTTGAAATCGTTCGATTGGATGGTTTTGAAAAATCATATCCAAAAGAAATTTCAGGCGGGATGTCACAACGTGTTGCGATTGCGAGAGCTTTGCTAAGGGATCCAAATGTATTATTGCTTGATGAACCATTTGGAGCACTGGATGCATTTACCCGAAGTCATTTGCAAGAAGTACTGCTCAACATTTGGGAACAAAAAAAGACAACAATGATATTCGTTACACATGATATAGACGAAGCAATATATCTTTCGAACCGAATTGTCATCATGAGTGCAAAGCCTGGAAAAATACATAAAGTGATTGAAAATAATTTACCTTATCCACGTAGTAAAACTTCGGAGTCATTCCAAAAAATGCGAAAGAAAGTATTACAGCAGTTTGAACACGGGGGACTAATTCAAACAAGTATATAGGGAAAGAGTGAGTACATATGTATAAAAAAATCAAAGTTCTTTCTTTTGCTTTATCTATTTCTTTATTTTTATTCGGATGTGAAAAAAGCACAGCAAGTAGTAAGAAGGAAGATGTAACGGTACAAATTGGTATACAGCAAGGATTAAGTCCACTATTACTCGCACAGAAAAAAGGATGGTTTGAAGAAGAGTTTAAAAAAGAAGGTGTTAAAGTGAAGTGGACAGAGTTCCAAAGCGGTCCTCCTTATTTTGAAGCAATTGCATCAAATCGATTAGATTTTGGTGAAGTTGGGAACTCCCCAGTTATTTCAGCGCAAGCTGCAGGTATTGAATTTACTGAAATTGCTAATACAAGTTATGCGAGAAAAGGAACAGGGATTCTTGTACAAAAAGATAGCAAGATTACGAGTGTAAAAGATTTAAAAGGTAAAAAAATTGCAGTAGCAAAAGGAAGTAGCGCATTTAATTTATTATATCGAGCATTAGAAAAAGAAGGTATAAATGCGAAAGATGTAAATGTCATTCAACTGCAACCAGATGAAGCGCAGCCGGCATTTGAATCCGGATCAGTAGATGCATGGGCCATTTGGGATCCATTCATTTCACTACATACGTTAAATAAAGGGGCAAAGGTTATTGCAGATGGTGAACGATTAAATGTTTCTTCACCAGAGTTTTTAATTGCGAGAACAAAATTTGCGAAGGAACATCCAGAATTAGTTGAGAAATTCCTTAAAGTTTATGAAAAAGCACGTGTATGGCAAGAGTCAAACTTAGATGAAGCGATAAAAATATATACTTCTGCAAAGAAGATAGATGAAGAAATTGTAAAAGAAGTGTTTGATCACGACAAACCAATTTTAGTTCCGGTAACGAAAGAAATAATAGTCGAACAGCAAAAGACAGCGGATTTTCAATATAAGCTCGGCTCTATAAAGAAAGAAATCAAAACAGATAAAGTTGTAGATAATTCTTTCGTAGAAAAAGCATTAAAGGCGAAATGAAAAGAGGTTTTGTAAATTGGAGGATACGAAAGCTGTTATGAAAAGGGCGAGTATAACGATTGGCAAAAACAATGTAAAGAAAGTGCGAAAGACGAATGTAAAAGTGCTAGTAAGAGCGATTACTATACCGATTATCGTATTAATTATTTGGCAGTTAGCCGGCGTATTCGATTTAGTTTCTAAAACAGTTTTACCAACGCCATTAGATATATTACTAGCTTTTCAAGAACTTATTAAAACAGGAGAGTTATTCGGTCATTTAAGTATCAGTGTATTTAGGGCTGCGGCTGGTTTCTTTATCGGCGGGAGTTTAGGAATTATTTTAGGAACGATTGTTGGATTTTCAACGAGAAGTGAGCAATATTTAGATCCATCTGTACAAATGTTAAGAACTGTACCTCATTTAGCTGTTGCGCCACTTTTCGTATTATGGTTCGGTTTTGGAGAAACATCGAAAGTATTATTAATTGCGGACGGTGCATTTTTTCCTCTATACGTAAACGCGTTTTTAGGGATACGAGGTGTAGATTCAAAGTTATTCGATGTTGCCAGAGTGTTAGAGTTTAGTAAAAGAAAATTAATTACAAAATTAATTTTACCAGCAGCATTGCCGAACCTATTACTCGGAGCAAGATTATCATTAGGAGTTGCATGGGTGAGTTTAGTAGTAGCAGAACTTATGGGGTCTACAGAAGGTATCGGCTATATGATTATGGATGCAAGGCAATTTTCAAATACAGATATCGTATTTGTCGGCATTATTATTTTTGCATTCGTTGGAAAGTTTTCTGATTCACTCGTACGTTTACTAGAAGTGAAGTTTTTAAGATGGCGAGATAATTTTAAAGGAGAGACAGGGAATTAACATATAAAGTGAAACTTTAATCAGTGGGGGACATCCCCCACTGATTATCAGCCCTCACCAATCGGGATCTTACTGCCCGCAAATAGCGGGGTAAATTATTAGGGGTAATTTATATAGAGTATGTTAGTATACGTTTCAAAATAAATAAGGGGTGTGTAAAGATATGGAATTATTATGGTTTATTCCGGCTTATGGAGATGGTCGATATTTAGGAACGACAAAAAGAGGAAGAGCAGCTGAATATGGTTATTATAAGCAAGTTGCACAGGCAGCTGATTATTTAGGATATACTGGTGTATTACTTCCAACTGGTCAAGGTTGTGAAGATCCATGGGTGTTAGCATCAGCTCTTGCGGCTGAGACAGAGAAATTAAAATTTTTAGTAGCAGTTAGACCAGGGTTAATGTCACCGACAGTTGCAGCGAGGATGGCATCTACATTTGATAGAATTTCAGATGGGAGATTACTTATTAATGTAGTAGCTGGAGGAGATCCTGTTGAATTGCAAGGTGATGGATTGTATCTTGAACATGATGAAAGATATGAAGTTGCAGATGAATTTTTAAAGGTTTGGAAGTCAGTATTACAAGGTGAAACGATCTCTTTAGAAGGAAAACATATTAAAGTTACGGAGAGTAAAGTTGTATTTCCTCCGGTTCAAACACCGTATCCACCAATTTATTTTGGCGGATCGTCCGCTGCAGGTAAAGAAGTTGCGGCTGAACATAGTGATGTATATTTAACTTGGGGAGAGCCACCAGAGCAAGTGAAAGAGAAAATAGATGAAGTAAAAAAACTTGCGGAAGAGAAGGGGCGTAACGTACGATTTGGTATTAGACTACACGTAATTGTAAGAGAGACAGAAGAAGAAGCATGGGAAGAGGCTGAAAGGTTAATTCAATATGTAGATAATGAAACAATTGAGCTCGCTCAAAAAACATTTGCAAGATATGATTCAGTTGGACAAAAACGAATGACACATTTAAATAAAGGAACGAGAGAGTCGTTAGAGATAAGTCCTAACTTATGGGCTGGAATTGGGCTTGTAAGAGGTGGTGCTGGCACTGCGCTTGTTGGAGATCCGCATACAGTAGCAGAAAGAATAAAAGAATATGAAGCGTTAGGAATTGATACGTTTGTATTATCAGGATACCCCCATTTAGAAGAGGCATATGAAGTGGCAGAACTGTTATTTCCTTTATTGAAAGACGAGAAGGAACAAGAAAATAAAATTGTTGGTGAAATGATAGCTGATGCATATGCATTAAAAAAATAGTGAGAAATAAAGTTGAACCAATCGGCTATTAACAGGCAGTTTCACCTATGTTTTGCTTCATTTTGTTTACTGCCTGTTAATACGGGATAAAAAAACTCGCAAGTATTTCACTTGCGGGTTTTCGTCGTAAACTATTAGAAAATATGGTAAAATTAAATAGTAACTTAAGGTACGGTTGGTTGTTCAATTATCACTTCTCCAAATAGGAGGGGGGTGATAATACGTGAGTGAAATAGCGTTGCTACTGCAGGGTGGACTGTTTCTCGTTGCATTGTTAACGTTCGTCGTCGTTTTAATAGACAAGCTCAAAAAATAACAACCCACCTATGCCAATAGAATGTGGGTTGTTTTGTTTGTAAGAAACAAATAGGATAAATGAACAATCCAATCTGCTAAGTTACGTGGACTAGTGTGTAGCCGCACACTGGTCTTTTTTATTTATTTACAATTAATAATTGGTTTATGTGATTGTATTGTTCTTTTCATACTTATTATAACACAGTGTCTTTTCATACTTATTATAACACAGTGTCTTTTCATCAAGAAAGGAGACCGTATGTTCTGATTTCGATTAAATAGTAGGTTTTTTTTCTTTAAATAGCCCATCCATATACTGTTTTAAAGTTTGGACATAAAATTCCTGCCTATTTACATCATTTACGCCGACAATTGGAGATGAAAGTTCATATCTCTTTTCTGATAAATGAACGACAACGTCAAATATATCAAATAGACGAATGAAACAGAACAGGCCATCTTTATCACTTAATAAAATAAAGTAATGGTTCTCGCTATTTGTATTTAATGTATTCCATAAAGAACTTTTACTTAAATCGCGAACTATACTTTTTTCTTTTAATTCCATAAAATCGGCATTTGATAGAATGTTAGAAATAACAATCGCATCTGGATCTTCAAAATAGCCATCAACAGCTTGGACAGCGAAAGTATAAGCTGTTTTTAATACACTCATTTTGTATTTACGGTTATCTAAAAGTAATTCACGTTGAATAGAGCTAGCTACTTTCGTTACACGTTCTTCTTTCCAAATTTCATTATGTAGCGAAATATCGTGCTTTTTACATAGTTTCATAATTAATGCATTGGAATAAAGTATTTCATCACTTACTTCAACAACATCTGTCTCAGCAGCCGCAAGTTCCTCACCATGTTCATTCGTATAGAGCGGGGAATCAATTTGTTTTTTCATTTGCTCAATCTTAAATTGACTTAATTTATGCCGAATTAAGGGGCGATCAATATTTGCTGTCATTTGTTCATGGCAAGTATCACAAATTGAGTTTGTGAAATAATATCCACATAATATTTCGGGGATGACATATTGTTCACTAAGTTCTTTCGTATCTTTTCTGCATATGATGCATTGTGTCATTTTTATCACCTTTACCTGCAAATTTGTATGTAATCTCATTGTAGTGTATTTATTGGTATTTTGGAATATTGTAAAGGAAAATATTATGTGAAATTCTTGCTTATTTTGGTACAATGAAGAGAAGTGCTAGTTTAAAGGAGGACGTTTTTTTGAAATCGAAAGTGCACTTTTGGACATTAGAAGTGCTAATGGTTGTAGCGATCATATTTATTTGCACAAAAATATCGTTTCTATTTCAACCGATTGGTATCTTCATATCAACGTTGTTTTTCCCAATCTTAATCGCGTTATTTTTATACTTCATATTTAACCCATTGTTAGTCTTTTTGGAGAATAAAAAAGTACCTAGAAATTTAGCGGTTTTACTGTTATATCTTTTTATTATAACATTAACTGCAGTTGGAGTTGGGGTAGTTGTTCCAACGATCTCGCAACAGTTAATGGATTTAGTAAAAAATATGCCCGGTTATATTAAAGAGGGAAAACTATACATACAAGATTTATCCCATCATAGATTGTTTGAATGGTTATCTACACAAAACTATGTTTCCATTGAAACAATTGAAAAAAATGCAATTGAATACTTAAAGGATATACCAAACACAATTACGTCGAGTGCAACGGCTTTATTTGGTATTATAACGAACGTCGCATTAGTTATCTTTACAGTACCGTTTATTTTATTTTATATGTTTAAAGATGGACATGCGTTTCCAGGGAAAGCAGTTAGTCTATTACCTGAGTCTTACCGTGAAGAAGGACTTCGTATCATTAAGGAAACGAACGAAACATTATCTGCATATATTCAAGGACAAGCGCTCGTTTGTATATTTGTAGGTGCTTTTACTTTTATCGGTTATTTAATTATCGATTTACCGTACGCTTTCGTTTTAGGAATTATAGCAGCATTTACAAATATCATTCCTAACCTAGGTCCATTTATCGGTGCAGCACCAGCTGTTATTGTAGGTCTGTTCGTATCTCCGATGCAAGCGTTGTACGTAATTATTATCGTAACAATTGTACAACAGTTTGAAAGTAACATCATTTCACCGCGTATTATGAGTTCAAAATTAAATATCCATCCGTTAACAATTATTATTTTAATTTTAGGGGTAGGTAACTTTGCGGGAATTATCGGAATGATTTTGGCAGTACCAGTTTATGCAGTAACAAAAACAGTTGTATCGAACTTAGTGAGATTGTTTAAGACGAAACGAAGTAATCGAAAATAGTATAAGTTGAGAAAGATACACCGCTTTTTAAGTGGTGTATCTTTTGTTTGTTAATCAATGTAAAAAAGTGTATGCATAAACTTTTATTATATATTTATTACATATCAAATATAACGATAAACTTGTATGATATAGCCCCAATAAAACTATGTGGAATCCCTCTGAACTATCCAAATCATTTCCTTACAGCGTGCTAGCAACATCATAATCGACCCCTTTCAAATTTTATATTTTTAAAAGATTATAGATGAGAGTAGTACTTGCTTCTACGATCTCGAATTTCGTCTATAACCTGTTTATATTGTTGTTCTTGTTTTAATTCCGCATCAGAATAGTTTTTTTTCTGAATTGTAATTGTTAAAAAGAAAAGGTGAAACTTCATGATACATTCCTCCTTTCGAAAGGAATTATAGATGGCTACAGTAGTGACTTTGACGTTCTTTTACATCCTCCATAGCTTTATTAATTTGATGGTCATGCAATATCTCACTGTCTGAGAACTTAGTTTTGTGAATGGTGATCGTTAAAAAGAATACTTTAAATTTCATTTGTTTTTTCCCCTTTAAAAGTTATTTAGAAAAGACGGCTGTAATAAGAAGCTTGGTGCTCTTTCACTTCGTCCATAATAGTTTGAATGTGTTGCTCACGCAAAATCTCACTTTGAGAAAGCTTACGTTTTTGAATGGTGATTGTTAAAAAGAATGCTTTGAATTTCATGAAGGTATTGCTCCTTTAAAATATATTTTTAATACATTTGCGTATAGTATGAACTTTTAATGTCAGTCATTTTATCAGTCAGTTGTTTTAATTGTTGTTTACGAATGATTTCATCTTCAGATAAAGTGTTTTTCTGAAGTACAGTTGTAAAAAAGAAAATATGAAAAGTCATAAATGAATTCCTCCTTTCGAAAAGGAATTACAGGTGATCACAATAAAGCGCTTGGCGCTCCTTAACATCATTCATAGCTTTTTCAATTTGCTCATTATGAAAAATTTCATCTTTGGAAATTGTATTTCTTTGAATCGTAATACTTAAAAACAATACGCTAATGGTCATCGAATGTTGCTCCTTTCTTTAAAAAATAATATAAGAGGCTAAAAAATCGCACAAAAAAGCCACAGGAAGATATAGTTCTCCTATGGCTGGGCGTCAAAAGGCCACAGGAAAGTATACGACCTCCTGTGGCGAATTTATGAATTAATAGAAATAAAGTGCGATTTTCAATTCTCCATTAGGGTGGTCGAATTCATATTTAATTGTCCGAAAAACAAAGGTGCAGTTAACGCTAAAGTTAAAGCATGTAATTGTAATTTCATCATTTCCTTCGACCTCCTTTTAGAATTTTTTCTTACGTTAGTAAGTATATACAATTAATGGATAATTGTAAACATGAAAATTGAAAATTTTTAATTTTGATTAAAATGCGTATATTTTAAAGGGTTTTGGAAAGAAGTATTGTAATGAACGAAATATCGATAAAATGGGGGATGCTAAATGAAATATATGCATCGTAATGTAGTTGTTATGCTAACAATTTTTTTATGTATTACTGCTTGTTCTAGCGGAGAAAGAATAAAAGAAATATCTGATGTTGAACCTAGTGACTTTAAGAAATATGCTGGGACATACGTTGGTAATAACTCAGATATGGTTGCAATTGTTAATCATTTACCCGGTGGTGATACATTTCAAAGTATTAGTTTGGAGAATGAAAGTATAAAGGTAAACTATGGTGCAAATGGAACTCTGACAGAAGACATGGTTGAGACGTATTGGTTTGATGGCAAGGACACAATGGAGAAGAATTTTCTCTTTAACGTTATTTATCTAGCGATTTTAGTACCAAATGCGAAAAGTTACGAGTTTCAAGTAGAAAATAAAAATTTCACGATAAAAAGAGAAGATATACTATCAATCTTGTATGAAAAATTTGATGATTTTCCAAAAGAAAATGATATATGGGATAAAAAGAAAGTAGTAAAGTTCCTTAACGATAATAGCGAAAAAATTACAATGTTTATAAATGATAAAGAGTTTCGGAAAGCTTTATTTGCTAAATATCCGGTGCAGCAGTTGAAATGATAGGAGGAGAATAGGTGGAGTTAGTATACAAAATTACTTATCATCGAATGCAAGATCATTATTTACCTAAGTTATTACAGGCAATTAGCCTCGTTAGTGAAGAAGATTTGTGGAAACAAAGGGACTCTATTAATTCAATTGGTGGAATCGTACTGCATATTAGTGAACATATACAGAGAAATACTAGTCGTTATAAAAATCCAAATATAGTTTTTGAAAAGGGAATCGAGGAGTATTTTCCAGTAAAGCGACAACGTACTGAAGTTTTGCTACAGTACGTTGAAGAAGTATTTGATGAATGGAGAAAAGCATATTTACAAGCATGCGAAGAAAAAAAGCATATGGATCTTCATAGCTTATTACATTTAGCGGAGCATACAAGTTATCATTTAGGGCAAGTAGTAGATCGTACAAAGTCCATAACGGAACAACAATTTAACTTTTGTCAAAATGGAATAAATGAAAAGAATTTGAGAACAAGAGTTGAAACCTCGAAATTTTAGAAAGAGAGTCATTCTTAATAGAATGACTCTCTTTTTTTGTAAAAGAAATTTATGGAAATAAATGTTTTTATGTGATATGGTTAATTACATAAGTAACGAACCTATGAACCTAAGGTGGTGAAATTGTGAAACCTACTCTGGAGCAAAATAAATTAATATACTTACAAATTGCAGAAACGATTGAATCTGATATTTTAAAAGACATATTACTTGAAGAAGAACAAGTTCCATCAACAAATCAATTTGCGAAGATGTTACAAATAAATCCAGCTACTGCAGCTAAAGGGGTAAATGTATTAGTGGATGAAGGGATTCTATATAAAAAGAGAGGGATTGGGATGTTTGTTGCAAAGGGAGCGAAAGAAGTCGTACTTAAAAAAAGACAAAATACTTTTATGACTGAATATTTACCTAAAGTGTGGGAAGAAGCAAAAGTACTAGAAATATCCAAAGATGAATTGATGGATATGATTCAAAAAATTACGAAGGAGGGGAAATAGGGATGATTGCACTTGAAACAAAAGCCGTAACGAAAAAATATAAAAAGAAAATAGCAGTAAATGAAGTAACGATTTCATTGGAAGAGCATAAAATATATGGTTTGCTCGGTAGAAACGGGGCAGGAAAAACGACACTATTAAATTTACTTGCAGGCCAAATTACTTCAAGTAGTGGAAGTATATCAATATTTGGCGAACATGTTTTTGAAAATAGTAAAGCGATGCAAAATATTCGTTTTATTAAAGTGAAAGAAGCTGCTAAATAATAAAATTAAAGAAATTTTTAATTTATGTAACATGTTTTATAAAAACTGGGATCAAGAGTTTGCTGAAGAACTTGCCAAGAAATTTCAACTTAATTTGAAAGAAAAATACCATAAACTATCACATGGAATGCAAACTGTTGTAGGAATTATTCAAGGATTAGCAAGTAGGGCGCCAATTACCATTTTTGATGAACCAACTACAGGTTTAGACGCAGCACATCGCGAGTTGTTTTATAGTTTACTACTAGAAGATTACGGTGAGTATCCACGAACAATAATATTATCAACACATTTAGTAGAAGAAGTAACCCATGTTATTGAAGATGTAATCATCATAAAAGCAGGCGCACTTGTTGTTCAATCATCGGTGGAAGATTTATTGCAACAAGCTCATATTATTTCAGGAAAAAAAGATAAAGTAGATGAGTTTTCGATAAATAAAAAAATAATAAATCGAGAAGTTTATGGAAATAAGGGGATTGCTGTTATATGGGAAGAACTTTCTAATGAAGATTATTACTCTCTTGAAAAAGAAGGGTTACTGATTGATAGAATTACATTACAAAAACTATTTATACACATAACTGGTGGTGAAGTGAAATGACGATGTTAATGAAGCAAATGCTGCTCATTTAAATGGAGCGAACATTGGTTATTTACCTGAAATTATAAATAACCCTTCAATAGCAATTATGTTATTTATAGTAGGGAGTGTTTTCATCATACAAGATGAGCTATTTCGTTTAGCAGTTTCATTCGGTGTAACGAGAATACAATATTTTATCGGAGCAATTTGTTACATTGTACTTTAATCTGCATTATTTTCATTTCTTCAAGTTATGCTTTTACAAGATTTAAAATATAACTTAGTAAATGTTAATTTTGGACAGCAATCGGTACAACAATTTATTTTGCAATTTTTATTTTATGTTACAACAGCATGTTTCTTTCAAGTGGTAGTAGTTTTTAAGCAACGATTTAAGTGGATTGGTCTTATGATTGGTGGAACACTTTTCTTATCAACAAATAGTGTGCTTTATGGGGAAGCAGGAGTAACCAGTTTATTATTTACGAGTGATGTATCCTCAGTAGATATTCCATATTTTACTGTTATTTCAATTGGATTAACTGTTCTTTATATCATAACTAGTAGTATATTTATTCGAAAAGTATCATTCGAAAAAACGATTTAAAATAGTATTAGATTACTATAGAGAGAAGGGTAGCAAATGGGAGACACATTTTCACTCATTACATTTTTTTTATGCATTGCACTACTAATATTCTGGCGTCGTTATCGATCTATGTATAAACCTATAAAGGGAACTGGGCTACGTATTTTGTGGCCATTATTATTTTTAACACCGGGTGTTTTATGGTTTTTTGGTCCCGTACATCCAGCTATAGTACAAGTAGTTATAGCAGTATCGATTGGAATTCTTCTCGCCGTACCACTTATAGTTTTAACAAATTATGAACGAAGAGATGATGGGAATATTTATACGAAAAAAAGTGCAGCTTTTTTAATTACTTTTATTGCACTTGTCTTTTTAAGATATGGTTCAAGACAATATATTGTTGACTTAGATCAACAAACAATTGGTTTATTATTTTATGTTGTTGCTGTCTCGTATATTATTCCTTGGAGAATTGCTTGTTATATAAAGTTTAGGAAAGTTTGGCGGGAAAATAATAATCATGCTTTATAAGAAAAAACTTTTCTTTTGAGAAGTTTTTTCTTTTTATATGTAATTGAAATCATTTGTTGAAGTGCAAGCTACCATACAATATGATGAATATAAAAAGAGAAAGTAGGGGATATAAAAATGCGTACAATTTTACTTTTTCTAAACGACATGTCTATTAATGAAATAGAGAACATTAGGAAAAAACATGATCCTTTATTTGGTTTAATCCCACCGCATATTACAATTGTATTCCCATTTGAAAGCTCGATTTCAAATGATGAGCTGAAATTACATATTTTAAAATTATCAAAAGGGATACAAGAGATAGAAATAGAATTTGCGAATCAAATTTCGGGTGAAGGGGAATATTTATTTTTACGAGTTGAAAAGGGGCAAAAACAAATAGAAGAACTACATGACTTGCTATATACAGGAGCCTTATTACAATTTTTGAAAGAAGATATTCCGTATATACCGCATGTAACAGTCGGGAGAAAAGAACGTACTGAGTTAGCTGCTGAAGTAGCTAAGGATATTCATAATTTCCCTGAAAAGTTACAATGTATAGTTGATAGAGTTAGTGTAGAGCGAATTGGAGAGAATGGGGAATCAATTATAGAATTTGAAGTACCGTTGCAAAAAAGCTGACAAGTGTCAGCTTTTTTTATCCGTAATATGAAGTAAAGCACCAATCGCACCGCTATTACCACCATCTCGTAAAAAGATTGGTGTTTTATTTTGATATTTTGTGTAGTTACTAATAATATTTTGAAGGTGTACGTTATTACATAGAGTGGAACCAATATAAATAATATGGTCAATGTTTTTTGTTTCGGCGAATTGAAGGCTTAATGCAGTAACAACTTCACCGACAAGTCCTTGCACAGTTGCTAGTATATCAGCACTACTAAAATTTGAATCTGTTTTGGTAGCTTTACCAAAATTGCTTGCAGTTAAGCTATTATCAATAGGAGAGAGAATGCCACCATAAATATCACCGACCGTAATATCTAGTTCTTTTCTAGAACCTAATTTTGTTAAAGGAATCACATCTTCAAAATGATCTATATTTGTTAACAATTTTGAAAGCCCCATAATAGTACCACCGCCAACACCCGTTCCACCAGCTCGAATATATTTTTCATTATAAACGTAATGAATGGAAGTACCTGTACCTATATTTGTTAAAATAAAGTTGTTTATATCATATTGCTCTTCTTTTAATATGTATCGGACACCTACAAGAGTAGCTTCAAATTCGTTTAGTTCTACTATATTATATGAGTCTGAAAGTAGTTGCTGTAATTGTTTTGCTTTACCACCTGTTATACATATTTGTTTTATACGAGTGCTTTTCTTAAGCCGATCTATTATTTTATCTTGTTCATTTGAATAAAATTTTTCAAAAGCTAATTGCTTTTGTTCGTTCAAATAAGCAATTTTCGTTAATGTTCCTCCAGCATCGATACCGATAGTACTTTCCATTTTCCTGCTCCTAACCAAGTAATTTGTTTACTCTGTTCATGTTGGCGAGACGAATTTGTAGGAGGGAGATATCCTGACGAATTACATCGTCTCTATTCTGCTTGATATATTAATAGCTTTTCTATAGTTACAATCGGCTGATCGTTAATAGTTGCAGTACCTTTACCGAGAATAAAACCTCGACGATTGCGAGTAAGCTTATAATGTAAATCAAGTTTATCACCGGGATATGCGTTTCCGTGGAATTCAACCCCATCCAACGAAGAGAGGAAGCCTAGCCCTTCAGAGTCACTTGTATTTACAAATGCACTAAGCTGAGCAAGTGCTTCTACAATTAACATATGAGGCATATGTTTTTGATTATCATTTATAAACCACTCATTATTTGAAATCAGTTTATATCCCGTAACGGATTCACCATGTTTTACATTTGTTACTTTATCAATCATTAAAAAAGGATAACGATGAGGAAGAGTGTCTTGAATATGCATATGAAAGTACCTCCAATAAATAATACCCCTGCTACAGTTAAGCAGGGGAGTTATCATTAATTTTTAACTAATTCATTTACTTTTTCAAGAGAAAAAATACCGCTATTTCTAATGTTTTCAACAACTTGTTGTAACACTTCTTTATCTTGAACAAGTGCAATACGTACAAAGCCTTCTCCATGAGGTCCAAATGCATGACCTGGTGTAACAACGACATTCGCACGATCCATTAATGCATAAGCGAAATCTATCGAAGTCCAGCCTTTCGGAATTTCGGCCCAGACGAACATACTACCAGCTGGTTTATCAACATTCCAACCAAATGTTCGGAATCCATCAACTAAAGTATCTCTACGTTCTTGATAAATACCGCGATTTTTCTCACAAAACGCAGCGCCATTTCTTAGTGCCGCTGATGCCGCTTTTTGAATTGGTAAAAACACACCATAATCTGTATTTGATTTAAATTGAGTAAGTGCACGAACAATTTCTTCGTTTCCAATCATATATCCAATACGGCTACCTGCTAAACTATAACTTTTTGATAAAGAGTTGATTTCTACTCCAACTTCTTTAGCACCAGGTACAGAGAGGAAGCTAATTGGTTTATTACCATCAAAATAAAATTCAGCATAAGCAAAATCATGGACAACAATAATGTTATGCTTTTTCGCGAATGCAATTACCTCTTTAAAGAAATCTGCATGAGCCATTGCTGGGACCGGATTCCCTGGGAAGTTTAAAATCATCATCTTCGCTTGATCGGCAATTTCTTCAGGAATTAGCTCTAAGTTAGGTAAGAAATCATTTTCTTTCTTTAATGGCATGTAGTAAGATGTTGCACCAGCCATTTGAATTCCAGTTTCATAAGCTGTATATCCTGGATCCGGAACTAATATAATATCTCCCGGATTTGCATAAACCATAGGTAAATGAACGAGTCCGTCTTGTGAACCCATTAATAATAAAACTTCTTTATCGGCATTTAATTTAACGTTATGAGTGTTGTTGTAATATTCAGTTACAGCTTCGTGAAATTCTGGAATACCACTTAATGTGTATCCATAGCTTTCTTTTTCACTTGCTGTATGTACCATTTCTTCTCTTACGAAGTCAGCAGGCGGCATATCAGGATTCCCGATACTTAAATCAATCATTTTGTGACCTGCTGCAATTTTTTCTTTTTTATAAGCCCCTAATTCACTAAATATAGAAGATTGGAATGCTTTCATTCTAGTTGCTAACGTGTAAGTCATCAAAACCCCTCCTAAAAACAGTGTTTTCTTTCTGCGTTTTTAATTATTCTGAAAACACATGTTTACATTTTATCATTTTTTTATGAAAATTAAAACGATTGACAAATTTAGAGGGAGGATAATAAGGAGAAACATATAAGACGCAGAAAATATTTTCTGCGTCTTATATGAAGTGTAATCATTTCTTTTTATATGTACATAACTTTTCCACTGCATAAAAGTATACATTTAATTTGCCATCGACAACTTTTAAAGTTTGATCCGATGTAAATGAGTTACCATAATCAATGTGATATACATTAGAATTCTTTACAAATGAGCCTTTGTATAAATCTTCTTTTTCCTTTGATGTTTGCATCTCCACTAAATATTGAACAATTTTTTCTTTCTTTTCTTCTTTTACAACTGTTTCAAATTTATAAGATGCAGGGCAAAGACCATTTTTGTTGTCAACGACTTCCCAAGAACCGTATATATCATTATTGCTACATCCGCTAAGTAGAACGATGAATATTGGAATAATTAATAGAACCTTTTTCATTTTGTACTCCTTTCTTTTCATTTTTAATAAACGTGCGAATACGATACGAATATTGTAATAAATAAAGTTTAAATTTTTATAAAGAATTATTTAATTTCACATAAAAATTTAGGCGGAATTGAAAAAGCATAAATCTAGTGTAAAGTCAGATCCATGCCGAGTACAGTAGCCTATGTTATGTCTCTTTTGAGGAAAAATAAAGAGGAAAATAGGATTACTATCCCATTTAAAATATATATAATTGCAACAATGAAGGCTAGCCCACCTGCGCCAAATCCAGCTTTATCAAATATAGAAGCGAATGCTACGGTAGCAAAAAAACAATAGGAGTTAGTAGTAAAAAAATGAAACCTGCGATAATTCTTCTTTTAAGGTTATGTCCAGATAAGGAAATTGCTAAAAAGTTTATGATGCTAAACAGAGCTAATACAAAAATAAAGATACTAAATAACTGCATACCATCAGACAATTTCGCACCTCCTGTATATATCATGTTAGTATACTGTATTCGAAAGTGAAAGAGGGTACTCCTTTAAATAATTATAATAAGCGTAATAAATAAGGCTTTATATAACAAAGACGCATGGATTAATCTAATATGATCCATGCGTCTTTATTTATGCTATAAATTCGCAGATTGCGAAGGTTGTTTTTCATATTGTTTCTGTTTAGATAATGAAATGAAAATAATTAATAATGAAATCACACCGAAAATGAGAACCATATATTGCAATCCAATCGTATCTAAGAAGAAGCCTGTGCCGAGTAAGACAATTTGGAACATAACTCTCTCAAACATATTACGGAATGAGAAGAGACGACCATGATAGCTTTTTTCCACTTTCGTTTGGAAAATTGTCGACATAATAGGGAAGAAGCAACCAACACTAAAACCAAATAAACCAAATGATGTAAGAGACATCCATTTTATATCGCTAAAGAACAAGGAAAGGTGTGCAAAAGCGGTACAAACAGCGAAGAAATATAATAATTTTTCAGGTTTGAAATGGTCAGATAAACGTTTAATAACGAAGGCCCCTAACATAAATGCGACACCTTCAATTGTATATATAAAGCCTTTAATCGTTGGATCATGTTGCATTTCACTAATGTTGATTACCATTAAATTAAATCCGGCTATAAATAATAGAGGGATAATACTTAATATAAGTGCTGTAAAAGCAATAGGAATTCCTTTTAAAATACGAAATACTTCCATAAAGCTATTATCTTTCGCAGCTTGTTTACTTGGTGTTGTTGATTTCTTATCTTCGAATTGTAGGAAGAAAGTTGAGAGGAATAATAAAGCGTATGCTGCCATTGAGAAGGCATACATATACTGTAAACTCATTACAACTAAAAGAATTCCACCTAGTGAAGTACCTGCAATACGAGCGATTGTACCTACATTCATATGTACACCGTTCATCTGTAATAACTCATGCTCACGTACGATGAGTGGAATTACAGATTGTAATGCAGGGAAGTAAAATGCTGCAGAAATTTGAAGAGCAACCATAAATGCAATCATGAAGGCAATGCTTTCAAATTGGATAGCGAAAAACATAAAAATAACACTAATAACGCGACCGAACCCAGCATAAAGAAGAACTTTTTTCTTTTCATACTGATCGATAATACGACCAGCCATAGGACCAACTAGTACACCAGCTAATAGTCCGATAAATAATATAACTGATTTCATGAAATCAGAAGGGACATATTTTTGCATAAATTCAAGGTTGCCAAGAATACCAAGCCATAGCCCTAGACCAGCAATAAACTCCCCAATTAATACAATCCAAACATTTTTATTACGCCACATAATGTAAAACCTCTCCGTCTTTTAAAATGAAAAAATCGTATATAAAACCTCCTTATTTTATGTATAATTTATAACGAACTTTTTTAGAGTCAGAGTCTATATTACGTGTTTCATGAGTGGATTTCAATCTTTTTGATTTGTTAAAAATTTGATGTGTTAATAGATGAAACAAGTAAGTCGAAATGTATAAAATCAATGATTACATATTCAGTGAAATTAAGGATAAATAAAATAAAAGCATCAAGAAAATATCACTATTAAATGATATTTTTCTTGATGCTTTTAATACATCAGGCCGAATATTCTTCTTTACGTACTTCGAAAAATTCATTACGACGTAAGTAATTATAAACTTTCTCGGAAACCTCTTCTTCTTCAGACATTAAGAAACGATGATCAAAAGCATAGAATGATTGACCTTTAATTAATTTTACGTAGTATATTTTACACACCTCCTCTAGCATAATTGGAACTTAATTAATATTATGATGGCCTATATGCTTGTTAATCATACTTGGAGTTTCAAAGGATAGAAACTAAACAAATTACAAAAGATTACAAAACTGTAATGTTGTTGTCACGTTTTCCGATAGTTAAAAATAACCAATCTCTTCTATACTACAAATAAGTTATATAAAATAAGGGGGAAAAAAGATGGATGAAGTAATTGGAGAAGTTGTAGCAGGTATGTATGAATTTGTAGTTGAAGTAACGGCAGATGCTATTGGAAATTTAGTTTCTAGAAATAATGAGGAAAAAGAAACGATATAAAAATATAAAGGCTGATTTCTAAAGGGAAATCAGCCTTTATATTTTTACATTATATTAATCGATATTAAAATTTAAATTCTGATTACTGAAGGGAAATCAGCCTTTATATTTTTACATTATATTAATATTATTTAAATATTTGTTTGTTAGGATGGAGATGAAACCAATATTGGAGGTGATTAAAATAAATATGCCGAGTTTGGGATTAGATTTATCTAATTCTCGTTTAATTATGGCGAATGTAGACGAAAGGGAATATCATTTTATTATACGTGAACATCCGATTTTAGGGAAAATTATATCGCTACTTGAAAATGGAAAAGAATACGGCTTAATGGATAAACAAATCGCTAATAAAGATAAATTTATAAAATCGGAGCTTATTAAATTAGATTATTTTAACATAGATGTTCTACAGCATACACCTGGATGGATATGGATTGGTATGGATCAATTTGGTTTACATGCTCGTGAGGCTACTTATAACGAAGTAGACGTTATTATGAAGTTAAAAGAGGATTTATATTATATAGATGTATATGAAAAAGTAAAAATGTAATAAATATTTAGTCAGGTTAGGGGACAAGTTTCCGTAGCCTTTTTTGTTTAGGAATAAAACGTAAAATTTATATTATATTGATGATAGGAAAGCATGATAAGAAGTAAGCTGAAAAGAGGATTTGAAAATACATAAAGAGAACTTTAATTATTATATGAATCCTATATGTAAATAACAATAGAAAGCAGATGATAAAATGAGTAAAGAAGAGCTTGTGAAACAACAGTTTGGTAATAATGCTGAAAAATATGTAAAAAGTAAAATTCATGCTAATGGACCAGACTTACAATATGTAGTTCAACAAGTTGAGTCTCGTCATAATAATCGTCTTCTTGATATTGCTACTGGCGGTGGACATGTTGCGAATATATTAGCTCCATTGTTTAAAGAAGTAGTTGCCTTAGACTTAACAGAAAAAATGTTAGAGAATGCGAAAAATTTTATTATCAGTAATGGACATGAAAATGTATCTTTTATTGCTGGAAACGCTGAAAGTTTACCGTTTGCTGATGGTTTTTTTGATACAATTACGTGCCGAATTGCAGCACATCATTTTACGAATCCACCTCAGTTTATATATGAAGTAAATCGTACGTTAGAACATAATGGATTGTTTATTTTAATAGATAATGTTTCACCGGAAAATAATGAATGCGATACATTTTATAATTTTATAGAAAAAAAGCGGGATCCGAGTCATGAACGAGCGCTGAAAAAAACAGACTGGATTTCCTTGTTAGAAAAAAACGGTTTGCAAATGCAGTCATGTCTTACTTTTGACAAGAAATTTGAATTTGACTGGTGGTGCGATATGATGAATGTACCTTTGCTGAAACGTATGAAATTAACAGAGTGTATGATGAAAACACCAGTTGAAATGCAAGAATTCTTTAATATTCAAATTGAAAATAATAAAATAAATTCGTTTTATACTGAAATGGCATTGTTTGTATGTAAAAAAAGCGCGACATTAAAAAGATAAATTTCTTGCAGTCTTTTCAAAGTACGTTATACTTAGTACAGAGAAAATGAGAATTGAGGAAAAGTAATAATGATTCGCGTACGTATTGAAGGAACTGAAGAAGAAATGCTTGAATTTATGGAGAAAATGCCGGACATTCCTGGATTTGAAAAAACACATATGAGAGAACCGAGAAAAGGGAATAATCCAAAATACGATTCAAGTAAGAATGTATTAGCATATTTATCATATAAAAAGATTGAAGTCGCCAATAAATAGGCGGCTTTTTTAGTTGGCACTGTTTCACAGCCTTGTCTTTTTTACATAATAATAATAGTAGATTATGTTGAAGAGGGGTGAGGATAGTTAAAAAGAAAATCATCTTTTTTGGAGACTTTGGTATTGACGATGCTGTGGCGTTAATTTATGCAAATAAAACATGTAAATTAGATATTATAGGTATTGTTGCTGAATATGGGAATGTATCGCGAGAAATCGTAACAGAAAATGTGTATTTTTTAGAAAGATACTATGCTACAGAAGTGAAAATCATTGAGGGTGCAGCTAGACCAATGACAGCGGAAGAACCATTGTTCTTTCCCGAAATTCATGGGGAGCATGGCCTAGGCCCAATTATTCCACCTGATATGAGGATTTGTAAACGGGAAAATTTTTGTGAATTAATTAAATTAATTGAACCTTGTCCAGAAGATATTATTATCGTAGCGACAGGGCGTTTAACAACATTGGCAACGTTATTTTTATTATATCCAAATGTAATGGATAAGGTATGTTCATATTATATTATGGGCGGTGCGTTTTTATTTCCTGGTAACGTTACTCCTGTATCAGAAGCTAATTTTTATGGGGATCCAATCGCCGCAAATATTGTGATGAAGTACGCAAAAAATGCGACTATTTATCCGTTAAATGTAACGCAAGCAGCCCTCATTACTCCTGAAATGGTGGATATTATTAATAAAGAAGGAACAGGACAGGCGAAACTTATTAAACCGATGATCGATTTTTATTATGAGAACTTTTATAAAAAAGAATACCCGGGTATTGCTGGAAGTCCGATTCACGATTTACTTCCGTTCATTTCCTTTATTAATGATGATATTTTTGAATATAAAAAGTCAGCAGTTTGGATCAGTACGACAAATGACGTAACAAGAGGACAAAGTGTGGCAGACTTTAGAAAAATAGCCGAGCCAACAACATTTGATAATAGACCAATTCAAAAAATTGCAGTTGGTTTTGACTATCCTGCATTTAAAGAAGAGTTTATGCGGACAATATTAAAGCCTGACTGTCCTTAATATGTGTATTACGAATAACATCAACCTCGAGTCGAAAAACTGGCCGTTCATTATTTTGAAATAATCTAATAGTTGATCTGTATGAATAACTATTGAAAAATGTAACATAACTAATGGTAAGCAATTGTTTCTAATTATATTTTGATTGGTAAAATATAAAGGAGGTTATCATATGATTTGGTCTTTAATCGTCGGTGGTATATTAGGATGGCTTGCGAGCTTAATTACTGGAAAGGACGTACCTGGTGGTGTAATTGGTAATATTATTGCTGGTATTATCGGTTCATGGATTGGTTCGAAATTACTTGGTAGTTTTGGTCCAGTCATTGGTGGATATGCAATTATTCCAGCTTTAATCGGTGCGATCGTTTTAATTTTCATCGTAAGCTTCTTATTACGAGCAATGCGAAAATGAATGTAAGGACTGTTTACATTTGTAAGCAGTCCTTTTTATATGTTATGCTAGTATTATACAATCAGGAGGTGTCAGCATTGAAAACATTTACAGTAAATTTCCATCAAGAAGATAATGCTAAAGCGACAACAGTACATAAATTAAGTGAAGAGGACTTCAACAAAGCAACAGAAAAAGGCACTCGTCATCTATTTGATTTAGATACAAACGTTGGATTCTTCGTATTCTTTGACGCAGAAGATGCAGAAGGAAACGATCAATACTTAATGTTACAATACGAAGGTGATCATGAAGAGCCAACTGCGTGCTACGGATTTGATTTAAAACTATACTATCAATTTTTAGCACTGTACTTAAATGATCTTGAGTTCCAAGGTGAAACAGATGAAGAAGAGGAAGAGTATGGCCCAATTCATCATTTAGCTCACTTGCTTTATCATATTGTTGAAGATGGTAAGTCAATCGAAGTGTAAAAATACATATGTAAAGCTGTCCTTTTTGGGCAGCTTTTTTCATTTTCTTAAGCAAAATATACAAAATGTTTGCTATAATTTTATATATCTTGATAATTATATGAAATGAATAGGAAGTGAAGTCTTTGTTTACGATTGAGAACTATAAAAATTCTTTAGTAAATGGGCTCGAAGCAAAATCCTCGGATTTGATTGAAAGTTTAAAAGCGACAACACAGCTTAATTATTATAAAGAAATAGATTTATTAGATTTTACAGTTTTTGTTCAGTCATTTGAATTGTCTATCGTTATGTTTTCAATGGATGGAGAAGCGAATGAAGTTTTTTATGAAGGGACTGATAAAAGAATTTTTTCTGGTAGTTATAATGTAATGGATGACATTACATATTATACGTTTAGTGATGAAGAATCTGATGAGTTCTGGGGTTTTTATGAAAAAAATGATGCGAAGTTATCTGAAATTGGAACGAAAGCTATAGTAGAATGGTTTGCGGAATGCTGGAATAAAGCTGGTAGTATGAATGTAAAATTACCATCTTACGTTAGTTTTCATGACGATGATGAATGTTATGATTTGCATAATGGTAAATGGATTTCTGATGGTGATAAATGGTTTGATTAAACAGAAAAAGCAACAAGGAAGGCTCATCCCTCTTTGTTGCTTTTTCTACGTTTCAGGAAGGATTGCGGTGTATATGACGAGAAGGGATATATAAGGAGATGGGAAAAATGATAAATAATACAATTCCAAGTTTTTTGAAAGTATGGGAAAGTGATAATGTAGAATTAGAAGTTCTTAACCAATATTTCATTTCGCATCCAGAGATATTTGAAGAATACTTTAAGTATCATTGTCCACATACGAGAGAACGTCTTTCTACTGCCATTAAACAATATCCCGCAAAAATAGAAGGTATTCATATCATTGCAGAAACATTACCGATTATTATTCAAGAGATAACGAATGAATATCATAATAATTATAACTTTGATGTAAATATGAAGTTTCATTTATTTGTTGGAGCTTTTGGCTCTAATGCATTTGTAGAAAGGGAAATTATTGGAGACATCTTTTTTGCGGCAGAAAAATTATCTCCAGATGTAAATCACCTTCGTGTTATTGTCGCTCACGAAATAGGACATATATATCATAATGTTATGTTACAAAATGATGAAATGGATTGGACAAAAGCTGAGTGGACTGACGCGGCAGTTACTTTGTATCGTGAAGGTGTTGCAACATATTTATCAAAGCAAATTATAAAAGGCGTAAATGAATCAGTGTACTACTCATATAACAATGATGGTGAACGTTGGTTACAATGCTATATAGAAAATGAAAAACAAATAAAGAATCGTTTTTTGGAAGATTATATAGAAGGATGGACGTTCGAAAAAGAGAAAGAGTGGTTCCGGTTATCTGGCGGACAATACTTTGGATACAACCGAATTGGTTATTTTTTAGGAACAGCTTTTGTAGAGGATGTTGTACAAGCACTAGGAGAAAGTGAAGCATTTATTTTTTGGAACAAATATAATTTGAAAAGTAGCGTAATGGATTGGTTATCGAAAGGAATAAGATTATAATAGGGGGCTGAAATGTATGAAAGTGTATGTAAAGATAGCTATGTTATTTCTCGCTTTTACATGCCTATTGGCATTAGTAGCATGTAAAGGGACAGACGAAAAAAAGGAAACAAACCCAACCTCTGAAAATAGTAAAAACGAACAAAATAATTCTTCTGAAGAAAAGAAAGAGCCTGAAGCAAAATCAAATAATGAAGGATCAGCAAAACCAAAGACAGATTCAAGCACGAAAGATACAGTAATCAATCAAAAATCAATTAACCACATTAAAGATTTGTTTGAACTAGCGAAAGAAGGAAAAGTACCTAATGTTCCGTTCGCAGCTCATACAGGAGATATTGAAGAAATAGAAAAAGCGTGGGGGAAAGCAGATAAAACAGAACAAGCAGGTAACGGAATGTACGCTACCTTTACAAATAAAAATGTTAGCTTCGGTTTTAATAAAGGATCACAAGTTTTTGATGTACGCTCCTATCATGCAGAGCTAAAATCAATTACATTACAAGAAATAGAGAAAGCATTAGGAAAACCAACTTCTGTTAAGGTAAATGGGGAAGATAAAATATATGTATATAAAGTAAACAATCAGTTTGAGCTGAAATTCATTATTCCAGAATCGACTGGTAAGGTAAATCATATTTCGGTATTTTCACCAGAAGATAGTATTAATAAAATGGCAGGGTAATAAAGAAAGGATGTCACAAAGGTCATCGAGACTTTTGTGACATCCTTCTTTTTACTGTTAAAAGGATGAGGGACGCAGCCTATAAAACATGGGGAGTATGTTCTGAAATATCTTTTTTTATTTTATTACGCTCTAAATTTTGAACAAAAAGAGCTTGAATAATGCCCCCAATTATTAAGAAACAAGCACAAATATAAAATAGCATACTACCGTTTAGTTTACTTAATAAAACCGCACCAAGTACAGGACCGCACGTTCGAGATATATCCCAATGTAACCCGTAAATTGAAAAATACAATCCACGTTTATCTGTAGGAGCAATTTCTGAAACGAATCGAAGTAAATGGTTTAAAGCAATACTTTCCCCAATGACTAAAAAGAGTAATGTGAAAAATAGTGACGAGATTGTTGCTGAAAATCCGTAGCCAATTGCAGCTATCGTAAAGCAGGTGTAAGAAATAAGAATAATTTTCGCCATAGAAAATCGTTCAGACCATTTCACGAGGAAAATTTGTAGAATGATTTCCATAATAGCCTTGCATGTTGAAATAAAAGCGAGTATGAATACGAAATCTGGAAATATATCTTTAGCGAAAATGCGATAATTTGTCTCAGTTTGAGCATAAAAAAAGCTAATAGGAATTGTAGAAATCATAAGTCCCAAAACGGCGTAATGTTTGTGTACAAATTGTTTTGGAGATGTTACTTCAAGTTTTTGCTTTGGCGTTGTAAGTGCTGGAGCAGTTTCTGGAAGCTGCGTCCAAACAACGACTGCATATATCATAAGTGTAATGCTTTGCATTATAAATAAATATTCAGGGTGCGTACGATAAAAGATAGTACCAATTATTGGACCGATTACGGAACCAATTGCAGCCATTGTATGCAAAAGAGCAAAAATTTCTGCTTGTTGTTTTTGTTTTGTTAAATCAGCAATTTGTGCACGTTGAGCGGGAATATATAAGGAACGGCCAACCCCATTTATGATGTATAACAATGCAAATATAAAAACAGATTGAGCAAAGACGAAGCTGCCGATTGCAACGCCTTGTAGCAATAATCCGAGCAACATAATTTTCTTTCGCCCATATTTATCAGTAACTCCCCCAGCAATAAGTGTAAATACAATGTCTGATAGAGGTTGTAGTCCGAAAATGAGCATAGTTATTATTATATTACCGTTTAACATTTTATTAACGTAAATAATCATAATGAGAGCTAACATAGATTCAGTCGTTCGGGTTAATAATTCGCCGCACAGTCTAATAATAATGGGTTTATTATAACGTAGTATGAGATTGTTCAATATTAATTCCTCCTTTCTATATTGAAATGATAAGATGAAAGGAGAAGTGGAAAAAGGGTAGAAACAAAAGGGGTTATTTTTCACCTTTTAGGGGGATTATGATGTTTATTTTAAATCAATATATTGAACTATGGTGTGCCTATGGTAAAGGGAGACAAGAAGGAGAACAATTAGAAGTTACCGTACAAATGATAGCAGAAACATTATTTTGTACGGAGCGTAATAGTAAATTAATAATAAAAAAATTAGAAGAGTTAAATTGGATCGCTTGGTTTCCAGGGCGGGGGAGAGGGAATCGCTCTAAATTAATATTTCAAAAGCAACCGATGATATTAATTTTAGACAGAGGAAAAGAACTAACGAAAAAAGGGGATGTGAAAAGTGGAATCTCATTTGTGGAACGCTACAGCTCACAATTTCCATTAGTAAAGAAAGAGTATGAAGCTTGGGTAGATTCCATATTTGGTCATCAAATAGAACGGACACCTGAAGGAAGAAAAGACGTACTTCGTTTACAAGTACAAATGAACCTGGACATCGCTTTAGATCCAGTTTACGCTACGATGCGCTCAGAATGTCATATGGTTAAACATATTTTTGATACACTCGTATATGTGAATGAGGAAACAAATTGTATAGAGCCAAGACTTGCTTTTCACTGGCAATATAATGACGCTGACAAGGTTTGGACATTTCATTTAAGAAAAGGCATTTATCTTCATAATGGAAAACGACTTACTGCACATGATGTTATCCATTCATTGAATCGATTTATGAAAACTGAAAACAACCCACACGCATGGATGTTACAACATGTTGAAAGCGTCCGTGCAGTGGATGAATGTGTTGTTGAAATTCAATTACATGCAGAAAATAGGATGTTTTTACATATGCTTAGTGCAGAACAGTGTTCTATCGTACATGAAGATGAAACAGGAAACTTCATTGGTACTGGGCCTTTTACATTACGAGAGAAGAATGCATATTTATTTGTACTAGAAGCACATGATTTATATTATCGCGAAAGACCTTTCCTTGATCGAATTGAACTGTTGAATGTGGAGCAAAGTGTAAATACATATGACGTGTTAGTAAAGGCGCAGTATAAAGATAAAGAAAAACATAATAAAGAAATTTCTCGGCTTGAATCGAACGTAACATATGTAACGTGCAATCTTGTAAAAGAAGGGCCAATGCAAGATGAGCTACTTCGAAAGGCGCTACATCAAATTATTCATGGCGATAAAGTTGTTCGAGAACTCGGCGGAGAACGCGGAGAAGTGGCAAAGAAACTAATATTAGCAAATGAAAGCATAGTAGAAATTGAGGAAGATATAGAAAGTTTAATTAAGAGAAGTAAATATCATAATGAAGTGCTACAACTTTATACATTTACAGGACGAGATCACGTTGAAGATGCACAATGGATACAAAAAGAGTGTGCGAAGTACGGGATTTATGTAGAAACTAATTTTCTTGAAATAGAAGATTTATTAGAAATGAGTACGATACAAAAGGCTGATATGATGCATGATAGTGCAACAATTAGCGAGCGAATAGAAGATAGTCTGCTTTATATGTATCTGACAAAAAACAGTTTTATTCATGGGCAAAGCAGTATGGACTTTCATAAAACGTTGTTCCCATATTTTAAACAAGAACAATTAGAGAATAGAGTTACATTGTTACGCGATATTGAGGACACTTTGTTACGTCATATTCATATTATTCCTTTATACCGTAACAAACAACAAGTAACTTCTCATGAAAAAGTACAAAATATAATGATTAATTCACAAGGATGGATTGATTTTTATGAAATATGGTTTACATGTTGATATATAAGGGTTTTTACGCATTTATAGGATGCATAAAAACCCTGTTTTTGTGTGTGAAACAGTTTTTTTACACACTGTTACGCCACTTATGATAAAAGTCTATTTACAGCGTAACAGTGTTATGTTACATTGTTATCAGGAAGGAGTGTTATACAGTTGAGTACAGATTTAATTTCAAAAAAAGATTTATTAGAACTAACTGGTATTTCATACGGACAGTTATATAGGTGGAAAAGAAAAAATTTAATACCGGAAGATTGGTTTGTACGAAAGTCAACATTCACGGGTCAAGAGACATTTTTTCCGAAAGAAAAGATATTAGAGCGTATTGATAAAATCCAAACGATGAAAGAAGATTTATCACTTGATGAACTAGCAAATATGTTTTCACCGAGTGTTAGAGAAATTCTTTTAACAAAAGAAGACGTCATACGTAAAGGAATTGCATCAGAGCCAGTTTTACAATTCTTCATAGAACAAACGAATAAAACAACAGAGTTTCAATTTGTAGATATTCTTTATGTGTATATGTTAGAAGAGTTACTACAATCGGGAGAGATTAGTTTAGAAGAAGGAAAAATGGTCTTGCAAGTTTTACGTGAAAATTATGAAGCGATTAAGCATAAAACTTGTGACTTAATCATCGTCCGAAAGTTAGGGATTTCTACATGTTTCTTAGTTTCAAATGTGGACGATTTAATTTTTGAAAAAGGTACCAAAATTGTTTTACGCGAAGCGATTATGAAATATACCGAAGCATTAAAAACGAAACTGTTGTAGTGGAGGAGAAAGTATGCGTACAGATAATTTGATTATAAATGGTTACGGTTCATCGAATGGCGGCGAGTTTCATAAAGTGCAATTAAATGGAAAAGGGACTGTTAATGGAAATATTGAATGTGACCAATTTGAATGTAACGGATATGGTGCTGTTACTGGAAATTTGAAAAGTAGCAATGCAAGAATTAGTGGATCAGGTAAAGTTGATGGTACAGTTATTGCGGAAACGATGCGAATTGATGGGAAAGCAACAATTACGCAAGATGTGAAGGCAAACAGTTTAAAAATTGCAGGAAAAGGTACAGTAGGTGGAAATGTAACTGGAGAAGAATTTAAAATCAACGGTCAAGCAACGATTGATGGGAATTGTGAAGTGGATACTTTTTCTTCAGAAGGACAATTTACAATTGGTGGATTATTAAGCGCCGATGAAATAAATATTAATATTCACGGTACATGTCGAGCGAAAGAAATTGGTGGTCAAACGATTAAAGTAAAACATAGACTAAGTACTTTTAGTAGACTGTTTAAATCAGTATTTGGTATGCAATTAGAGGCTGAACTATTAGAAGGTGACAATATCGATATTGATTATGCTCACATAAAAACGGTAAGAGGAAACAATGTTACAGTAGGAGCTAACTGTGAGATTGAACTGATCGAATATACGGGTGTTCTTACTGTTGATAAAAGCGCAAATGTAAAAGAAATGAAGCAGATTTAATGGAAGGGAGAAAGTAATATGGAAGATCAACATAGTCTTACTGTTAATGGTTCTGGTAGTTCAGCAGGTGGGGATTATAACAAAGTGAAGATTCGCGGTGAAGGAACGATTTCTAATGATATGAGTTGTAATGAATTTAAAACGTACGGCACGAGTGAAGTGCGCGGTAATATGAAAGTGAAAAATTATGTCGTGTATGGAGATAGTGAAGTACAAGGAAATGTAGATGCGGAATATGTAAAAGTATACGGAAATACACAAATGAATAGTGATGCCCATATTGAAAAAACGAAAGTAAGAGGTATGATAGAAGTTAAAGGGAAGTTTACTGGTGATTTCGTAGATGTGAAAGGCGCTTTAAATGTGAAAGGAGATATTGAAGTTGAAGAACTATCACTAACTGGTGGCCTTGAAAGTGATGGATTACTTAATGCTGAAAATATTGAAATTTCACTTCGTTATGAAGGCAGCAAAGTGAGAGAAATCGGCGGTAAAAAGATTACCGTTCGTAAAAAAGCGAGATTTATTCCATTTACAAGTCATGCTGGAAGCCTCCAAACGTCTATCATTGAAGGAGATGAAATTTATTTAGAGCATACGATTGCTGAAGTAGTACGAGGAAATAACGTTACCATTGGTCCAGGATGTGAAATTAGTGTTGTAGAATATCATACTAGTTTTAATCAAAAAGGTAATGCAGTTGTAAAAGAACATAAACAAATATAAGTAGTACGAGGGAGAGCAAGTTTATGGTTGAGAAGAATAATAAGCTCGGCTTTGTTGTGGCAGGCTTATTGCTAGGTATTTTAATGGCATCAATGGACAATACCATTGTCGTAACAGCGATGGGAACGATTGTTGGTGACTTAGGAGGCCTTGAAAACTTTGTATGGGTCGTTTCTGCCTATATGGTCGCAGAAATGGCAGGTATGCCGATATTCGGAAAACTATCAGATATGTATGGTAGAAAGAGATTCTTTATTTTCGGTTTAATCGTCTTTATGATTGGTTCGGCACTTTGTGGTACTGCTGAAAATATTACACAGTTAGGTATTTATCGTGCCATTCAAGGTATTGGCGGCGGGGCATTAGTGCCGATCGCGTTTACTATCGTTTTTGATATTTTCCCTCCTGAAAAGCGCGGGAAAATGGGTGGATTATTCGGAGCAGTATTTGGTTTATCAAGTATTTTTGGTCCGCTGCTTGGTGCGTATATTACAGATTACATAAGCTGGCACTGGGTATTTTACATTAACTTACCGCTTGGCGTTTTAGCACTTATTTTTATTACATTCTTTTATAAAGAATCACGAGTTCATAGAAAGCAAAAAATTGATTGGTTTGGCGCAATTACTTTAGTTGGTGCAGTAGTTTCGCTAATGTTTGCTTTAGAACTAGGTGGACAAAAGTATGATTGGGATTCTAACTTTATATTAAGTTTATTTGGCGGATTCGCTATTTTAATTATTGCATTTATTTTTATTGAACGTAAAGTAGAAGAACCAATCATTTCATTTGAAATGTTTAAACAACGTTTATTCGGAATGAGTACCATTATTGCATTATGTTACGGTGCTGCGTTCATGTCAGCAACTGTATACATACCGTTATTCATTCAAGGTGTATACGGTGGCACTGCAACAAACTCAGGATTATTACTTTTACCGATGATGTTAGGATCAGTCGTAACAGCGCAGTTAGGTGGATTTTTAACGACGAAGCTTAGCTACCGAAACATTATGATTATTTCTGCTGTTATTATGCTAATTGGACTATTTTTATTAAGCACATTAACGCCAGAAACAAGTCGAATATTATTAACGTTTTATATGATTATCATTGGATTTGGAGTAGGTTTCTCATTCTCTGTACTAAGTATGGCAGCTATTCACAACTTCGGTATGGAACAGCGTGGATCTGCAACTTCAACGAGTAATTTCATTCGTTCATTAGGAATGACACTAGGTATTACAATCTTCGGAATGATTCAAAGAACAGGTTTCCAAGATCAATTAGAAGAAGCTTTTAAAGGTATGAGCGGAGGAATGAATACAAACGCTTTAGGAGATTCAAGAGCGATTCTATCAGAATCGGCAAGATCTCAAATCCCGCCGCACATATTAGATAAAATTATTGACGCTCTTTCTAGCTCCATTGTTCAAACATTTATGTGGGCATTAGTACCAGCAGGTCTAGCATTCATATTTATTTTCTTTATGGGAAACGAGCGTATGGTAATTAAGAAAAAACAAACGTATAAAAAGAGTGAAACATCAAAAGCGTAATGAAAAAGCTCCTTTCCAATTGGAAAGGAGCTTTTTCGTATGTACAGATTTAGATTAGCCTTCGATAATTTCGTATTCTTCGTCTGCTAATAATAAAATTTGTGTTTTCTTACCTTTGTTTTGAACTTCGATAACATCGTATGCACCTAAGTCTCTTAGTTTGTTTTGAGAAGCGTTAACCATAACTTCCATAGAATCAATTAAGATATCTTCTTCAATGTATGATTCAGGCAATGCCATATCTTCTGTTTCTAATACACATGCATATAGATTTTGTAAGTTTTCAGCAGTTGGGTTTTGTTCCTCGACATCAATGATGTTCTTTACTGCTTCCATATTTTCTTCTTTTGCTTGGTATACTTTAATTTTAGCCATTGTTTTAATCTCCTTTATAACGTAATCGTAGAGGCTACACCTTATTATAACGTTTTTTTCATGAAAGATGAAATTGTTATATGTATTTATAGTAAAAATTATGTGTTATTCCTTATACTTAGTGTGAATTCTTACGTTAAAGTTATATTGTCCAAGCTTTTTTTATACTCCGCTCATATTATATGTATTAGATAAAAACATATTGGGAAGGGATGGAGTGTAAGTGGATTGTGAGCCGAAACGTGATTGTGGATGTTGCCAAAATAGTATATGTGAATTTTTACAAAGTCTTGAACCGTATACTAAAGTTGAGAGTATTGTAATAGCAGGAAATGAAATTGTTGTATCTTATTTTCTTTCATTTAATAAGAGGAATGGTATCGTATCCTTCGTACAAGAGGACAATGAGGTTATTTTTGTAGATTGCTCTAAGATTGATGCAATTCGAATAGGAAAAGTTTGTAGTTGTAAAACGAAAGTTAAATTTATTGAAGAGGATTTTAGTCTACTTGGAAATATTTGTCCGCAATGTTTAACCGAAGGAAGTACACTCTTTTTTGACTTTCACAATCCAGAATTGAATTTATCACTTCAAGCAAAAACAATTGATGCACCTAGTTGTACTGAGTTTATAGATGAGATGGGAAATATAGTAAAGCAAATTACTATAATAGGTGAAGCAATTGTTTCTAAAGATTTTGTTCAAGTGCCTGAATTATTAAGTTTCCGACTAGTATTATCTGATACGGCTACGAACCCTTTAAAGTTTGGAATACTGTTCATTAATTTCCCTGATCTTACGTTTATTATTCTTTTCGCATCGAGTGGATACCTCAACATATCGAACTGTTTGAAAATTGAGAGTGGAGCTGGTAATACCGAGATAGAAGAGATGAGAAAGATGATATCGAATGACGATAATGCGTACACATCAGTTGTTCAAGTGACTAAAGTATATAAAAACGGGGCAACAGAATCATTTCTTTATAAGAATGAGTTATAACATATATATTTAAATGAACCCTTAGACTAATGTTGAGGGTTTTTACATAATAAAAGATTATAGATTGTGAATTATTATTAAGTATATTATCTATAAACCTATACACTAGGAAGTCATTTACTTTTTGATGAAATGTTATAATAATTTTATATTTATGAATAATTTATAATTATATGGAATGTAGTAGACGTTTGCTTATATGTAGAAAAGAGTAGAAGTACATTAATTCTAAAGAAAGCAGGAATGTAAATGATATATGAAGCGAATAAACATACAAGAGAAAAATTAGTTACTATGTTCGAAGATTTCAATAACGTTGTTTTACTTTCTTATTTACAAGGACATATGGGTACCGCTTGGGTAAATAATCTTGAAAATCCAACAGTAGCGCAAGTTACGATAGGGATTTTCACATTTTATGCTGGGGATTCAAATGCGAAAGAAACAGAAGAATTAGTACGTAACATTCCTGATAGAATGTTAGTAATCGTAAATAGTGAAGAGTGGAAAAAGCGTTTAGAAACATTTTACGGAAGAAAAATAGATAAGTTTTTACGCTATAAATTCAAACGTAATGCAGAAGTTTTTAATCGTTCAAAATTACAATCTTTTATATCAGTGCTTCCAAAAGGATACGAGTTAAGAAGAATAGATGAAGATATCGTAAATAACCCTACATTACATAAAGTCTCTGAAGATTTTACAAGTCAATTTCAATCAGTTGAAGATTATATAAACCGAGGTATAGGGTATTGTATTTTGTATACAGGAGAAGTTATATGCGGTGCATCATCATATAGCATTTATGATAATGGGATTGAAATCGAAGTGGCGACTGATCACAACCATAGAAGAAAAGGGTTGGCAACTATAGTTAGTGCGGCGTTAATCTTGGATTGTTTAGAAAAAGGGATATATCCAAACTGGGATGCAGCAAATACTACATCTGCGAAACTAGCAGAAAAGTTAGGATATGTTTTTGATAAGGCGTATGATACGTATTTTGTGGATAATAGATGAATGGGCAGAGAGTGTAAGATGTGTACAAAGTAAAGAGTTTAAAGGGAAAGACCGATAACTAGAATGCTTTGATAGAGTTTTTAAAAACTCTATCAAAACATTAGAAAATAAAATAATTAATTAAATAATAAGAATATTCTATAATATATTGAGTGTAAAAACTGGCTTTTTTAGTCCGTTTTTATTTTTTATAAAAAGATAAATTAGTCGAGACCTTCTATTTTGTGGATATTAAAAAGTCGGTAAATGGTTCTTATTAAATATTAACCTTTGTTAGATGGAATAAAAGACTCTTGAAAAATTAATTTTGGAACACCTATTAGCTCTAACAGAAAAAAGTCGAGACTTTCTATTTTATATAGGTAGATATCAGTATAGGCTCCTTTTATTAATTTATATGTTTTTAACTATCAAGGGGAAATGAATCTCTTATTTTGCAAATGATAAAAGTGACTATGATACAAACCCACGCATTAATAGAAAAAGTACATATACAGTATAGAGAGTTGAAAAACTCTAATTTTTTTTTATAAAGGAGATTATATATTATGAGTGAACAATGTCCAATTAATGTACCATGTCAGGTAGTAGGACAAACCCAAACACCATTAAGTGATGAGGCAGCAGCACCAATTCTTACACCAGGAGCACCGATTGTAAAAATTCCAGTGGTATTAGCCGAAAGAACAATTCAAATTGTTGTAGAATCAGATGTTCCATTAGCACCTGCAGCATCCGAAATTAAACGTGTGTTAAAAAACGTATTTTTAACACAGTGTAAGTTAGTTCCAGTAGCATTCACTCCAGTACCAGGTACAAATTACCGCCGAGTTACAAGAGCAAAGTTATTTGTACAAGGATATATTCGTAAAAACATTGAATATGCAGGTAGTGGATGTAATTCAGTACTATTTGATCGTATCGCAAATGTTCCATTTTCTGGTTTTGCAGATTTAACAGAAACAGATTTTCTATCACTAGCAATAGTAGCTGCTTCCTCAGATACTACATCTCACTTTATTAATCCTAATAACGGTGACTTACCACGTTTAGACAAATACTTCTTTGAAAATACTGTTTTTTATAATGAACAACCATATTGCGAATTAGTTAGCGCTCAATTTTTTGAATTAGACTTCTCTCCTTGTCCAACAGAATTAAACGAATCATTTGAGACTCTTCGTGAGAAAATTGTACTGGATCTTACTGTGAAAGTTTTACAAGTGCAACAAGTACGAGTGTAAAACTAAAAAAGCATTGTCTTTGATAAAAAGACAATGTTTTTTTTTGTTTTATAAAACATATATAATAATGAAATGGTCGCGTACAAAAATATATTTTTATGAGTTTCATTGGTGGGGGGATGGTGATGAAAAATCCATGGGTTGGTAAGAAAATATGGAACAAAGTTTACAAAGGAGAGATACTGATTGATCAAGAGCAATCTCATGAAATAAGAGAAAATAAGAAAAGTAAACAAACAGATTCAGAGAAAAAAGAGAAAGCAATACAAGTAGAGAAAGAAGGTAAAGGACCAGAACGTAAGGTGAAGGCAATACAAGCAGAAAAGGAAAATAAAGAAACAAAGTCAAAAAAAGAAGAAAAAGCAATACAAGCAGAGAAAGAAAGTAAAGAAACAAAGTCAAAAAAAGAAGAAAAAGCAATACAAGCAGAAAAGGAAAATAAAGAAACAGATCCCAAAAAAGAAGAAAAAGCAATACAAGCAGAAAAGGAAAATAAAGAACCAGAGCCCCAAAAAGAAGAAAAAGAAAATGAATCTGAGAAAAAAATTGAAAAAATTGTCCTAGGAAAAGAACATAAAACGAGTGGATTAGAGGGAAAAAGTATAGATACTGAATCAAAAATAGCGAATTCAGAACGTTCAATAGAAGTGAAAACCCCATTTTCTATTATTTCAGATGTTACTAGTTTTAAAAAATTCCCTAATATGAATGTGAAAAATCAAGAAGTATATGTATTTCGTAATGAAGAAGATGCAAGAGGGCGTGAGCTGGATTCTACGTTACTAACTACAATGGAATATTATCATGGAGAGATTGATTGTAATTTAGTTTCTTCAAACCTTCATGAAAAGAGGGTACTTTTAGAACTTTCTAATCAAAAAGAAAAAGGGAATATTGAAGAGAGTTGGGTAGGCTCATCTTCATGGATTCCTATCCACGGTATAATATTAGAGAAGGAAGTTGAAGCAGATGTAAATAATTATATAACTGCGAAATTACCAATTGAAATAGGGAGGTATAAAGGTGAAATTAGTCTAATAGAAAAGATTGTTTTTAAAGAAACAGTTATAGAAATAAAAGAAGTATCACAGGAAATTATTGTAACAAACAAAGAATTCTTATTGCCAAAAATAATAAAGAAAGGAAAAAATCCATCTATAATTGAAAAAGGAAGCTTACGTGTAGAAGGTTATATATTTCAGTGTATTGAATTTACATCAGAACAAAGTGAAAATCATGATAAGATCTACCAGTTAATGCAAAATATTATATTGGAACTAAACGTCCAATTATTACAAGAACAGGAAGTTCGTGTGCGAATTACATAAATGATTATTTCACTATCAATCAGTTGAATTTTTTTAGGAGTTTGTAATAGAAAAACACAAAAAGTGCTAGCAAGTCTGCAAACAAGCTAGCTAACATGCATTGGAAGTGAAATACTGCCAATGTAGTAATTAACAATACGTTAATTAACTAGGTGAAACGTGATAAATCTTTTTTACATGTGGGGAAATACAAGGTGTTAAATCTTAATTTAGAAACTCACAACTTAAATAGTAAAACATGTTTATCATAAGTATCCAAACACCAGTTATATTTTTTTAGAATAATTGGATGGATAACCTCTTTTGTAGCATCAACTTCAGTAAAGCCATATTTCTTATAAAAGTTTTCTAATTCCTCAAAAGGAAGACAATATACATTTTTTACTTGTAATTTTTTCGCAGTTTCTACTAAAAATGATACAAGTTCCCCAGCTAATTGTAACCCTCTAAATTGAGGAAGAATAAAAATTCCACCCATTTCTATAGTATCATCATCTATTTGGACTAATCGTCCCACACCTGCATACTCGTTGTTATATGTAATAATTGCAACTTGATCTCGTTTTAAATCACTTCGTACAAATCCTATTGAGTCATATTGACTATTAATCCATTTTAAATCGTTAGATGTAGCTAGTTGAATACTCATATACATCCTCCTTCGGAATACTAGCGCTCTCTTCATTATATAGAACATAAGATACTATATCAAAGGAACCTTGAGATAGCACATTTGTTTAAGTTATTAGTTAAAAGTGTGGGGTTGCTGGCATTGAAATGATGGCTTCACCAAATATAGGATAATAATCTTGTGAATTTAGTGTTACATAGTCAAAATAAAAATTAGTTCATGCGTTCGGTAACGCACGATTTTTTTAGTGTAGAGAAGATCATAGGGGTATTTTAATTAGTAGCTACTGTATTAATTGAAGTTATTAAGGAAATGTGGTAATCCCTAGCCTTAGTGATACAAATCATATTAGGGTTTAGTAAAAAAACTCTTCCTGAAAAAGAGGGGGATTAAAGATAAGAGCACTTTGAAAAGTGCCCTTCAGTAACGACTACTTATTCTAAAAAGAAAGGATGCAATATATTATATGAAGTTTAGTGTATTTAAGTATGGGTCTTTTATATAAATGTGAAATAAAAGAGGGTTGTCTTCTTATTAGAAGGCAGCTTTTTGTTATTAGAAAAAAGAATTAGAAGTAAAATAGAAAATCAAGTTACTTGTCCAAACAATTTTTTTGAAAATACATAAAATGCTAGTAGTTAGCCAATATTTTCATATTGCTAATTTTTTAGTCTAAAAGGGGTGATTTTATGTGTGATTGTGAAGTTTGTAGACGAAAGAAAAACCGGGATCCATTAAATCGGGATTCTGAACGAAAAAAAGTGGATTCTGAGCTAATAAAAAAGGATTGCGAACCAAAAAAAGTGGATTCTGAGCCAATAAAAAAGGATTGCGAACCAAAAAAAGTGGATTCTGAATCAATAAATCAGGATTCAGAATCATTAAATTCTAATTCATTTAGTAAAAATGCAAATTTTTTAGAAGAAGCTATACAAACAGATGAAATCGATCAAATTTCTGAGGAATATATTGAAATAGTAGATTCAGCAGATGTACAAGTTACTACTACAGATACAAAAGCTGCGCTATCTATTCAAGCGGCATTACAAGCAGCTATTGTGGTTGTAGTAAGTATTTCTATAGCAGATAGTGAAAAGGCAGATAAAATAACACAAGAATTATTTCAAAAATCATCTATTAAACAAATTAATAGACAAAAAACATTTATTAAAAATTCCAGAAACGTAACCGTAACAACTACTGATACAGATATTGCAGTGAATGTTCAAATTCTCCTTCAAATTTTATTAGCTTTATTAGTTAAACTAAACATTTTATAATGTTTCTAATCTGTTTATATTTAGCTATAAGGGTTCACTCTAAGTAAATATTTTTTGTTGTAATATGTGGTACAAGCTTGGAATTCTTATTATGACTGAATTAATATTCAATATTAATGGGAAAGTAAGTGTGGAAAACTGCAAAATAGTAAAATTTAAATACATTATTTAACAGTAAATGAAACTTATGTTTATGTGAAGGAAAGCTGTCTTCTTATTAGAAGCCAGCTTTTTGATTTTATTAGTAAAAATAAGTGGAAATAGAAGATTGAGTTACTTGTCCAAGCAATTTTTATTAAATTACATATAATGCTGGTAGTTATTTAAAAATTTTATAGAAAATTGATTGGAGTGAATATTGTAAATGGATGATTTAAACAAATTTTCTTCCTTTAAGTTTGATAAGGATCAAAAGAATATAATCATAGACCTTTTACTCTCAGATATTTTTAATAGGCATGGGATAAATGAAGAAAGGTTAAAAAATTTATCGCCAGAAAAAAAACAGCAAATTAAAAGTATTGTTTCTGAAATACAATCACAGGTTAATAATTATTTAGATTGAAAGGGGGTGAACTTATGGACAAAGCGTGCCATACAGATGAAAATAAAAAGTGGAGTGCATTAGATTCTTCAAATCCTCATCCATCTTTTAAAAATGCCAATGTTTCAGAAGCAGCTGCACAAGAAAGCAAAACTTATCAAATTTCTGAAGAATCTATTACAATTGTTGATTCAGCAGATGTAGAAGTTACTACTACAGATACAAAAGCTGCGTTATCTATTCAAGCAGCATTACAAGCAGCTATCGTGGTTATAATAAGTATTTCTATAGCAGATAGTGAAAAAGCTGACCGTGTAGCACAAGAATTGTTTCAAAAATCATCTGTTAAACAAGTTAATAAACAAGAAACTGTCATTAGAAATTCTAGAAATGTTACAGTTACGACTACGGATACAGACATAGCAGTAAATGTTCAAATTCTTCTCCAAATTTTATTAGCTTTACTAGTAAAATTAAATATTTTATAAAATGTTTAACTTGTTTTTTATCTAGTGATTCTTACAGGTGAATATTCACTGTTTTAATTATAGTACAGGCTATAAATATTAATCATAACTGGACTAATATTTAACATCGCCAAAATAATAATGAGAACAATGTGATGGAAAATAAAGTTTGGTTATTTTATGAAAATTTAAAAGCCATTTCCTTTATTGGATTTGGCTTTTAAATTTTAAACAGTATGAATTTGAAAAGATTATATTAAGATAAAGAATTAAAATATAATGATACAAAATATTTATAAAATTATTCGTGTTATAGAAAAATAATAAGAAAAAGGTGTTTAAAATAGAATCATTTTCATTAATAGTTCAAGTTTTGAAGAATAGTGCATACAATATAAAGTGTTTTCCTTTCTTCATTTAAGTTTTACGTATATAATTTAAAAGTACTATTTTTATTTTATTATTTTATATTTATAACAGAATAGAGGTTTAAAAATGGGTGTTAAAATCATTACGGATAGTGCGGCGGATTTACCAGTAGAATTGCTGCAAGCATATGATATTGATTTAATTCCACTCCGTGTATATGATGAAGCAGAAACAGAGTATTTAGATGGAGTAACATTAGAGTCAGTTACATTATTGCAAAAAATGAGAGGAGGCGCTGTTTATAGAACGTCATTGCCTTCACTTGAAACTTTCCAAGAAAAATTTGTTTCTTATGCAAAAGAAGGTAATCCTTGTATATATTTAGCTTTTTCATCTGAACTGTCTGGTACATATCAATCATCAGTTGTCATTAAAGAGGAAGTAAAAGAAACATATGTAGATTTAGATTTAGAAATTATTGATACGAAATGTGCTTCGCTTGGTCAAGGTCTTGTCGTTTTAGAAGCTGCTAAAATGGCAAAAGACGGCGCATCAAAAGAAGATATTTTAAACCGTGTCGCTTTTCTAATGAACCATATGGAGCACATCTTCACTGTAGCTGACTTACAGTACCTTGTTAGAGGTGGACGTTTAAGTAAAGTAGCTGGTTTTATCGGTGGTTTACTAAACATTAAGCCGATCTTAAACGTGGAAGAAGGAAAACTTGTACCACTTGAAAAGGTACGAGGGAAAAAGAAAGTATTAAGCCGTATTGTTGATATTATGGAAGAGCGTGGTAAAGACCTTAAAGGTCAAACAATTGGTATGACTCACGGTGACGATTTAGAAACAGCTGAAGCATTAAAATCATTAATTACGGAAAGATTCGGTTGTGAAGTATTTATCGTAAATACAATTGGTGCAGCAATCGGAGCACATACAGGTCCTGGCGTTATAACGTTATTTTTCTTAAATGAAGTAGAGTAAAGGATTGATCTTTTGATCAATCCTTTTTTATTTTTTAATCTGTGATAATCGGTCGATATGGTATTGATGAAGATAAAATCTTTGAAGTTTTCCTATATCAAATGCAATCTTGTAGAGGGAGTATTTTTTATATGTGGAATGATACTTAATGGTAGAAGAAAAGAGTATAAATAAGAATGTATTTATAGTAATCTGAATATTTAATGATATCGAAATTTTGTCATTTCATATATAATTGTGTAGGGAGAAATATCTGTAACTATTTGTAAAAATAGGAGGCGGCTATAAAAATGCAAGAAATTGCTAGATGGGATTTAAATCGATTGTATTTGAATGAGGATATTCTATTTCCGATTTTGGAGTTGAAAGAGCAATATTTTGTAACAAAAGATGTAGAGATTCTTTCAAAGCTTATACAAGCTATTGAAAAAGCAGAATACTATTTGTACTGTCAATCGGTTGAAGAAAGTGTTTCATCTGACCTTACTAAATTGACTGTGAAAGTGAAGGAACTAAAAAGTGAAGTACAGCAAGTAATACAGAAAAGTGAAATGGAAACTTCCAATAATCTTAATACTAATTTAATAAAAGATGAACTTGGTGCATGGGAAAATATGTACATACAATTAAGAAATAAGATAGAAATAGAGCACAATAATAAGCAAATATCATTTGGACAAGCGAATAATATTGCAATGAATAGTGATAATGAAAAGGAAAGATTAGAAGTATTCGAGTTATTAATAAGTGCTTTACATAAGGAAAAAGAAATCTTTGCTACTGTATTGAATCAAATAGGGAGATTGCGTAATACAAAGAGTAATGAATTAGAAGATAGAGAGATTTTAACGCAATCTCTACATGCGAATGGCATTACTGAAACTGTATTATTACAAATGTGGAATGCGACAGAAGAAAACCTTGATAAATTAGTAAGTGCTTTAAACGTGTATAAGAAAAGGAAAGCTTCCATTACATGGCATGAACTTATGACAGTAAAAGAAAATAATGAGGCTATTATTCCTTTTTCAGTAGCAGTAAAAAACATATATGATGCACTAAAAAATATAGATGAAGAATTGGCACAGTTCGCACAGAATGCAATAGCAAATGGATGGGTAGATGCTGAACCGAGAGATAATAAACCACCAGGTGGGTTTTGTGCTCCTTTTTTCAGTGAAAAAGAATCCCGTATTTCAATGCGTTATGATGGAACAATTGATAGTGTAAGAGTACTTGCTCATGAACTAGGACACGCTTGGCATTTTTATAATATGAGTTTTGAACAATCTACTTCTTTTTTAGATGATTATTTGCCAATGAGTACGGCTGAATCAGCATCTATTTTCTTTGAAACCGTGCTCATAAATTATCTAATTCAAACAACAGATAGTATAGATATGAAAAAGTCATTGCTTAGTTGGAAAATAAGAAACAGTTTTAATTATGTAATGGCGATTCGAGCATCGTTTGAATTTGAGAAGAATTTTTATGAAAAGTGTAAAGAAAGTTCTTTAAGTGCTGATGAAATTGAGAAGTTATCTATAGCAGCGCAAGAAAAAGCATATGGGAATGCATTATCAGAATATCAGCCGTTTGTTTGGATGAAATATGTTCAGTTTTATATAGCAGATATTCCTTTTTATAATTATCCATACACATTTGGCTATTTAGCTAGTTTTAGTTTATTAGAGATGGCTCAAGAAACTAAAAGTACTTTTCATTCGAAATATAAAGAGTTTTTACGAGAAACAGGAAAAGCTCCAGTGGAAGAGCTTATGAAAAAACATTTTGAAATAGATATAACAAGCTATGAATTTTGGGATAAAGCTTTTAAACAAATTTCTAGAGATATCGATGAATATTTGAGGCTTATGTAAGGAGAGAGTATAGTGGATTACCAGCTTATAAAAGGAATACCTTTTTCAACTTTAGAATACGCAAAAGCTATAAGTTTATTAAAAGGTTGGCTACATGAACAACAAGAGAAACCAAGGTTTGTAGTAACTGCAAATCCTGAAATTGTTATGTCTGCAAAGGAAACCACAGAAAAATCAAAGCAGTTTAAAAAGATGTTACTATCTGCGGATCTAATAACAGCGGATGGGATTGGCGTCATAATTGGCTCGAAAATATTGAAGGGAACTTTGAAAGAACGTGTTACTGGGGCAGATATCACTCATGATTTAATAAAATATTGTAATGACAATGGATACCGTGTCTTTCTTTTTGGAGCCGCACCAGAAAGTAATAAAAAGGCATTATTAAAATTAAATGAGCAGTTCCCAGGAGCACAGTTTAAAGGACAGCATGGATTTGTAAATGTTGAAGAAATAGAAGAAGTAAAAATAAAAATCAAGCAATTCAAGCCGCATTTATTGCTAGTAGGACTAGGTTCACCAAAACAAGAAGAATTCATCTATGAAAACATACAAACGTTAAACGTTCCGCTATCTATTGGTATTGGAGGCATGATTGATATAATATCTGGTACTGTAAAAAGAGCACCGAAAATTATGAGGGATACTGGAACCGAATGGCTGTATAGGTTACTCTCACAGCCGAAACGGTTAAAGAGACAACTTGTACTTCCGAAATTTTTATTTTCGGTTATGTCTGAAAGAATTAAAGGGAGTAATTAATGAAGGGGACTACATACATGAACAAAATCGGCATTATCGGAGCAATGCAAATCGAAATAGACTTACTTTTAGAAAAACTAGCTATACAAGAAGAACAGACGATTGCGGGAATGCCTTTTTACATTGGCGAATTCATGGGAACAAAAGTAATTATTACACGTTCTGGTGTAGGGAAAGTAAATGCAGCCGCATGTACACAAACATTAATTCATAAATTTCATGTAGATGCTATTATCAATACGGGTATTGCTGGAGGGTTACACCGAGATGTAAAAGTTGGTGATATCGTTATTTCAACGAATGTTACCCACCATGATGTAAGTAAAACTCAAATGAAAAACTTATTCCCGTTCCAAGAAGAATTTGTCGCAAGTATGGAATTAGTTGAGTTAGCACGTACAGCATGCAATAGTAGTAGTTTACATATGGAGGTTCATGAAGGAAGAATCGTCAGCGGTGAATGTTTTGTTGAAGATTCAAAACTAAAAGCGAGATTAATAGACGAATATGCGCCGCATTGTACTGAAATGGAAGGTGCAGCAATTGGCCATGTTGCTTACATAAATGAAGTACCATTTCTCGTTATAAGATGTATTTCTGACAGTGCAGATGATGAAGCACAAATTTCTTATGACGACTTCGCGAAAACTGCCGCAAATTATTGTTCAGAAATTATTGTTGAGATGCTGAAAAATATATCGAGTAAAACTTATAGTTCAAAAGGGGAGAATGACATGTTACAAGCATTAATTTTTGATATGGACGGAACGTTATTTCAAACTGATAAAATTTTAGAATTATCGTTAGATGATACATTTGATCACTTAAGATCACTACAATTATGGGATACGGTAACACCTATTGAAAAATACCGTGAAATTATGGGTGTGCCTTTACCGAAAGTTTGGGAAGTTTTATTACCGAAGCATTCTCTTGAAGTAAGAGAACAAACAGATGCATATTTTTTAGAAAGACTAATTGAAAACATTAAGAGCGGAAAAGGTGCTTTATATCCGAACGTAAAAGAAGTTTTTACATATATAAAAGAAAGTAATTGTTCAATATATATTGCTAGTAATGGTTTAACTGAATATTTACGAGCAATCGTATCTTATTATGATTTAGACCAATGGGTTACTGAAACATTTAGTATTGAACAAATAAACTCACTTAATAAAAGCGACTTAGTAAAAAATATTTTAAACAAATATGATATAAAAGAAGCAGCTGTAGTTGGGGACCGGTTATCTGATATAAACGCAGCTAAAGATAATGGCTTGATTGCGATTGGATGCAATTTTGATTTTGCACAAGAAGATGAACTTGCGCAGGCGGATTTAGTAATAGATGATTTACTTGAGTTGAAGGGAATATTGCCTACTGTGCAGAGATTATAAATTCATTTAAAAAATCATATAATATTTTAAAAATCCTTCTTCCACGAATGGAGTAGAATTCATTTGTGATAAAATAGTAATAGTTTGATTTTTTAAAAAACTGAGTAGAGGATTATAAAGTGTGTGCAGTTTTTTGCCAATTCCTATATATCTTATTCCACGGAGGAAATATGCTTAAAGATAATTTTAACATTAGTAATATTCCCGCGGTTTTGTGGGGAGATAAAAGTGAAAAAGTTTTTATTGCAGTACATGGAAATATGTCAAATAAGGAAGATACAGTTATTCAAATATTAGCTGAAGAAGCTAATCAAAAAGGTTATCAAGTATTAAGCTTTGATTTACCTGAGCATGGAGACAGAAAAAATGATAATACTCCTTGCAAAGTACAGTTTTGTGTTAGTGAATTATCGATAATTATGAATTACGCAAAAGAACATTGGAAAAAAGTAAGCGTGTTTGCATGTAGTATAGGAGCTTATTTTAGCCTTTTAGCTTATCAAAATGATGTGATAGAAAAGGCATTATTTTTATCACCAGTAGTTAATATGGAACGAATTATCGAAAATATGATGAAATGGTTTAATGTAACACCAGAGCTTTTGCAAAAAGAAATGACTATAGAGACACCGATTGGTCAAAAGTTATATTGGGATTATTTATGTTATGTAAAACAACATCCTATTAATACATGGAATACAGATACATATATTATGTACGGATCCAAGGATGAACTGTGCGAATTTGAAACTATTAACTATTTTACAAAAAAACATCGTTGTAAATTAGAAGTCATGGAGACAGGTGAACATTATTTTCATACTGAAGAACAGTTCAAGATATTTGAACAGTGGTTACACAAACGTATCGATTAACAAATTATAATTTATCTTGAACCTGTTAGAGAAGAATAGTGAATATATAAACTAATATTATATTTGAAAGATATTATAAATGTAAAAGTATTCACTTAAACAAACAATTGCCTTAGTTCAATAAGAATTAAACAACTTTATTAATGATTTTTGAGTACAAATATCTTTATATGTATAAAAATTAAACAACTTTAAAGAGCTTTACCACACACTAGAGTGTAGCAAGGCTCTTATATTTTCATAATAAAATAAAACAACTATATTATCGATTTACATCTGAAGTGAAGAATACGCACACTACGAATTAAATAAAATAACAACCATAAAAATGCTCAGAATAAATAATTCTTGAGCATTTTTACGTATTTTTATATTAAGGGGGAATTTACTTGAAAGATATACATATTCAACAAATTGAAGATTTAATGAAATACGAGCACGATTATCTTGTTCAAGAAAGCAAAGAAGAAGGATTTAATTTCTTAATAAAACTAATAAGTGAATATGAAAATAAAATAAACATATTTAATAAAACTGGAGAATGTTTATATGGTATTTTTCAAGGGGAAAAGTTAATTGGAATAGGAGGGTTAAATGAGGACCCATATACAGAAAACAATAGGATTGGTAGGATAAGGAGATTTTATATTGCAAAAGAATACCGAAGGAAAGGATTAGGGAGGTTACTGTTAGTGCGAATTTTAGGCGAAGCGAAAAAATATTTTAATATTGTTGTCTTACATACAGATACAGAACAGGGTGACAAATTTTATACTTCGAGTGGATTTTTGAAAGGGATAAAATTTGTGGGATCAAGCCATTATTTGAACTTACATAAAAGGATGTAGTGAATTAATATTTATCTCTCTAACAGAACTTTTGTTCGTTTTTGTATAGATTGATGGTATAATTTATTAGAATCTATTATTAGAATGGGGAATTAGATAATGGGAGAGAATAAAATTATTAATGATTTTAATGAATATTCAATTTGGTTAAATACATTGAAAGGTATGAAAGAGGAATTGTGGGTGGCTCCAATATCAGAGGGGAAATGGACTATTAGCGAGATCATATCACATATTATGAACTGGGATGACTATCTTTTATGTGAGACATTATCATCAGTGAGAAACGGACAGGGAATGGAGTTCCCTGATTTTGATACATATAATAAACTAGCATCTAATTATGCTAAATCAGGTATATCTAAGGTGAAACTTCTTGAAGAAGCAAAAGCTAAAAGAGAATTACTCGTAAAAGAACTTAGATTACTGCCTGATGAAAATCTAAAGACACCTTTAACAGCCAATGGGGTATCACACTGTCCTCATACTGGAACGCCGTATTCTCTTATATATATTATTAAAGAATTTATAGATCATGATAATCATCATAAAAGACAGGTTATTCATTTTTTAAATGAAAATGTAGTTGCTAACTGATAAATAAAAGATCCCGCAAATGATATTTGTGGGATCTTTCTTACATTATAATTTAACATTCATTTGTTTCAATAATCCCTTCGGATCACCTTTCACATAATAAAAATGCGGATTGTTTTCATCATCGTAAAGCATAATATAAGGTTTTTGATTAAGCGGGAGGAGAATAAGTACTTCATCAATTGTTGTATGTAACCATTGATTTGTAATAGAAATTGGTTTAGATAATGGGATTTTTATCATGTGACCATCTTTTGGAACGACGTTTAAGTTTTTGAACGGGCCAGTAATGGATTTAGCGTATTGAACAGCTTCTTTTTGAATAGCTGGATCTAAAGATTGTTTTTGAACGACCATTTCTTTTTGACAATCAAACACTTCAATTTGTTGATTTGTATTTGCGAACACATTTGTTGATAATAAGAAACAAAGAAGAGTAATAACCCCGATTTTTTTAATCATAATACAACACCTCGTTTTTACTATACCCTTAAAACGTTCAAATATTTTTCTGTCACATTGATGTAACAAAGAAGTTGTATAATACAATTGGTTTTTGTTTAATAGCAATGGAGGATAATGTATGAGAGTATTAATAGCAGATGATGAACAAGATATGTTAAGGATTTTAAAGGCTTATTTCGAGAAAGAAGGCTTCGAAGTTTTATTAGCAAAAGATGGAGAAGAAGCACTTCAAATATTTTATGATGAAAAAGTTGATTTAGCTGTTTTAGATTGGATGATGCCGAAACATAGTGGTATTACTGTCTGTCAGGAAATAAAAAAGAATTCAAGCGTAAAAGTGTTAATGCTTACAGCGAAAAGTGAAAGTGAAGATGAATTAGCAGCACTTCAAAGTGGCGCAGATGAATATGTAAAAAAACCATTTCATCCAGGCGTATTAATAACTAGAGCGAAAAAACTTATACAGCATGATGATGTCATTCAAGTTCAAGATTTGAAAATAGATTTCACTAAAAATAAAGTTTATAAAAATGACAAAGAGTTAGATATTACAAAAACAGAGTTAGAATTGATAAAATGTTTTTTAAATCATAAAGGTATGATTTTAACTCGAAAAAAATTGTTAGATATCGTATGGGGATTTGACTATTTCGGAGAAGAGCGAACTGTTGATACACATGTAAGAAGATTACGTAAAAAAGTAGGAGAAAATATTATAAAGACGCATCGTGGTTTAGGATATAGTTTGGAGGAGCAGAGTGAATAAACTTGGAAAAAAGCTATTTCTCAGCATTTCTTTAACTGTTATTCTTATTTTTACAATCTCTTTATTATTAATTAACTATCTTTTACCGAAATATAATATTTACAAAACGCGAGAAAGTTTAGAAGGTATTACAGCACAAATACAGTCCATACCGAGCATACAACTGGATGAAGCAATTACTAGCATTGAAAATAAAGGAAATGTTACGATTGCGTATACATCAATTAACAATTCGGAAGATCGAATTAATGATGAGTTACGTATGCAACTTACAAGGAAAAGAGTTGCCCTTAATAAACTTTGGATTACAAAAGAAGAAGTAATGAAAGTAAAGAACTTCGGGCAAGCGAATAAAATATATGATCAAGAAAAGATTAAATCTAGTTTTTTTGTGAAATACATTGCGAAAGACGATATGTTAATTTTAGTAGGAGTTTCGATCGCACATTCTAATGAAATAATAAAAGCGTTAAATTCATTTTATTTTTACATTTTTGGCATTACGATTTTTCTCATTATCGTACTTGTATGGATACTTTCAACGACAATCACCAGACCATTGAAAGAATTAAGTAATGTTGCAGAAGATATTTCAAATTTGAAATTTGAACGAGCGAAAGTGAAAACAAATGATGAAATAGGGGACTTAGCTAATAGTATTAATATCATGAGTGAAAAACTAAATGAAGCGCATGAAGATTTAACAGATCGAAATGAACATTTAAAACGATTTATGGGTGATGTGACGCATGAATTAAAGACTCCAATCGCATTAGTGAAAGCATATTCTATGGGAATAAAAGATGGTTTAGATGATGGTACATACATAGATACAATCATTAAACAAACTGATCACATTTCAAACCTAATTGAAGAGTTATTACGATTTTCTAAACTAGAAAGAGATGTTTTACAAAAAGAAGAATTCGATATTAAATCACTAGTCCAAAGTATATTAGATAAGCATAAGATTGAACTGGAATCGAAAGAAATCAATTTGCAAGTGAACTATAATGTTAGCGATGCAGTTGTTAATGCTGATGTAAATAAAATGAAAATGGTCTTTCAAAATTTAATATCTAATGCGATAAAATATACAGCAAATCAAAATATAAAAATTACTTTAGAAGATCGAAATGAAAATATATATTTTCAAATTCAAAATGGGATGAATGCTGAACAAATGAAAGATATCGATAAAATTTGGGAACCTTTTTACGTCTTAGAATCTTCTCGTAGTAAAGACCATTCTGGTACAGGACTAGGTTTAGCGATAGTGAAAAGTATTTTAGAAAGACATGGTTTTGATTATGGAGTCTCTACAATAGAGGGAGATATAAGATTTTATATTAATATGAAGAATGACTAATTCGAAACTATAAAAAGCATCGTCTATTATTAGGCGATGTTTTTTTTGATTATATGAGAGTAGTAAATCAGAATGTATAACCTCGAAAGCTCGTTTGAAGAGTGTTCTACAAATTTTTCAAGTTGTTGCATGAAATATAAACTGAATTTTCTGTTATTTCGTTGTATAGTAAAAGGAGACATATATGGGGAGGAAAAAGTATGGGGAAAAAGAAAATAGCAATTACATTATCAACAATCTTATCTTTATCAGTCACATCAGGAGTTTCTAGTATGACTGCGTATGCAGACAAGAAAGAAACAAACTACATAAATGAGAATGGCGTGAAGTTAAATGGGAAAGGTGCAGAAGGACTACAATCAAATACGAAGATTGAATTAGAAAATGGGATGACAAAGCCGATCTACTCGCTTGATGAAGCAATTATCGAAAATTTATTTGTAGAGACGGAAGTTGATAGTGATCGAGATGGAAAAAAGGATCGTGTATCAGTAAAAGTTATGCGTCCAAAAACTGATTCAAATGTGAAAGTTCCCGTTATATATGAAATGAGTCCATATCGATCTGGCTTAAAAGATGTTCCTGTATATAATGTAGATGAAGAATTGTATGCGTATGAAGGGAAACCGTATGGAGCTGTTAATCTTGGTTCATACGGAAATTATTATGTGCCAAGAGGCTATGCAGTCATTTTAGGTGAAAGTATAGGAACTGGAAAATCAGACGGATGTCCAACTACTGGGGATGAGCAAGAAATATTAGGGACGAAATCTGTCATTGATTGGGTAAATGGGCGAGCGAAAGCATATACAGAAAATGGTGAGGAAGTTAGGGCTGATTGGTCAACAGGAAATGTAGGTATGACAGGCGTTTCTTATAATGGTACGTTACCAAATGCAGTTGCGACGACTGGCGTGGAAGGGTTAAAAACAATTATTCCAATCGCAGCGATTAGTAGTTGGTATGATTATTATCGTGCAAACGGTGCAGTCATTGCGCCTGGTGGATACCAAGGAGAAGATACAGATAACATGGCAGAAGCAGTTCTAACAAGAGAAAATCCTGAAGTTTGCGGACAAGTAATAAAAGAGCTAACAGCTGGACAGGACCGGAAAACTGGTAATTATAATGATTTTTGGGATAAACGTAATTATGTAAAAGATGCTAAAAACGTAAAAGCGAGTGTATTTGTTGTTCATGGTTTAAATGATTGGAATGTAAAGACGAAGCAGTTTGCGCAGTGGTGGGAAGCACTTGGAGAAAATGATGTCCCTCGTAAAATGTGGTTACATCAAGGTGGACACGGTGGAACATCAACAAATGATTGGCAAAGAACACAAAATAAATGGTTCGATTACTGGTTGTATGGAATTGAAAATGGGATTATGAATGAACCGATGGTGGATGTACAACGTGAAAATAAAACTTGGGATAAAATAAAAAATTGGCCGGATCCAGCAGCTGTACCGTCAAAAGTTCGTATGTATTTAAGTAACAAAGCAGTTAATTTGCCATTAAGTATGGGCTCAGCAAATAAAGTTTTCTCATTCGTGGATGATGCAAAAATGAAATCAAATCAATTAATAGCAAACCCAGAATTAGAAGTAGCCAATCGATTAGTGTATACAATGCCTGTACTTCAAAAAGATACGCGTATAAGCGGTACACCAAAGATTTCAATTACAGGAAATATTGATCGATCTGTATCAAATTTAACTGCTTTACTTGTTGATTATGGTGGAGCAAAGCCGGAAATTGTAACGAGAGGCTGGATGGATCCACAAAACTTAAAGAGTATAGAAAATTCAACAGCGATTCAACCGGGCAAAGATTATACATTCACATGGGATATGCAGCCTGATGATTATGTATTTAAAGCGGGGCATCAAATAGGGGTCATTTTAATCGCTAGTGACTATGATTATACGATTAGACCGAAAGCAGGCACGAAGCTTACAGTAAAATTAAGTGAAGTAATATTGCCGATTGTGAAATAAATAGTTATGAATAAAGAGCTTACTGCATAGTAAGCTCTTTAAACTTTGAAATGGGGAGTTTAATGTGAATGTTTATTAGTAGATACAAAAATGCTTACAACAAATAAAAAAATTGCATTCACGATCAATAGACCACTAAAGGTAAGCCCAGCAAAACCTCCAGCGAATCCATCTCCTACTTTTTCACCAATTACGTGCAAGGTGGCGAAGAAAGTATGAAAATACCACTGGCTATTTTCCATATTCGTTGATATTTCTTTGCTATAAAGAAAATGAGTGTATTAAAAGTGATAAGAAGAAAAATAAATCCAATTAATGAATTCATCATATCCTCCTTTCAATATAATTCTGAATTTTCATATGTTCATTTTGAATGGAATATTATACAATATAATTATATTGTATGGAAAGCGAGTGATATATTATGACAGTCAGCTCTTTCGAATTTTTATTAAAAATAAAGGTACAGGAAGATTAATTGAATGAAAATCTTCCGTACGTATAAAACGGAGGAGAAAATAAATGTTTAGTTTTTATAGTACACTTTGCACGGAACTTTATGATTTCACTAAGCCTGTCGGTTATTCTTTAAATGGTGATATTGAGTATTACGAAGAACGTTTAAAAAATGGTAGAGGAAGAATTCTTGAAGCGGCAGTAGGATCAGGGCGTGTTATCATCCCACTTCTTGAAGCTGGTTTTAAAGTGGATGGGATTGACTATTCACCTGAAATGCTAGAATCGTGCCGCGTGCGATGTAAAGAGAGAAACTTACATCCTAATTTATATCAAGGAAGCTTACAACAATTTTCACTGCCACATAAATACGAGGCAATAATCATTCCAACTGGATCTTTTTGTTTAATTGAAAATCGTACAGATTCTATAAACGCATTGAAATGTTTTTATGAACATCTTAATCCAGGCGGGCGATTAATCGTAGATATTATGCTTCCGCATGACTGGAAAACAGGAGAGATTCATACATCGACTTTTTCTTTGCCGAGTGGAGACGGAATTACATTAGAAAATAAATCAATTGAAATAGATTGGCTGAACCAAGTTACTCTATCATATTTAAAATATGAAAAATGGAGTAAAGGGCAGTTAGTACAAACAGAACTACAACGCTTTGCGATACGCTGGTATGGAATAGAAGAGTTTAAACTTCTGCTAGAAAGTATAGGTTTCTCTAACATTACTTACTCCGCTGACTATGTTTATGAAAAAGAACCGTCAAATGCAAGTCAAATGTTTACTTTTGAAGCTGTGCGAAACGAAAAATAAAGAACTATGTATGAAAATAAGGCAATCGATATAATATCGGCTGCCTTATTTCAATTGTATATTACTTACACGGTATTACGTTCCGGTTGTCCAAGCATTCTTCTACTAACTACATATACTACTTATATTAAAGGCAGTTACTATTTCAAATAGAAATGTTATTTTTCTATAAATGATATTTTAGAGAAGTAGGGGATAAATTTGGAAAACGTAGAACAAGACAGAATTGAAAATCAAGTGTATTCCAATCGTGTAGTAAGATCAGAATTTGATGCGAATTGGGAAACATGTATATCAAAAAGTGGCTATGTAATTTATGTAGCAACAAGTAATAATGCTGAAGTAATAGTACTTCTTGCAGATGGTTCAAGTAAACTATTAATTTTTGAAAAAGGCGGTAAAGTAGTAGTAGGCGGTGGTGGTACAAGTCATTACAGTAAGCCGCATATTGCAAGAAATATTTAAGGTAGTACATGTATTTGAGTAGAAGCTGGAAAACGGTTATTCATTTATGTTTAGAGTATGATAGACTAACCGTTTTTATTTGTTTATATTATTTTAGAAGAACTCGATTGATTACAAATACATCGGTATGACCAGCAAAAATTAGGAGGAAATTGTACGGATAAGAATTCGAAATATAATGTAAGTTTGGAAGAAACATATAAGCGATTTTAAAAAGTATTTCCTATTTCGGGAAATGCTTTTTCTATGTTATAGTATAATAGTGTTTCGAAACGATGTTATTTTAATATACTTCAAATCTTGTTGTGTATTATTTTTATATTAAATTAGTTGTGCAAGTATTTTTTTATATAAGGAGTAACAATTAGAGAAATGAAAAATATAGACTTTATACTAGAAAGTGATGAGGCATTAAAACCGTCGGAACGATTAGTACTATTATTATTAGAGAAGCATAGAATGTTATATACGAACGATCTATTAGCATTATCTAATTTATCATATAAAACATTAACAGATTCATTAACAGCGCTTGTTTTAAAATCATATGTGTTAAAGGAAACAGGTAAGGGAAGAAGACAGAATTGTTATAGATTGGTATGATAAGGTTGCTGATTTTAGAGAGTTCACATTAATGTTTTTCAAATGTAAGGAGAAATTTTATTTTTGTTTTCAAATGAAAAAACGAATCACAATGCGTACTTAAATATTTGGATTTCATTTTTGTTAATGCTGATTTTATAATTATTGAAAATAGAAAAATAAAAAAACTACTTAAAAAAAGAAATAAAAAAACAATCCGTTTTAAAAATGGATTGTTTTTTTATTGGAATAATATTATTTGATATGTTGAAAGTATGAATGATTATTCTACTTCACTTGTGTACTTTTCAGGTAATAATTCCATTACGTTACATTTTACAAGTTCACCATTATATGAAAGTATAACGTTCGTATTTATTCCGTAATCACTTATTAATTCTCGACACATACCACATGGAGCAACAACCCAACATTTTTCTATATCTTCATGAGGGTGTGGGTGAGCAACTGCGACAATGGTATCAAATTCATGATCACCTTCTGAAATAGATTTTCCGATCGCCATAGCTTCACCGCATACTGTTATTCTTCCAACATTCGCTTCAACATGCACTGCTGCATAAATATTACCTGTTTTAGTTCTTACAGCTGATCCGATATGATGACGACCATATTTATAGTTTTTTTCGATTACTTTTTCAGCAGCTGTAATTAAATCATAGTCTTCACTATTTAAAGGCATTACTTTTAACATAATTTCTCCTCCGTATTAAACATGATTAGTGTTATTTTAACGAAAAAATTCAATATTTAAAATAACAGATAATTATTGGAGAGATAATATTATTATGTAAACTGTAGTTTTAACAGGAAAATATCATAATCAATAGAACATATAGAAGAAGGGGAAACTTAAATATTTTGAAAGATGGGAGAACAGCATATTATATTGCATTAGAAAAAGAACATGATCACCTTTTACATTATTTAAAACAGGAAGTGAACGTATGATAAATAAATGGAGTGTGGGCATATTTTTATTTAACGAGGTAGAAGTGTTAGACTTTGCTGGGCCATTTGAAGTTTTTTCTGTAACCGAAGCGGATGAAGAAAAACCATTTACTGTGTATACAGTTAGCCAAAATGGAGAAATGATTACAGCAAGAAACGGATTAAAGGTAAAGCCAGATTATAGTATTGAAGATTTACCGCCAGTTGATATTTTAATCATTCCAGGTGGTAAAGGTGTTCGGGAAAATGAAGTGCAAAATGATATTATAATAAATTGGGTTCGTCAGCAAATAAAAGAAGTAAAGCTAATGACTTCAGTTTGTACGGGTGCGCTATTACTTGCGAAAGCCGGTTTACTGGAAGGCTTAAAAGCAACAACGCATTGGGCTAGTATTCAAACCTTCAAAAAAAATTTTCCGAATGTAGAAGTAATGGAGAATGTGAAATTTGTAGATGAAGGACACATTATTACATCTGCAGGTATTTCAGCTGGTATTAACATGTCATTTCATATTGTAAAAAATTTGTTAGGTGTGGAGATTGCTGAGGAAACAGCTAAAAGTATGGAATATGATATTGATTTACAAAATTAAAAAGCCCAGGCCGGGCTTTTTTATATTGATTGAATATAGCTAATCTCCTCATCACTCAAAATAGGGCGAACAGACGCATTTGCATTTTCTTGTGCTTGTTTTTCTGTTTTTGCACCTGGGATTACAACACTCACTGCTGGATGAGTGAGTATATAGCGAAGTGCAAGTTGCCCTAAGGTCTGATTTTTATTTGAGAGCAACCGAAGTTTCTCTACCTTTTGTAAGTCTTCTTGAAACCAATTTTCATTTGGCCAATCTTTGCGTAAATCTCCATTTGGAAAAGTTGTTTTATTTGTGAATTTTCCAGTTAAAATACCCATTTTTAACGGCCCACGAATAACAGCTCCTAGATTTTTTTCTTGTAAGAATGGCAAAATATCATTTTCTGGTTTTCGATTCAATATATTGTAATCAAGTTGTACGATGTCAATTTCATTGTTTTTATTGAAATGTCGAATGTATTGTAAATCATGTGTCGAAACACCGACTGCTCTTACTTTTCCATCACGTTTTAATACTTCAAATGCACGTAAAAATGCTTCTGTTTCTCTACGGTTATGCCACCAAATATGACAAAAATAAAGATCAATGTAATCTGTTTGAAGACGTTGTAAACTTGTTTCAAATACGGCGATGATTTTTTCGGGAGTATCATATACAGGTTCTCCATTCGGATCGTAGTGATGTCCGATTAAACCGCCTTTCGTTGATAGGATAATATCATTACGATATCCTTTAATTGCGGTAGACACTAACTTTTCACTATGTCCTAAACCATACACATCTGCAGTATCAATAAAATTCACACCACACTCAATTGCTTTTTTTATAGCGGTTATAGATTGTTTATCGTTAACAGGTCCCCATTCATCACCACCGATTGCCCATGCCCCAAAACCTATTTCAGAGACAGTTATTCCAGTTTTACCTAATGTACGGTAATGCATATTTTTCCTCCTTGTAAGCATGTTATAACATCGATATGTAGGGAAGGTATTTTGTGTGTAAAAAAACTCTTCTACAATAATAGAAAAAGAATAACAGAAACTACTATTTTATGGCAGCATACATAAAAAATTTCAAAGTAAATATGGAAATGTCGTCGAATGCTATCTTTAATTGGTTGATTTGTAAGATATTTTTGTGAAGGAGCTTATTTTATAAGAATAGAATTATAGTTAGTAAGGGATTATGCCGAGGGTAGTGAAAATATATGTGTTAGGGGGATTTCATAATGAGGAAACTCAAGCGAATAAATGTTCCTAATATAGAAGAGCAACTATCACAGCCTAATGAGAAGCGAGCAATTAATAAGAAAAAACTAAGACGATTTATATTCATGTTTATATTTATTGCGGCGGCTACTTTGTACCTTCAATTTATTTTAACGAAACAACAAGAAATAATCGTAGAAAAAAAAGATACAATAACGAATCAAAAAAAACAATTGGTCTCTTTAAAGAAAGACCAGGATTCTTTAAAGACTAACATAGAAAATTTAACAGACGATGAGGAAGAAATTTTGAAGTTTGCGAGAAAAGAATATCAATTTTCAAAGTCAAATGAAACTATATTTGTGTTGCCGAAGTAGTGTAATAGAACAGTTAGCGATTGCTAGCTGTTTTTTTATGTATGAATGGCATGGTACAAGTAACAATCACATATTGTAAAAATGAAGAGTTTGAGCTGTTTTTATACTTATGGAATATACACTGAAATAAATGTTGTTAAAATTCTGTCAATTGTATTATAATACAAGGTAAGCGGATACATTTCTTAATCAACGTTGAGTTTATCACTCATACGACTATTAAGAAAACCGTTATCCCGTATTAGAAAGGAAGATAGCTGTGTACGCTTCAAATACAATTTATATCGTAGGGGATGCGAAAGCACCTCAAAATAATCCTATTACCGAAAAGTTCAAAAGTTATTTTGTAGCGTTTGTACTTGTTAAGGAGACAGGGGAAATTGTAGATGCAGATTGCTCAGCGACAATTGCATTAACATCTCAATTCGTTAAATATTTGTTTCTACATAAAAATATTAATGATCCACTATTGGTAACAGAAATAAAAAATAGATACTTCGGTTCGTCTCAAAAGGCACTACTTGTAGCGTTAAAAGATGCGCAGAAAAAATATAATCAAATTGCTGCTTTGTCTACCTATTCCTAGACAAAATCCAGCCATAAGAATCTTCTTATGGCTGGATTTTTTTTATTTCACATTAATCTCCTATATGAAAAGTAAGCGAAAGAGGAGATTAATTGTCCGTAAAAAACTAATTTATTTTGTGGATTAAGGTTCCACTTTGTCAGACAATGAAAGGATGAACAATATGAAAATTACGGATGTAAAAGTAAAGCGTAGACGTGTAAATCTTCATACACCGTTTAAAACGGCGCTTCGTACCGTAACTGAAATAGAAAGTATAGATGTATATATTCATACAGACGAAGGAGTTATTGGCAAGGGGGCTGCAGCCGCAACACCAGTTATTACGGGTGATTTCGCTAACGGGATTGAAGAAGCAATTTTAGGACCGATGCGTTCCTGTTTAATTGGTCAAGATATCATTCAATTTCAGCAGTTACTGCAGCACATTCAAATGAGTTGTATTGGAAACCCAAGTGCGAAAGCCGCGGTAGATATTGCTTTATATGATGTGTATTGTCAACACCAAAACGTTCCACTTTACGCATTATTAGGCGGGAAGAAAGAAATTCATACAGATATTACGGTGAGTGTAGATGAGCCTTTTATTATGGCGAAAGAGGCAAAGCAACATGTAGAAAAAGGATTTCAAACTTTAAAAATTAAAGTGGGAAAATCTGCTCATTTAGATTTAGAACGTATTGAAGCAATTCGAAATAGTGTACCAAAAAATACGACGTTACGATTAGATGCAAATCAAGGGTGGAATCCAAAAGAAGCGGTTACGATCATTAAAGAGATGGAAAATCGTAATTTAAATATTGAATTTATTGAACAACCTGTTCATGCGAAAGATTGGGATGGGTTAAAGTATGTCAAAGATCATGTACAAACGCCCATTATGGCAGATGAAAGCATATTTTCAGCGAGTGATGCATTGAAAATTGTTCAAGGAGGATATGCAGACTTAATTAATATTAAATTAATGAAATGTGGCGGCATACGTGAAGCGTGGCGTATTGCCGATATTGCCGAAACAGCTGGTGTAAAATGTATGGTCGGAAGTATGATGGAATCTTCACTTTCTGTTAGCGCTGTAGCCCATTTAGCTGCTGCACATCCTAATATTCATTACTTCGATTTGGATGCACCGCTTTGGTTAATGGAAGAACCGGAAGGAATGACTTATTCTGGATCAAAGGTAAACCTTCAAACGACAGTGAATAGTAAATCTTAGGAGAAGAGACTAGTAAACTATCTTTTAAGGGGGATATTTATGAAAAAAGTAGGAACTGCATTTTTAACAACTTTATTTATATTTTCATCGTTTACATCAGCAAATGCTGAAGAGAAGAAAGATAGTAAAGCGTTTATCGATGTATCTGCCGCAACACTTTGGACTGCGCCTGATTCATTACGGCCAATTGATGCACCGAGCGCTACAAACCCAGTTGATTTGTGGAAGTGGACGAAATCAATGACGCTTGATGAGAAACTTTGGTTAACAAATGCAAATAAATTAGAAACGCAAGCGTTATTAGGTCAAGAAGTAACGGTTGTTGATAAAAAAGGGGACTGGGTTAAAGTGTTAGTCCATGGTCAGCCAACACCTCGAAATGAAGAGGGCTACCCAGGGTGGATGCCCGAAAAACAGTTAACATATAATCAAGAATTTGCTGATAAAACAAATGAACCTTTCGTATTAGTAACGAAACCGACAGCCATTTTATATATAAATCCTTCTGAACAACATAAATCACTTGAAGTGAGCTATAATACGCGACTGCCACTACTTAGTGAAGATACGATTTCGTACCGCGTGTTGTTACCAAACGGACAGAAAGCTTGGCTACGAAAAAATGATGGGACAGTTTACCGTTCGCAAAATGATATTCTAACTCCGACAGCTGATGATTTAATAAACACTGGAAAAATGTTTTTAGGATTACCGTATATATGGGCTGGAACAAGTGGTTTCGGATTTGATTGCTCTGGATTTACACATACGATTTATAAATCGCACGGTATTACAATTCCGCGCGATTCTGGTCCGCAATCGAGAAATGGAGTTGCGGTTGATAAAGAACATTTACAAAAAGGGGATTTAATCTTCTTTGCACATGATCAAGGAAAAGGTAGTGTTCATCATGTTGCTATGTATATTGGTGATGGAAATATGATTCACTCACCGAGAGCTGAAAGGTCAGTAGAGATTATACCGCTAAATACACCAGGATATATAGAAGAATACGCTGGTGCTCGTCGTTACTTACCTTGAAAAATAGAGGGGGTTTTCAAATGAAAAAAGTTGTTCGTTACTCATTAGTTAGTACACTATTAGTTTCTTCATTTTTAGTAGGATGCGCAAAAGAAAAAACAACGACAAAGCCGAAAGATGAGAAGAAAGTATTACAGTTACTAGAAACGGGTGAAATTCCGTCATTAAATTCAGGGAAAGTAACAGATGCGGTATCGTTTAACGTTTTAAATAACGTAATGGAAGGATTATTCCGTTTATCGAAAAATGATGAAGTGATTGAGGCTGGAGCACAAAAATATGAAGTAAGTAAAGATGGAAAAACATATACATTCCACTTGCGTGAAGCGAAATGGTCTAACGGAGATCCAGTAACAGCACAAGATTACGTATACGCTTGGAAGCAGCTGATTAATCCGGATACTGCTTCTCAATATGCATACATTGCTTACGATGTGAAAAATGCGGAGAAAATAAATAAGAAACAATTAGGTTTAGATGAATTAGGAGTAAAAGCGACGGATGATAAAACATTCGTTGTAGAACTAGAACATCCAGTGCCGTATTTTACGAAATTACTTATTTTACCGTCCTTCTATCCAATTAACGAAAAATATGCGAAAGAGCAGGGCGATAAGTACGGATTACAAGCAAATAAAGCGGTGTATAACGGGCCATTTACATTATCAGAGTGGAAGCATGAAGCTAGTTTTACACTGAAAAAAAACGATAAGTATTGGGATAAGAAAGAAGTGAAGCTAGATGAAGTAAACTATCAAATTGTTAAAGAAATTTCAACTGCGGTAAATTTATATGAAACAGATAAAGTTGATAGAGCTGTCATTTCTACAGAATTCGTCGATAAATATAAAAGTAATAAAGAGCTAAAACAATATACAGATCCGGTTATGTACTTCTTCCGATTCAATGAAAATGTACCGATTCTTAAAAATAAAAACGCAAGGCTTGCGCTAAGTACAGTGTTTGATAAGAAAGGACTTGCGACTTCATTTTTAAATGATGGTTCGGTTGCTGCTAACTATTACGTACCAAGAGGATTTTTAAAAGGTCCAGATAAAAAAGATTTTCGAAGTACAGCAGGTGAGTTTAATAAAACTGATGTAAAACAGGCGAAAGAATATTGGGAAAAGGCGAAGCAAGAGACCGGTACAAATGAAGTGACGCTTGAATTATTAAACTATGACTTAGAAAACTTCAAAAAAGTAGGAGAATACATTAAAGAAGAGCTAGAGAAAAACTTACCAGGCTTAAAGGTAAATGTAAAATTACAACCACACACGCAAAAACTAGCGTTAGAGAAGAAGAAAGAATATGAAATGTCATTATCACGCTGGTTACCGGATTATCCAGATCCAATGACTTACTTAGAAGTATTCCTTTCTGGAAGCAGTGTGAACAATACAGAATATGCAAACCCAGAATATGATGCGTTAATTAAGAAGATTAAAACAGAATTAGGTAATGATGAAAAAGCTCGTTGGAAAGCAATGCAAGATGCTGAGAAAATGTTACTGGATGATGCAGTAATTGCACCGGTATTCCAGCGCGGATTATCATACTTACAAAAGCCGCATGTGAAAGATTTATATGTACATCAATTCGGTCCAGCTACAAGTTTAAAATGGGCAGATGTACAAAAATAAAAGTATGGAGAAACAGACTTCACATGTGTGATAGTCTGTTTTTTTGTACAGTTTCAAATGTATAGACATTTTATATATTTTTTCATGTCTTAAAAATAAAATTATTAGTAAAATTCCAGTGTGAAATTTATGTAGAATCTTGTATAATTAACGTGTTTCTATGGAAACATTTTCTTGCGCTATTTGTATAGAACTTAATAGAACAAGGAAAGAAATACATACATGTATATAATAGATAAATAGAATGGAACATGTATAGAGAAAAAGGAGAGAAATGATGGCGTGTCAAAAACAAGGGTTACAATTTAATAGCGATAGAAAGAGGAAGAGACGATGAAAATGAAGCATGCTTTTGGTCCTATAATTTTAGCGTGTGTGCTTTTTTTCATTATCATATTAATCCCATCGAAAAGTTTAGTATCACTTATTAGTGATAAGAAGGTAGAAGATGCGGCAACTTCCTTACAAAAAGAAAAACTACAAAGTGTTTTCTTACAGCAAAAAATGTTAGAGAATTCGCAGTATTTACCGATGTATGGTTCATCTGAATTTTTACGAATGGATGCATATCATCCGTCTAATTACTTTAAAGTAAATCCTGCAGGTTTTACACCATATTTAATGGGGATTGGCGGTACACAAAGTTTAGCTCATATATTAAATATGACGTCTACAATGGATGAGTTAGAAGGTAAAAAAGTAGTCTTTGTTCTATCACCACAATGGTTTACTAAAACGGGTGTATCACAAGGGGATTTTACTAACAATTTCTCCAAACAACAAGCATATCATTTTATTTTTAATGATACAATAAATGTTGAAATGAAGAAGCAAATTGCGAAACGATTATTAGACTATAAAGTCGTTCAAAAAGATGATATATTAAAAAATTCATTAGAAGGTATTGTATATAATGATACGAAACATAACATAAAAGCAGGTTTAGTTAAACCACTTGCTTATATGCATCGAAATATTTTAGATCATAGAGATGTATTTAACTCCTTATTTAAGATTGAACCGATGAAAGAAAAAACAAATATGGGACTACGTTCAATTTCTTGGGTAGATGCACGTAAACATGCGGAGGAAGAAGGAAAAACGGAATCTACTACAAACACATTCGGAATTGAAAATCCGTATTATTATAAACATAATTTAAAGAAAAAATTAAAAGGTTTAAAAAACTTTAGAGCAAATGAATCATATGAAGAATCACCAGAATATGATGACTTACAAATTGTTTTAAATATATTTAAAGAGAAAAATGTTAAGCCACTCTTTATTTCTGTACCTGTAAATGGACCGTGGTATGATTACGCTGGTTTCCCTAAAGAACGTCGTGAATTGTATTATAAAAAAGTTCGGGAACAAGTTGAGAAAGCAGGATACCCAGTAGTTGATTTTTCTGCCCATGAATATGATAAGTATTTCTTAAAAGATACAATTCATTTAGGTTGGAAAGGCTGGATTTACTTTGATGAAGCAGTGCATAACTTTTATACTGAAAAATAAGTGTGGAGAAGAAGGAACGGCTATAAGCTGTTCCTTTTTTAGTATAGAGTATTTTGATGTGGGCAATTCGGAAAGGCATGTATATCTTGAATTTGTCTAAAATCATAATGCTTCATTGCGAACTGCGCTTGATAAAGGTATTCATACACATATAATTGACCATCATGTGCTGAACATAATACACCAGAAGTTCCCTGCCCATTTATGAAGGAAATACCGATAGGGCGTCCGATTAAGTATTGTATTTTTTGTTGCCAATGCATAGGGGAATCACTCCTTTTTGAGATAATATACGAAATGGACGAATGAATTGTTGCTTATCCATGTAAATGTTAAACTGAGGGGTTTTCTTGTAATTTCTACAGATTAGTCAATTTAAACATAAAAAACCGCTATAGTTCGTAATGAATGTATAGCGGTTTTTATTTATTATTTTAAGCAAGATTTTTACGTTTTTTTGTCCATTTTTTAATGATGAAGTATAAAAGAACGAGTATGACACCGCCAATTGCGAATGATTTCACATATGGCCCAGCAATATCATTAATATTCTCCCAATTTTGACCTAGTTTTTCACCTAAATAAATGAAAATGATAGACCAAGGGATGATTGCAAGTGCTGTTAATGTAGTGAAACGTAATAATGGCATTTTTGTAATACCAGCAGGAATTGAAATCGCATGACGTACTACTGGAATAAAGCGTGCAGTGAAAATTACACCAGTCCCGTAACGGTTAAACCAATCTTCAGCTGCATCTATATGTTTTTTATGAATGAAAATATATTTTCCGTATCGTTCTAATATAGGTCGTCCACCGTATCGTCCAAGCCAATAAATAAAGATTTGAGCAATAACGCCGCCAATTGTACCGAATACAACGGCGCCTACAAATGAGATACTCCCATTGAATACTAAGAATCCCGCATAAGCAAGGACGATTTCACTTGGAATAATCTCAATCATTAGACCAAGCATAATGCCCCAATAACCTAATCCTTCAAAAAACGTTAATACTGAATGAATAAAACTACTTACCATTGTTGCACCTTCTAGTTTATGTATTTTTGAATAAATGTCCCTTTATTTAACAATGTAAAAGGTTCACTATATGTATATTATACCTTATTTATATAGGGGATTGCTATTTCAATTCTTTTATGTCTTGCATTAGTAGTTTAGTAAAGGATATAAGCCCAGTTTTCATGAAGAGATAATAAATATTCTCTTATCACTTAGACAGGTACTTCACTTTCAAATAACGAATTATAATGTTAATAAAATTTTTATAGAAAATTAACATGATGAAGTTGAAAATATGAAAAAGGAATTATTAGAAAAGGCCTCATATCTACATAAAGCAGAATTAGAACAACTACATAAAGCTATATTAGTTTCCGAGAAAGCTCATGAAGGACAATTTCGCGTTTCAGGTGAGCCGTATATTACTCATCCATTTGCAGTTACAGAAATTTTGTTAGATTGTAAGGCAGATATAATAACTTTAGTTGCAGCATTACTACATGATGTGGTGGAGGATACAGATTATACAATTGAGTATATACGTGATATATTCGGTAAAAAAGTGGCTGATATTGTAGAAGGGTTAACTAAAATTGATAAAAAACAAATCTCTAATAAAGAAGAGTATGAAGCAATAAATTTAAAGAAATTATTGTTAGCTACGCAAGGAGATATAAGAGTAGCTATTATAAAAGTGATAGATCGTCTACATAATATGAGAACTTTACAGGTGAAAGCTGTAAAGAAACAAGTTCCTTATGCAAATGAAACACTCAAAATTTTTGCTCCGATTTGTAAAAGACTAGGGCTATTACATATTCAACACGAGTTAGAAGATTTAGGTTTTTATTATCTTAACCATTCTAAATATAAGGGAATGAGAATTCTTTTACAAAATTATGTTAAGTTATTAGAGGGTTTGTCTCAAAATATCATGCAAGATATAAAGAATTTTCTAAATCCATATCTAATATTTGAAGTTAACTATGAAGTAAGCCCTATTTATACAGCTTATGCTCGTCTCCAAGATATTCAAGACATTACAGCAGTGTCAAAAATAATTATCACGACCTCAAATAATTTAGACTGTTATAAAATATTAGGAGTTATACATCAACTATACCAACCAATTCCATATCAATTTGAAGATAATATAGCAATTGAAAGTGATGTATTAAACAGATACTTAAAGACCAAAGTGGTGATCAATAACCATGAAATAGTGATATGTATTGAAACAAAAATAAATCAGGAGATACGAGATAAAGGGGTATTTCATATTCTTACAAAAAGTATAACTGATAAGGAGATGCAAAATATAATTCATAAATTGATGAATCATTTTATTAAGACAAATGATTTAGTAACTCAAGATGCGATTGAATTTTATGATTTAGTATCATATGAACTATTCCAAGATAACATTGTTGCATTTACTCCTAAGTTAGATTCCGTGAACTTACCACAAGGTGCTACTGTAATTGATTTTGCTTTTGCATTAAACCCTGAGATCGCTAAGTATATGTCAGGTGCTAAAGTTAATGGTATAAATAAATCGATAATAACGAATGTTTCACATCTAGATATAGTTGAACTTTCGGTAACTGAAAACATTAGTAATGTGAGACAGGGTTGGTTAAGTTTTGCTAATAGCTCAAAAGCTCAAATCGAAATTTATAAAGAGTTACAAAGATGAGGGAATTAAATTTATCGAGAAAACTTGTTCGAAATATAATAGAATGAAATGATCATTTTTGAATTAATAATAGGCGAATATGGTTTTTTTATAATTAATACCTAGAGAAACAAGCATCAACCTGTTCTAAGTATGTAACAGATTGATGCTTGTTTTCGTTATAAAAAAATAGAAGCATTTCTGCTCCTATTTTTTTAAGGTTTCACTTCTAAATTTTGTAAAAATAAAGTTGCTGTTACGTAGCGTTTTGCTAACATTTGTACATAAGCGGTATGCACAGATAATGTGGCAATAATAATCGCATTACGAATTGCTTCACGTTGTTCGTTGTTAACCTGATCGAACTTGCTTGCAATTTTATCAGCTCTTTCTTTCACGATATTTTCAATTGTATGGATTGTATCTGTTGCATTTAGTTGTAAGCAGTTCCCTTGATTGAGTTCTTCAAATAGAGAAGAGTATGCCCCATATAAATGAACAGGATTGATTAAGTCATCACTTCGATCGGCTGGGTCATTTACAATAAGGCGTAATAGCTTACGAATGGATTCAAAATCAAGTGCTGTTTTTAAATCTTCAACAATGAATAGTAAGGCTGCTTGTTCAATTGAATATTTTTTTCCTTTTTGAGGAGAGCCAATCATTTCTTTTATATCTCGTTTCACCCAGTTTTGCATGGCTGTTACTGAGAAACTTGTATTTTCAATCTGATTTCCAAGCGCAACTATTTCATTTAATGAAAAACCGACGTCTGTATCATCAATTTTAATCAGTTTTTCAAAAATAGGTGAAAGTGCGGTAGTAATAAAAGCAGTTACGCTTTGTCCGCTTTCAATATCTTTTTTATGTGACTTCGCCCAAGCTTCTTGTAAAATACCGAGAGGCTTTTTCGTATTCCATCCTCTTAATGATAGAAGAAGGGTAGCCATTTCGTTTCGTGTGAGATGAAATGTTTCCATCTTTTCACCTCCAAAAATAATAAAAAGTTCTTATGAACCTATAATATGTTTTGTTTCATTTAAAGTCAATTCTGTTTTGCTTAATTTTTCCTTTGTCACCAAACTGTCGGAAGTAAATAATACTTGCATATTCCGACAAAAGTTCATACAATAAGTTCATAAGAACCTTTAAAATGTTTTTAAAAATAAATCTATCATTCTGAATTTACTAGAAAGGTAGATTTCACATATATCTATATAAAAGGAGAATGGATATAATATGTTGAAAAAACTTGTAGCAGTCATGACAGCATTCATGGTTATCTTTGGAGCTAGTAGCTTCATGTTTGTAGATCACGCAGCAGCGAAGGGTTACAAATCTGGTAAAAAATCATACACACCAAGTTCTGGTCAAAAGTCAAAAGTTGATTTGAACAAAAAAGATAATAACGTGAATTCACAAAAAACAACAACAGATTCAAAAACAAAGGCAACAAACACAGCACCAAAGAGTAATAAAGGAAGCTTTATGAAAGGTTTATTACTAGGTGGTCTTGGTGGTTTACTAATGGGTAGCCTATTTGCAAATATGGGAGCTCTTGGTTCTGTATTAGCGTTTATGGTAAATATGTTAGTAATGGCTGGTATCGTAATGTTAGCAGTTCGTGCATTTAAATACTTCAAAGATCAACGTAAGAAAAAGGAAGATGAAGTAGCATGGAAACAATAAAAATTTCTGAACAAGAACTTATCAATGCGCTTTGTGTGTATATCGCTGAAAAAAGACAAGTTGGTCCAGAAGAAGTTTTAGTTGAACTAATGTATGATGATGACTACGGTTTCTCTGCTGAAGTAGAGGTAAATGGTCGCCAGCAAATTTTAATTCAAGCGAACTTAATTGAAGCATTACGCTTATTACTTGACAGAGAATATAATGTCAATTCATTTGCAGCAAGATTACAACTTGAATTAGATGATGAAGAAGGCATTTACGCATTAGCAAAGTTTAATAACTCAGATGAGTAGAAAAAAGAGCTGTTGAGAGTAATCTCAGCAGCTCTTTTTAGTATGTGTATATGCCAGGGAATAATCACGCCAAATTTCATTCATTTTCCGTCTACCGAGATCAATCATCGGATTAAATTGAATGGCAGCTTGTTGTCGTACGGTATGTACATGTTGGATCGCCTGTTGCAAGTGTTGTTCAACCGAATGGGATTTATTATTTGCCTGTTTTACGATTGAATATCCAGCAACAGTTCCTTGTGCCATTGCAATTTTCCCGCTTTCAATACCTGTTATATTACCAGCTACAAATAAACCGGGAAGAGGGGTTTCCAACGTTTCGGAATGCAGTGGAACATGGCCGCCTAATTCCGGAATGTAACGGAAAGGACAGCCAGCTACAGCAGCAAGCTCAGCAAGAGGGTATAAGCCACCGGCAATACAAACGAAGTCTGCCTCATATATTTGTTCCGATCCAGTTATGATGTTTCCTTTCGTATCAATATTAGCAACGCGTACACCTTCAACTTGATCTGTACCGATAATTTCAAGAGCTGCTTTTCGAAGGTGAAGTGGTGTTCCGTTTATTTTCATACCTTTATTAGGATAGAAGTTTAATCCAACTTGTTTCGCCCAATTATATTTCATCAATCGACTACCTATACGTAATAAAGATGATGGGGCAAGGTGGGCAGCATGTAAGAGAGAGTTTAATACTTCTTCTGGTTCACCAGCCTTTTGACTTAATTCATTTTTTTCAGGAAGTACAATATGTTCCACTTTAATTCCCGCTAGTTGTAATTCATTCAAAATAGCGAATGACAAAATGTTAGCGCCAATAATTACTCCTTTTCGCCCAACTTGAACGCGATGTACATTTGTCATTACTTGGGCTGCACCAATCGACATGACTCCTGGAAGTGTCCAACCAGGAAGGGGGATGGAGTACTCAGCAGCGCCAGTAGCAAGTAAAACGAACGGCGCTTCTAGCGTACCGATATTCGTATGTACGAACCAAGAACTTTCATCTTTATCTAAATTATAGACGGAAATGCCGCATCGAATATCAACTGAAAGTGATTTTGCTTCTTCGTGAAGGCGTTTTGATTCTTCTATTCCGTTCCACCATTCTCCAGTAGGTTCTTGATGTAATTGTCCGAGCAACCTTCCGCCAGGCTTCATAAATTCATCAATAACAAGTACATTTAGTCCAAAACGAGCACAAGAGATGGAGGCTGACAAACCTGCTGGTCCAGCTCCGATAATAATGACATCATTCATCGCTTTTTCACCATCTCTCTCACGATATTTGGATGCTGTTTGCCGCTATTAACTACCATATCCTTTTCAACAACAGTTAAGCATGCTCGTACGTTCGTTTGATTGTTTACTGTCACGCGGCATTCAGAACAATGCCCGATATTACAGTAAATACCTCGCGGCGTCCCGCTATCTTCATGCACTCTTAAAGTTCTTATTCCGTTTGCAAGTAAAGCGGCCGCAATCGTTTCATGTTCATATGCTTCATATTGTTGCCCGTTAAATTGGAAAGTGATGCGATTACTACTATTTAAACTCCCTAAAACAGGATGATGGGTAATTCTATTCATTTATTTTCACCTACCGCTCCAAAGGTAACTGCGCGCACTGGTGGTTGATATTTTAATGGGATTTCATTAGTAGTTACTTCAGGATTTGCACTTTCAATCATTCGATCTATCATCATTCTACATGTGCGGCCACCGCAAAATCCCATGCCAGCACGTGTTCTTAGTTTTAATTCTCTCGCCGAGCAATTATATTCAGCAATTGTCGATTGAAGTTGACCGTATGTAACTTCTTCACATCGACAAACAATTACATGATCTTTATTCGTCATATGTATTCCTCCTCTAGTTCGGTTTGCACAAATTATATAATGCAAAAACTATGCCAATATAGAGGAGGGAAACGGTTATTGTAAACCAAGTTTTTTTAAACGGTTATATAAAGTGGCTCTCGTAACACCGAGTTGTTTCGCGCACTCTAATTTATTCCCATTTAAAATGCGTAAAGCCCTCTCAATAACTTTCTTCTCATGTTCATCCATTTCTTCTTGTAAAGAAAGGATTGTATGATTGTTGCTGAGTAATAGGGAATGAGCCGTATGATTCTCTAACGTTTCAGTTGTATGAAATGGTAAATATTCTTGTTTTATAATACCGTCAGTCGCAAATACGACAAGTCTTTCAACAACGTTACGAAGTTCGCGAATATTACCTGGCCAATTGTAATGAAGTAACTCATGCATAATGCTGGAAGGTAAGTCACGAATTGGTCTGTTATAGTTGATTGAAAAATCGTTTAAAAAAGAATAGGTTAATTCAATAATATCCTCGCGTCTTTCGCGCAGCGGTGGAATATGCAAGCTAACTACATTTAGGCGATAGTATAAATCTTCTCGGAACGTGCCTTTTCTCATTTCCTCTTGTAAATCACGATTTGTAGCAGCGATAATGCGGAAATTAATATGAATCTCTTTTTCTCCACCAACTCGGTAATATTTTCGTTCTTGTAGTACACGTAAAAGCTTTACTTGCATATCGAGCGGCATTTCTCCTATTTCATCTAGGAATAATGTACCGCCTTGCGCGAGCTCTATTTTACCCTTTTTCCCTTTACTATTTGCACCAGAAAACGCCCCGCGCTCATACCCGAATAATTCACTTTCAAATAACGCTTCTGGAATGGCGCCGCAGTTAATTGAAATGAAAGGTGCTTTAGTTGCTTCACTTGCTTCATGGATTGCTTTCGCAAATACTTCTTTTCCAACACCACTTTCTCCGAGTATTAAAACTGTTGATTTCACCGAACACACCTTTCTAGCTAATTGTATCGTTCTTTGTATAACAGGGCTCTTTCCATTCATCGCAAGGAAAGGGTCTAATTCATCTTTATATTTTGCGACCTCTTGTTCTAATCGGTGCATTTCATGTGACATATTAAATAGTTTTTCATTTAAAGCAACTTGATTCGTAACATCAGTTTCTGAAACGACTGCTCCAATAATTTCATCGTTACAATACACTGGGTTTGAGTTAATTAATACAAATAAATCTGGACGAGGCTGATGGAACTGAGCAATTATGCTTTTTCCGTCATGTAATGATTGTAAAATTTCCAAATCTTTATAGTCAAAAAAGTGAGTGATAGGTTGTCCAATAATTTCAGTATGGTTGACTGAAAAAATCTTTTCGGCGCCATCTGTCCAAGTACGAACACATTCTTTATCATCGATAACTGTAACAGAAGAATCAGTTGTTTGTATTACGGTGTTATAGAAAGATTGTAGTTCATTGTAAGACTTAACAAGAAACGGAATGATTTGCTGAGCCGTTATACAGCATATAGGCTCTTTATTTTCGTTTATTACGATAACGGTCATTTCATGAGAAAACGCGTCAATTAAAGTGTTGAATGAATCATCTTCATCTATAACTGCACAGTTGTATTTTTCTGTAGTAGAAGGGCTGTAATAAAACTTTTCGTTAACTTGCTCAATATGTTGCAAATTGTTTGTGTGATCAATTAATAAAGTTTTTAGAAATTCTTGTATTGTGGGAAATGAGAATGCCATATTGTCCTCCTATTATGTATAAAAATTTTGACAGTGATAAAAAAATAATACACCTATTTATGATAATTTCAAAATATTTTTACAAATAAAAATATTATTTGTAAAAAGTGTATATATGTAGAGTTGGCACGTCAATTGCATAAAAGAAAGTGAGGGATTAAAAAGAAGGGAGGGGTGCTACGTGAGGCACTGTGACGTTTTAATAATAGGTGGTGGAATTATAGGATGTTCAATCGCTTATTACACTTCAAAATACGGAAGAGACGTAACAATCATTGAAAAAGGAGAATTTGTCAGTGGGACGTCTTCACGGTGTGACGGGAATATTTTGGCTATTGATAAAGACCCAGGGTTTGATAGTCAAATGTCGTTAGTAAGTCAAAAGTTAGTAACTGATTTAAGTGAAGAGTTAGAGCACTCATTTGAATATAGAGCACCAGGAAGTATTCTCGTATGTGAGTCGGACGAAGAAATGGAAGCAGCCCAGCAATGGGTGAATCGTCAAAAGGAAGCTGGTTTACCGTTTCGAATGCTTGATAGACAAGATATAAGAGAAGAATCGCCATTTTTTGCAGAAGAGTTATTAGGCGGGTTAGAATGCGCAACGGATTCGACTGTAAATCCATATCTCCTTGCTTTTTCACTTCTTACAGAATCGAAGAAATTTGGTACGAAAGCTTTTAATCATACGGAAGTAAAAGAAATGAAAAGAGATATAGACGGTTCCTTTATTGTAGAAACGACTAACGGGACGTTTACTGCGAAACAAGTGGTAAACGCAGCCGGTGTGTGGGCTCCGAAAATCGGAGAAATGTTGGATGTAAATATCCCAATTGAACCGAGAAAAGGGCATATTATTGTAGCTTCAAGGCAACAACACGTTGGTTGCCGTAAAGTAATGGAATTTGGCTATTTAATTTCTAAATTTGGCGGAAAACGAAAAGTGGATGCTTTAACTGAGAAATATGGGGTAGCTCTTGTGTTTGAGCCGACAGAAAGCCAAAATTTTTTAATTGGTAGTAGTAGAGAGTTTGTAGGTTTTCATACGAAGATAAACAACGAGGTTATTAAATGTATTGCAAACAGAGCAATTCGTTTTTATCCGAAAATGGCGGATATGATGGTGATTCGTTCATATGCTGGATTACGCCCGTGGACAGAAGATCATTTGCCAATCATTTCACGCGTGCAACATATCCCGAACTACTTTATCGCAGCGGGGCATGAAGGGGATGGCATTAGCCTTGCAGCGGTTACTGGAAAAGTAATTGAAGAGTTATTAAATGAAAAAGAAACAATCATTCCTATTGAACCACTTCGTTTGAGTCGTTTTACAGAAAGGGTGTTAAATGGATGAGGTCACAAAGAGTCTTTACGACGATTGATACACATACGGGCGGGAATCCGACGAGGACATTGATAAGCGGACTTCCAAAGTTAATTGGAGAGACGATGGCAGAGAAGATGTTACATATGAAAAAGGAGTATGACTGGATTCGCAAATTGTTAATGAATGAACCGCGTGGTCATGATGTAATGTCAGGAGCACTATTAACAGATCCGTGTCATCCTGAAGCAGATATTGGTGTTATATACATAGAGACAGGTGGATATTTACCGATGTGTGGTCACGATACAATTGGTGTATGTACAGCTTTAATTGAATCAGGTTTAATTCCTGTAGTTGAACCGATTACTTCGTTAAAGTTAGACACGCCAGCCGGCTTAGTTGAAGTGGATATCTTTGTTCAAGATGGAAAAGCGAAAGAAGTCTCTTTCTGTAACATACCAGCTTTTTTACTGAAGCATATTACTGTACAAGTCGAGGGGATTGGAACTGTAGAAGCAGATATTGCGTATGGAGGAAATTTCTATGCCATTATTGATGCAAAGTCAGTAGGTTTAGAGTTAGTACCGGAACATGCATCTACAATCATCGATAAGGCAATTCATATTAGAAATATCATTAATGAGGAATTTGAAATCATTCATCCGCAGTATTCATTTATTAGAGGGTTAACCCATATTGAATTTTATACAGATCCTACTCATGAAAGTGCTCATGTGAAAAATACAGTTGTCGTTCCGCCAGGAGGAATTGATCGTTCTCCATGTGGTACAGGAACATCAGCGAAGTTAGCTGTATTATACGCAAATCAAAAAATTGAAGTGGATGAAGAGTTTATTCATGAGAGTATCGTTGGCTCTTTATTTAAAGGGTGCGTCATAAATACAACATCTGTAGAAAATATTGAAGCTGTCGTAACGAAAATTACAGGTTCAGCTTGGCTTATGGGGATGCATAGATTTTTTTATAATGAAAAGGACCCACTTAAAGAAGGCTTTTTGCTAATTCCGCCGATGGAACATGAAACGGAGGATGTAAAATGAACATTCAAAAAATGTATACAGCAGTAGACGTACATGTAAATGGTGAAGCATTTCGTGTAATGAAAGATGTACCATGCAAATACTACTACAGTTTAGAGCAATTAAACGAACAATTTTCAGGTGAATTAGCAGAAGAAATGAAGCTTTTATTAAATGAACCACGTGGTTTTATCGGATTAAATGGATGTATTGTCGTTCCTTCTATTCATATGGAAGTCGATGCAGCTGTATTATTTTTTAATCATGAAGGATCCATTCCGCTTCATTATGGGGGGATTGTCGCAGTCATAACGATGTTACTAGAAAGCGGGTATTTAAAAAAGAGAGAGACGAACCAATACAAAATTGAAACGCTATCTGGTATATTTTCAATCCATGCGTATGTAGAGAATGATGAAGTTGTATCTGTTTCGTTTGAAAGTAAACTATGTTATATGATTGAGAAAAATTTACAAGTTGGTAATATAAGTTACTCTCTCATTCAGGCAGATAAAGTATATGCAGTTGTAGAAAAGGATGCATATTCACCAGAAATCAGTATTGAAAATATCTCTAAATTAAAAAAATGGAGTGAAGTTACACTTCAAGCTATACAAAAACAGTCATTAATAAAAAGACTTATTTTAGTAGAATCTATGCAAACAGAAAAGAACCATATAAAGTCGATTACATTTCATGAAGATAACTTTATCGTACGTTCGCCTGGTTTTGTTTCTACTATTGTATCTTATGTTCATACATTATTTAAAAATGATTATATAGCGGATAAACCTTTTAAAAATGAAAGTATATTTAATAGCTTTATAACAGTGGAACAAGTGAAGAAAGAAGAACAAGGATACATTTTTCGCTTTGAAAGTAGAGCATTTATTACAGGAATGCAGACGTTTCTATTAGACTCTACAGATCCGTTTCCGACAGGATTTTTATTAAAATAGTAAAGGGAGAGAGAAATATGAAAAAAATTAAAGGGGCATTTCCAGTATTGATCACACCGATGGATGAGTTTCAAGAAATTAATTGGAACGGTGTAAAACAAAACGTAAACTATTTTATCGATCAAAAGGTAGCTGGCATTATTATTAATGGAAGTACAGGTGAGTTTGTTAGTTTATCAAAAGAAGAACGATTTAAAATGGTAGAAACAGTATTAAAAGAAGTTGATGGCCGTATTCCAGTTATTGTAGGAACTGCAGCAGAAACGACGAAAGAAACGATTGAATATACGAAACATGCAGAAGCACACGGAGCGGATTGCGCATTAATTATTAACTCGTACTATTGTAAGCCGAAAGAAGAGGAAATTTATTTTCATTTTAAAGAAATCTCAAACGCTGTAAATATACCAATTATGTTATACAATAATCCGTTTACATCTGGTGTTGATATGAGTACAGAGCTCATGCTACGTATTGGAAAAGAATGTGAAAATGTTACACATATTAAAGAATCTAGCGGAGATATTCGTAAAGCAAGAGATTTAGTACGACAAGGCGAAGGTGCTTTTCAAGTCTTCTGTGGATCTGAAGATTTAGTTATGGAATCTTATTTAGTAGGTGCAACGGGATGGGTTTCAGTAGCAGGAAATATCGTGCCGGGACTTGTTACGAAAATGTATGAGCATTTCCAAAATGGTGAATTAGAAAAAGCTTGGGAAATAAACGATGCTATTTTACCTCTTTGCGAGTTTCTTGAAGGATCAGGAAAATATGTACAAATTGTTAAACGCTCAATGGAATTACACGGGCAAGCAGGGGGACCTTCTCGTTATCCGAGACTCGGATTAACTGAAGAAGAAGATCAAAAACTTCAAACGATTATTTCAAAAATTGCAGCTCATGCAGCTGTTTAAATAAGGAGGAGAGCATATATGTTAACGACAAACATTGAGCTGAGACCAAAAGTGAAAGCGTTTTTAAATGAAGAAATTAAAATGTTTATTAATGGTGAATTTGTACCTTCCATTAGCGGGAAGACATTTGAGACATACAATCCAGCAACAGAAGATGTTTTAGCTGTCGTATGCGAAGCGCGAGAAGAGGATATTGATGTAGCGGTAAAAGCTGCAAGATCTGCATTTGAATCAGGACCTTGGGCAGAAATGACTACCGCTGAAAGAGCGCACCTAATTTATAAATTAGCAGACTTAATTGAAGAGCATGGAGAAGAATTAGCGCAGTTAGAAGCTTTAGATAATGGAAAACCATATCAAGTAGCACTGGATGATGATATTGCAGCGACTGTAGAAAATTATCGTTATTATGCGGGATGGGCTACGAAAATTATCGGGCAAACAATTCCGATTTCAAAAGATTACTTAAATTACACACGCCATGAACCTGTTGGCGTTGTAGGTCAAATTATTCCTTGGAATTTTCCACTCGTTATGTCTTCTTGGAAAATGGGAGCTGCACTAGCAACAGGTTGTACAATCGTATTAAAACCAGCAGAGCAAACGCCTTTATCGTTATTATATACAGCGAAGCTCTTTAAAGAAGCAGGTTTTCCAAACGGTGTTGTAAACTTTGTTCCAGGTTTTGGCCCTGAAGCAGGAGCTGCAATCGTAAACCATCATGATATTGATAAAGTAGCCTTCACAGGTTCAACAGTTACAGGGAAATATATTATGCGTCAATCTGCAGAAACAATTAAACATGTAACGTTAGAACTTGGTGGTAAATCACCAAATATCATTTTAGAAGACGCTGATTTAGAAGAAGCGATTAACGGCGCATTCCAAGGTATTATGTATAATCACGGCCAAAATTGTAGTGCTGGATCTCGCGTATTCGTTCACCGAAAACATTACGAAACAGTCGTAGCTGAATTAGTAAAAATGGCGAACAACGTAAAACTTGGAGCAGGTATGGAGAAGGAAACGGAAATGGGGCCACTCGTATCTAAAAAGCAACAAGAACGTGTGCTACATTACATTGAACAAGGAAAAGCAGAAGGAGCTACTGTTGCTGCTGGTGGTGAACGGGCATTTGAAAAAGGGTATTTTGTACAGCCAACAGTATTCACAAATGTTACTGATGATATGACAATTGTGAAAGAAGAAATTTTTGGACCAGTTGTCGTTGTACTTCCATTTGATTCAACAGAAGAGGTTATCGAAAGAGCAAATCGCTCTTCATACGGACTCGCTGCGGGCGTATGGACACAAAATATTAAAACAGGACATCAAGTTGCCAATAAATTAAAGGCAGGAACAGTATGGATTAATGATTATAACTTAGAAAATGCAGCTGCACCATTTGGTGGGTTTAAACAATCTGGTATCGGTCGTGAGTTAGGTTCATACGCGCTTGATAATTACACAGAAGTGAAAAGTGTTTGGGTAAATATAAAGTAATAGAGAATCTAACTGTTAATAAATAGAGGGATGGAATAATAAGAGATGCGGACAACTGGAAGGTTTAATAATAGTTGTCCGTTTTCTTATATATAAAATAGTTTTCAAAAGAATGTTAAGGGGGATTTGGATGGAGCAATTAGTAGAGTGGTTAGTTGGGCAAGTATGGAGTATTGGGTTAGTTGTTTTTGCATTAGGGGCAGGTGTGTATTTTACAATTGCAACTCGTTTTCTGCAAATTCGTTATTTTAAAGAGATGATTAAATTATTATTTGAAGGGAAGAGCTCGGAGACGGGAATTTCATCCTTTCAAGCATTTTGTTTAGCCTTATCAGGTAGGGTTGGAATAGGTAATATCGCAGGGGTCGCGACAGCTATCGCTTTTGGCGGACCAGGAGCTGTGTTTTGGATGTGGGTAATGGCTCTTTTAGGAGCAGCGAGTGCATTTGTTGAATCAACATTATCTCAAGTGTATAAAAGTAAAGTTGGGAATGAATACCGAGGTGGTACACCATATTTCATTGAAAAAGGCTTGAAAATGAAATGGTTTGCAGTCATTGTAGCGGTTGTTGTAACACTTTCATATGGCGTTTTATTACCAGGTATTCAGTCTAGTAGTATCGCAGTTGGATTTGAAAACTCTAATGGCATTAGCAAATATATAACTGGAATATTATTAGTTATATTATTAGCATCAATCATTTTTGGTGGCGTAAAGAGAATTGCGGGCGTTTCGCAAATGCTTGTTCCATTTATGGCAATAGGTTATGTAGTTGTTACATGTATCGTATTAATTGCGAATGTAACAGAAATTCCAAGTATGTTCGCTTTAATTTTCTCTAGTGCTTTTGGTGTAAATGAAATGTTTGGCGGAATCGTTGGTGCAGCAATCGCATGGGGCGTAAAGCGTGCTGTATTTTCAAATGTTGCTGGTGTTGGAGAAGCGACGTATAGCTCCGCTGCTGCTGAAGTATCCCATCCTGCAAAACAAGGGTTAGTTCAAGCGTTTTCTGTATATATCGATACAATTGTTGTATGTACAGCGACAGCTCTTATGATTTTAATAACAGGTATGTATAATGTTATACCTGAAGGGAAAAGCGCTATAGTAAAGAATATAGGGAATGTTGATGCAGGTCCAATCTATACACAACAAGCAGTTGAAACTGTTATGACAGGGTTTGGTCCATTATTTATTTCAATCGCAATATTTTTCTTCGCATTTACAACTTTACTCGCATACTACTATATCGCTGAAACGACACTTACTTATTTAGATCGTGAGCTTAAACATAGCTGGTTAAAACCAGTTTTAAAAATTGGATTTTTAATTATGGTTTACATCGGTAGCGTAGAATCAGCCTCGCTTTTATGGAATCTTGGAGATTTAGGAATCGGTAGTATGGCATGGTTAAACTTAATTGCGATTCTACTATTAAGTAAAATTGCAATAAAAGTGTTAAAAGATTATGAAGCACAGAAAAAAGAAGGGAAAGATCCAGTATTTGATCCTAAAAATGTGGGAATTGAAGGTTTAACGTTTTGGGAAGAAAGAAGTAAAGAAATTGAAAGGAAAAATTATAAAGAACAAACAGTAGAGGATGATAGTCTGAAATTTTAGTAATAATAAACTGAATATTCATTCTATTCAATGAGGTATATTGCCTTCTTTTCATCACATACTACAATAGGTACACATAATTTGAATGGGGGTAATAATAAGATGGAACACGAACAACATAGTACAGTAAATGACGTTCTACATCATTATAAAGAAGGTATCGGTAGTTTTACAAACCAAATTCCTGAAATTGCAGAAACATATAATGCATTCACGCAAGCTTGTTTTCAAGAGGGCGCTTTAACAAAAAGGGAAAAACAACTTATCGCATTAGGAATTAGTCTAGCAACGCAAGATGAATATTGTACCATTTATCATACAAAAGGTTGTCTTGATCAAGGATGTTCAGATAAAGAGATTCTGGAAGCATGTGGTGTATCAGCAGCATTTGCTGGCGGAGCTGCAATGAGTCAAGCGGTAACATTAGTACAAGAGTGTTTAAGTGAACTGAAAAATCAGAAGCATTGAATGTAAAAGAACGTTTTAAACTTTATGTTTAAAACGTTCTTTTACGTGAGATTAAATTTGAGTATAAAAATTATCTGGTATGTGATGTATTAAAGTAAGAATTTTAAATTTAGTCGGAATGAGAAATAACAACTATTTATTTAGTATTAAGATTTTCTAAAAAGTTTCAATTGTTTCATATAATCAATAGCTTTTGTTTTGTTCTTTTGTTTACATACATATTCGAATTCATTCTTATCTCGATAATAACAATTCATTATTTCTTCTGTAAGAAATCCATCGGAAATAGCTTTTTTAATTGCGCAATGTGGTTCATTTGTATGAGTGCAGTTAGAGAATTTACAGCTCATAGATATCTCTTCGATATCTTCATAGCCAAGATTAAAGTTGTCCTCATGTTTTATTAAGTCAAAACCTGTTTTACTAATGGTTAATCCCTCCACTTGCCATACATTATATAAGTATGTTTTATCTAAATATATATTTCCTTTTAGTAACCTGTTATTCCTTCCTTAAAACTTGGTACAATGAAACAAAAGGGGGATTAGTAATGCAAAATTTAGTAATTGAAGAGATTAAGCAAATAAATGATGATATGGAAGAGCTTTCTAAACTTTTGAAAACGGTTGTAGATGATGGGGCGTCAATTGGTTTTTTACCTCCACTGGAACAAATAGAATCAACAAAGTATTGGGAAACTGTTTTAGCACCAGAAGTGATCTTGTATGTTGCTGAAATAAATAATGAAGTGGCAGGGAGTATTCAATTACATTTAGTTACAAAGCCTAATGGGATTCATAGAGCTGAAATTTGCAAGTTAATGACTCACCCGAACTTTAGACGTAACGGTATTGGACGTTCGCTTATGCAAAAAGCAGAGGAAAGAGCAAAGCAAGAAAATAGGTCTCTTATAGTGCTAGATACGAGAGAAGGAGACCCTTCTAATAGATTGTATAAATCATTAGACTATAAAGAAGTTGGAAAAATACCAGAATACGCAATATCTCCAAATGGTAATTTAGATGCAACGGTTATTTATTATAAAATGATTTAGTATTTTTATTTGAAAAGAGGGATATTTTTAAACGAAAAATCTGTTATTAGGTCTGAGTATTGATTTGTAAAAAGATTGATAACCCCCTGTATAATAGGGGTTTTCTTTTCATTCATTAACTTCATATTGAATGTTCAATTTGAGGGCCAATTTGTATAAGGTTTTAACAGTTGTATAAGAGGTATTACTTAAATAGGAATTTTGAAGTCTTTTGGTGAATATTAAATGTTAATCTAAAAGATGGAGGTTGCTGTGATGTTGAAACTGTTTCAATATAACTGGCAAGTTCGTGATGATTGGTTTACATGGTGCGAAGACATATCGGCCGAAGAACTGGTAAAGAAACGGGTCGGTGGATTCGGCAGTATACTACATACCCTATTTCATATTGTAGATGTGGAATATATGTGGATCTTAGGGTTGCGTGGTGAATCAGTGCCTGAGGAGCCATTGTTTGAAGAGTATGCCAGCTTACAAAAAGTGAAAAATCTTACAGCTCAATACCACGGGAAAGTGAAGCCATTTGTGACCTCTTGGACAAATGAAATGGATTCTCGGAAACTTTCAAAAGCTGACTTCAATGAAGAGCCGATTAGCTCAAGAGACGCACCAATTAGGCGTCGAGTCATTGAATGTACACACGGAGAGTTAATACGTCATGTCATTGTCCACGAAATCCATCATATCGGCCAGTTATCTATATGGGCACGTGAAATCGGAAAGGAGCCAGTTTCCGCAAATCTGAGAGGGAGAGGGCTATTTGATAACTAGACTAACTTTGCCAATTTCGTAATTTATTTATAAACGAATAGTTTAATTGAGTATATTTAACACCGTCTATATTTCTCTAGCGGTGTTATTTGAATGTATCAATAAAATTTATATAATGTACTAAATGAATTTGAGAAAGTTTTTAGAGGGTTCTTTTCGTTATACTCCTTGACTTATAATGGATGTAGAGAAGATGACTAGCCGACTATAGTTATTTTCGCTTTATTATGGGAAAGGGGATGACGGGATGAGAACGAAAGGTTTACAGAAGGTGAAGAAAGTTATATTAAGTGGTGGTATATTACTTACGGGATTATTAACTTTCGGTTTTTCAGAAAAAGCTTCAGCTCATGGATATGTTGAATCACCAGCGAGCCGTTCTTATTTATGTAAGCAAGGGGTAAATGTAAATTGCGGACCGATTCAATACGAGCCGCAAAGTGTAGAAGGAATAGGTGGATTCCCGCAATTAGGACCTTCTGATGGACAAATCGCAGGAGCAGGCCATTTTCCTGCTTTAGACGTTCAATCAGTTGATAGGTGGAAGAAAGTTACGTTAAACGGCGGGACGAATACATTCAAGTGGAAACTAACCGCACCTCATAGTACGAAAGAATGGAAATACTATATTACGAAAAAAGATTGGAATCCAAATAAGCCGTTAACAAGGTCTGATTTAGATTTAGTGCCATTCTATGTGAAAAATGATGGGGGAACAAGACCAGGAACTTCAGTAACTCATGAAGCGAATGTACCTACTGATAGAAATGGATATCACCTTATTTTAGCTGTTTGGGAAATTGCAGATACTGGGAATGCATTTTATCAAGTTATAGATGTTAACCTTGTAAATAACGGTTTAGCATCAAATTTTCCGCTAAATCATGTAGTGCAAGCTCCTAGCTTATTTTAAATAAAATATACATTTTGATCATCTAATTCATTTTAGATGATCTTTTTTTACGAAAAACGATGAAAAATATAGAAGAAAGTGCAATTATTTATAAAAAATTATGCTTTAAATATTGTCATATTTGCTTCTTTAAGATATCCTTTTCATGAAGAGGTGGAAAACATGGAAAAAGTACTAGTTTTCGGGCATAAAAACCCAGATACAGATGCAATTTGTTCTGCAATTGCTTATGCAGAATTGAAAAAAGAATTAGGAATGAATGCTGAGCCTGTACGTTTAGGCGAAATCAGCGGTGAAACTCAATTTGCGTTAGACCATTTTAAAGTAGAAGGACCGCGTTTTGTTGAGACAGTTGCAAGCGAAGTGGACAACGTTATTTTAGTTGATCATAACGAGCGTCAACAAAGTGCTAACGATATCGAATCTGTTCGTGTGTTAGAAGTTATTGACCATCACCGTATTGCTAACTTTGAAACAAGCGATCCTATTTACTATCGTTGTGAGCCAGTTGGTTGTACAGCTACAATCTTAAACAAAATGTACAAAGAAAATGGCGTTACAATTCGTAAAGAAGTTGCAGGTTTAATGTTATCTGCAATCATTTCAGATTCTTTACTATTCAAATCTCCAACTTGCACAGAGCAAGACGTAGCAGCAGCTCGTGAATTAGCGGAAATCGCTGGTGTAGATGCTGATAACTACGGCTTAGAAATGTTAAAAGCTGGTGCTGACTTAAGCGGAAAAACAATGGAGCAATTAATCTCTCTTGACGCTAAAGAATTCCAAATGGGTAATGCGAAAGTTGAAATCGCACAAGTAAACGCTGTTGATACAAACGACGTTCTTGTACACCAAGCGGAACTTGAAAAAGTTATCTCTGCAGTAGTAGAAGAAAAAGGTTTAGACCTATTCTTATTCGTTGTAACTGATATCTTAACTAACGATTCTGTCGGTCTTGCGATCGGTAAAGCAGCAAACGTTGTTGAGAAAGCATACAACGTATCTCTAGAAAACAACACTGCTACTTTAAAAGGTGTTGTATCTCGTAAAAAACAAATCGTACCAGTATTAACAGAAGCATTTCAAGCTTAATTTTATTGAGTACAGATACACAGCAAGGACAAGTAGTCGGATTGGCTACTTGTCCTTTTCTATCTCTAAAAAACAGAAAATTAAAATTTTAAAACAGGAGGATTGTGTATGCTTAATGATTTGGAGAGTAAATTACAGTCACTTTTAGAGCGAAATATTACTTCTGTTTCAGAATTAGAGAGTTGGCTTTTGGATGAACTGCGTGTAACCGCTGAAATAGAAGAGGAGATAACAAGTAGTTTAATTGCCACGTATAGAGATACAAATGACAGAAATAAACGTAATTTACATATGTATAATCAAAATACAATTCAACCACTTTTAAAAAGATACAATGCGAAATTTGACCAGAAATTTAGAAAGTCTCCGTTTTCCGACTTATTAAATGAGCAGAAATACGGTTTTATGAAAAAAGCAAGATTGATAAAAAGTAAAATGTTTAATGACAAGAACATTGCTCTTTCCATTAAAGAGCAAAAGCTTATTACGAAATATAGAGAAATAATGTCTAACATATTTATTAATTGGGAAGGAGAGCAAAAGACGTATGCATACGTAAAAGCAAAACTAGATAACCCCAATAGAGCTATTCGCGAAAAAGCTTGGTACGCTTTATGTGAAGCAAGAAGTATAGTGAAAATAGAAATAGATTGTATTATGAATGAACTCATACAATTGCGGAATGAGATCGCTTTAAATGCAGGATTTAATAATTATAGTGAGTATGCTTTTAAACAAAAAAATAGAGATTATAGTATTAAAGAGTGTTATAAGCTTCATGAATCTATAGAAAAGTATGTTGTACCAATATGGGAACAGTTGGGGATTCTTTCTAAAAACAATCTCGGTGTAAAAAAATATCGCCCTTGGGACCTTACTCCATGTAAATTACCAAAAGCTCCATTCCAAAATGCTATTGATTTATTGAATGGGGTGGAAGAAATATTTCGGAAGACAGATTTATATTTTTATGAGAAATTTATTCATATACGAAAAACGGGATTAATTGACGTAGAAGAACATGAAAATAAAGCACCGGGAGCTGCTTGTTTTACCTTTCCTCATAGTAAAGAGGTTTTTGTGTATTCTAATTTTAGTCCATCATTTTATGCAATTAATGCGCTAATACATGAAGTGGGGCATGCATTTCATTTTTATAAACAATTTAACAATGATAGTAGCATGCAAGAAAGATATCTTCGTGAAGAGGTAGCTGAGCTTTATTCCATAGGTCTTGAGTTGCTAGTAATGGATAAGCTCAATATCTTTTATAAGCAAGAGGATGAATATAAAGAAGTGCAGCGCGTACAATTATATCGTGCTTTGTCTTTATTAATGGCGTCAATTGCAGGAGATGTATTCCAGCACTGGCTCTATACAAATCCAAACCATACACCAGAAGAACGTGATAAGAAATACGCTGAAGTATGTAAAAGGTATCAATATTCATCAGTCAATATTGCAGGATTAGAAGATGAAATCGGTGCAAGCTGGTTAGAGTCATTTCATTATGTTCAGTTTCCTTTTTATCAAATTGAATACGCAATTGCGCAAATAGGAGCAATGCAATTGTTTCAAATTTATCGAGAGGATCCAAAAAAAGCGATTGCTTTCTTTAAAGAGGGAGCGAATGCAGATTGGAATTTACCTATACAAGAAATATATGAAAAAACAGGTGTTACGTTTGACTTTTCGGAAGAAAGGATAGAAAGTACTGCAAGTGTAATTTTTGATCTAATAAATGAATTAAAATAAGGATAGCATTTGCTATCCTTATAACTGTTTGTTCGTAGATTTTTTCTTGTTTATATAAAATGTAATAATTGCAGTAATGAGGAAAATAGGTATAGCATATGCTTGCCCAACAAACAATTTCCAGCCAACATGATTATAGCCTTCAGATGCTGGAGCAATCATAGCGATTACGCAAACGATAATATAGAGTACTAGCGCAGGGATTATATTTTTCATTTGTTCACCTCCTTTTCATAAAATCATCACATGTATATTTGTATAATACATTATGGTTTGAGAAAAGATATATGTTTTTCTAACATTTATGTAAATAAAAGGGTTGTTATTAAGTGGAATAGAATAGGTGTATGTAGAATGATATAGGGGTGTTACATATAATGAACAATATATTAAATCGAATAAAGAAAGATGTAAGTATAGAATTATTGAATACGCTTTGGCCTGGTTTTAATAGGGCTGCATTTGCATTATATAATGATGAGCATGTGTATGTATTTCATCATCCATTATTTTTGAAAGATGATGGTGAGTATGCCGTTTTAAAGCGAGATGACCAATTTAAGGCTGATACATGTATCTTATTAAAAGATTATCCAACTGCCATCGTGAATATGGATAGGCATAAAGATTATGAAAGTTTACTTGCGATTGTGGTGCATGAACTTTTTCATTGCTATCAATATTTGAATAAAGAAAGTAGATTTCCAAATGAATCTCTAGGATTTCTATATCCTATATTAGAAGAAAATATACAATTGCGAAATAATGAACGAATGTGTTTATATGATGCTGTGCATTGTAAGTCACAAGCTGAGAAATATAATTATATTAAGCAATTTATTGAACTAAGAGAGCAAAGAACTAGTTTTATGAAAGAAGAGTTTATAACATATGAGTGTATGGTTGAAAGTATAGAGGGGCCTGCTTGGTATGTAGAAATGAACGCTTACAATGCAATATGTGAAAAGGATGAAAGCGAAACATTACGAAAATATAGCGGATTTATTTTAGATGCATATGAAGCTAATTATAACATTAGGAAGAGCTGCTATAGCTCAGGAATGCTTTTATGTTTATTATTAGATGAAATCCTTCCTAACTGGAAAACGAGCTTCTTTAATAGTGATAAATCGTTATATGCCTTTTTAAAACAAAATATAAATGTGGATTTGAGTTTTAATAATGAAATTGCAATAAGTAAAGAAACGAAGCAAATCCTTCATTTTGTTCAAAACGAAAGAGACAAGGATTTTAAACAATTCTATAAAGAAAAAGGGTATCATCTGTATATTGTAGGTAATATGAAATTAAACATGTTTAATCCAATGAATGTAAATTTAAACGGAAATAAAGCATTACATAAAACCTTTTTAAGTGTGAGTATACATAATAAAACATATATGATAGATCAACCTGTTTTAGCATCTTTTGAAGAAGATTTTAAAAATATGACACAAGTTCATATTATAATGAATGAAAAACCGATAAAAACAAATAATGGATGGAACGTAGTGGGGATTGGAGATATAGAAGGTGAGTATGAAGAAGTAGAGAATTCTATATTTTTATATTTAAAAAATTAGAAGTGAGGTAAGAAATAACAATGAAGAGGTTATGCATAATTCCATGCGGAAAAAAGAAAATTTGGGATAAGTATCCAGATTACGGACCGATGGAGGCAAAAGAAGTATATATTAGTCCATTCGGAAAAGCATGTCAGGCATATGCAACTATGTTTTTCGAGAATTGGGTTATCTTATCGGCGAAGCATGGATTTTTAAGACCAAATGATATTGTATTAGAAAACTATGATCTTGCTTTCGATTCAAAGAGCGATGAAATTATTAGTATGGAGCAATTAAAACAACAGATGATTGAAAAAGACTTGCTTCAGTTTGATGAAATAGTTTTACTTGCAGGGAAGAAGCATAAGAAAGTAGTGGCACAATTGTATCCAGAAGAAATTATTACGTATCCGTTAGAAGGATGTAAAGGGATTGGATATATGTTGCAGAGGTTGAAAGAGGCTGTTGGAGAAGGGAAGGAACTATAGTAGAAAAGTAATTGGTGTTTCAATGGTAAATAATAAAATCGACTCAAAAAAGAGTCGATTTTATTATTTACAACTTAATTTTATAGTTGAATGGTTCAAGAGTTATATCATAATTTTCACTCGAACCTTCTAGTATTAATTGTAATTCACCTTGCTCAATTGGGAGTTTAGGGAATGTTAAAACAGCATCACTAGTTACGCCAGGCATCATACCTTGTGGGATTTTAGGATATTTTGCTTCATAGTTGTCTTGGTATTCTAGTTGTTGACCATTTACGATTAATTTGGAGTTAAAATCGTAGAAATTAAACGCTGCAGTTGCATCATTTTTAGCCGTGAAATATACTCGTGTTTCTTTATCAGCAATTTCAATTTTTTTAACAATCATTTTATAACCATTATGGTCTTGCTCTTGATTTACTTCAATTGTTTTTTGGGCAGGATCAAAAGCAGTTGCATAATCTGTTTTTTCGATACTTGTTGCAACGATTGTAGGACCTTTTACTTTTCCACCAAAAGCATTTTCACCTTCAAAGACGTCTTTAATAGTACCCTTAACATGAATGTAATCTTCACGTTTAACATCTAATTTAGGATCTTTAAATGCAATAATAGTATTTTTACTGCGCTCTTTGTCAGCCCAAGCTTGAAGATATGTACCATCTTTATCACGTTCAGGTTCGACAAAGATTTGCGCATAGAAATCAACCTTTTTCCCTTTATGCTCTTTAGGATTAGAGTGCATTTTTTCAAATTCTTCTTTTGATAGCACCTGTGTCGATTCACTTGTCTCCTTAGTAGTTTTCTTTGATGTTGAATCTTTAGAGTCTGTATCTTTAGAACATGCTCCACCTAAAATAATAGCTCCACAAAGAACAGATAATAGAATTTTCTTCAAAATTTATCCTCCTACATATATAAAAATATATTTTCGGTTTATAGTATAACAGATTACAAGTAATTATTTTACAAAAACTTTTAAAAAGAGTTCTTTTTAGTAAGATTTACTATACTAAAGAGTCAAAACTAGACTAGCAAACAAACCTCTTTCTACTTTTCATCATAGACTATGATGAATTCTATTTAGGAGGAGGCATGTTTATGGGGAATCATTGTAATTGCAGGGGTTCATTTTGGGACGATTTAACATATTATCCGAAAGAAGTCTCCTTCCTCAGGCGTGTGAAAGACGATAGTCTAGCGGCAGGTGGGAGATGAATTTTGGTTTTCCTATTTATTTCGCCTCTGATATAATCAGTCTTATAAGAGGGGGATTTTGGTATAACAATGAAAGTAGATAATAATCTTGTAGTGTTCAGGTTGTGTGATCACCGTCATAGCTTATGGAATATGAAGCGGAAAATGAGGTGAATGGATATGCCAAAGCAGAATAAGGCGTATAAATTTCGTCTGTATCCGACAGAAGAACAAGCACATCTCATACGAAAAACCTTCGGGTGTGTACGTTTTGTGTATAACAAAATGCTGGCTGAACGAATAGAAGTATATGAAAAATATAAAGAGAACAAGGAAGAACTGAAGAAACAAAAATTCCCTACTCCTGCGAAATACAAGGCGCAGTATGAATGGTTGAAAGAAGTCGATTCCTTAGCATTGGCCAACGCGCAATTAAACTTGCAAACTGCGTATAAGAATTTTTTTAGTGGTCAAAGTGATTTTCCTACATTCAAAAGTAAAAAGAGTAGAAAATCCTATACAACGAATCGAGTAAACGGAAATATTATGTTATTTCATGGTTATATCAAATTACCAAAGTTGAAAATGGTGAAACTGAAGCAACATAGAGAAATCCCGCCAAAACATATCATCAAATCGTGTACGATTTCGATGACACCTACTGGTAAATACTATGTGTCCATCTTGACTGAATATGAAAAAGAGATTGTACAAAAAGAAGTACAAACTGTAGTTGGATTAGACTTCGCAATGGCTGAATTGTATGTGAGTAGCGAAGATGAGAAAGCCAATTATCCTCGCTTTTATCGTCAGATGTTAGAGAAATTAGCGAAGGCACAACGAGTATTAGCAAGACGTGTGAAAGGTTCAGAGCGCTGGAATAAACAACGCATTCGTGTAGCGAAATTGCATGAAAAGGTCGCCAATCAACGTAAAAATTTTCTTCATCATAAGTCTAAAGAATTAGCTACGAGTTTTGACGTTGTAGCAATTGAAGACTTACATATGAAAGGAATGTCACGAGCACTTAGATTTGGTAAGAGTGTAGCGGACAACGGTTGGAGGATGTTCACGACATTTTTAGCATATAAGCTACAAGAACAAGGAAAACAGCTTGTAAAAATAGATAAATGGTTTCCTTCTACAAAGATGTGTAGTAATTGTGGAAATAAAAAAGAAATGCCATTATGTGAACGCACCTATGCGTGTTCGTGTGGACTCACAATCAGTCGTGACTATAACGCAGCGATCAATATCAAAAAAGAAGCCATCCGCTTATTAGTGTTGGCATAAATAGTGACAAAATAACCTTTGGAACAAGGGAGTTAGCTCGGCTGTTCTAGGACAAATTCGTTAGCTATCAAAAGTAGCGATGAACCGAGAAGCCCCTACTTCAAGTAAGCTCGTAAGAGGTACTAAGTGGTGGGTAGTTCACTGTTCGGAAGATGTGGATGTAAATGCAGGAATTGTCACGAATGTCGTTGCAAAGAGAAACCAAACTGCGATTGTGATCAGTGTTGCTGTAAGGAAAAACCGAAGTGTGATTGTGAAAAATGTAATTGTAAAGAGAAACCGAAATGTCATTGTAAACATGAAGAGTATTAATAATAAAAAAGAGTACGTTACGTACTCTTTAACTTTCTAATGTTATATTCCGTCTTGAACAGATTTTTTTACGATTTCCCACGAGTCTTGTTTTTTGATTTTTAAAGCAACATTAGTTCCGGTAGACTCCTTATAAAAGATATATCCATCGTTTGAGTTTACATATGCCAATGGTTCACCTATGCAATCTCGTGAACAAGATGTATTGATAATCTCAATTAAAGATAGTTCGCTCGGATCGGTTTTACTTGCATCTATAATAGTATCAACGTCTGTTTTACGGTAACCTTGTAAGTTTACATGGAAACTTTGTTCAATTTCACCTGTAATACTAGTATTCATTACTTCAACTGAAAGTTTCTTTTCTTGAAGAAATCCGTTTTCATAAAGTAATTTTGTATATCCAAGCCATCCAATTAAAACTAGCATAATAAATATACTAGATATTTTAAGTGTTCGAAGCCGTTTACTAACAATCGTTTCTGAGTATTTCATTTAGTTTAATCCTCCAATGTTTTTAATTAAAAGTATGCCTAGATACATACTTTTAGAAGAAGGATAGAAGTTAATGAGTTCTGGATTCAAAAAAGAAAGCATCCGAAGTTAGATGCTTTCTTTTTTTAGTATTTTTTGCTATCTGTTCGTTACTTGTTTCATAAGTGGCCTAATTTCTTTAACGGGTGGTTTTTTATCATAGGCATCAACGTAAGAGAAATAGTAATTTAAGTTTCTGAGAAGACCTTTTCCTATTTTAGCGCTCAAGAACGGAAATACTTGTCCAGTATAATCATCGAGAGATTTACAGTAATATTTTTCATCTAGATAAATACTGTATTTACATGTTAGTTCTACTAGTGAGTTCCCTTCATCATCAATTACTTCTTTAGAATCAATAATGTCTATTAATGCGAATTTTTCATTCAGATAAACTTTCTTCTTTTTCTCGTGTTTATTTGTGAGGATAAATACGAGACCAATGGCGTTAATCAAAAGATTTCCTCCTATAAAAAACGGATATTAATAAAATATATCGATATACGTTAAATGTAAAGAGGAGAGGTGAAATTTCATTGATAGAAAGTTTTATAAGCCGATTTGTTTTTTCAAATCGGCTTATTATTATTGAAACACTTGTGGGAATTGTTTTACGATTGCATTTGTTAGCATATCAGCCATTTCTAATGCTTCTTTTTCAATTTTATCGTATAGTTTTACGCTTGCTTCAAAATCTTTATTTAGGAAGGCAAGCGCTTCTGCTTTCGTAAGTGCTAAATGTTCATAAAACATTTTTCTGAATTCTTCTTTTTCTATATATGGGTTGATGCTAGTAAGAAACGCCACAATTTCATCACCATTAGCGTACCATTTTTTCTCTATAGCGGCAGCTGCATTTTGATCACCTGCTTTTGCGGCTTTAACTAGATCCGCTGCAATGACTAAGTGATCTTTAATTAGTGCACTATATTTTTTTACAGCATCTTCACCATAGAATGGTTCAAGTGACAGTCCCATATGTGTTGCATTTTGAAGAAGTCGCCCAACTGTAACGTTTACGTCTGGTAAATTAAAGACAATACTAATAATAGCTAATCTCGTCCAAGCAACATGTTGTTCCCATAAAGAACGCATATAACCTTTTAAAAAGTTCTCGTTTTTACTAATTCGGTAATTACGTACAGATGTATCAAAGTGTACATAAGGGTTATGATAGGGGGAGTAATACGATTGCCAATAAGAATACATAAACGGTAACACTCCTTTGAACATGTATAACTCAAAGTATGATGGGAATTTATTTTTAGTTACGTGTCCTAAATTAATTTCAGAAATTGATATGGAAAAAGATGCAGAATTTTATTGTGGTATATACAAATAAAATGAATATAAAAATAAACAAGGCTCTGCAAGGGAAGTTGCAGAGCCTCAAAAGGGTATTGCCGAGATGTCGGACTCGACTAAGTAATGTTATCATAAAATTCTATTTAAAAAACCTGGTAAATGTGTCCAAATGAAAGTGGATCTTTAATAAAGTCAATGGGATCAGCTTCCCGCAGCAGATCCCGTTAACTAGATAATGTTGATGAGCAAAAACTCATCTGGAGTACTTTTATAGTAATAAGTGAAATTCGTTTTGTGTATTGAGAAAAAAAGAATTACTTCAATAAATGTTAAGAACTTATATTTTACATCTCGTTACTATTATCATTTGTTGTGAGTGGAGTATGGTTATAAAATAGAGAAAAGATATACAAGTGTATCTAAAAGTGTACTGAAATGTATAATAATCAAAAAAGACCTGCTTTTATAAGCAGGTCAACTTAAGGGGTTTATCCAACAGAATATTTCATATGATAACAGCTGTATTATAGTAAGTCTATAAGATATATATTGAGAAAATTATTATGGATAATATATCACATACACATTAACGTTTAAAAAGTTGAGAAAGAAAATGGAAAAGCTTTCTATAAGAAAATAATGGCTGGTATTTATAATACGATTCATATTTCCACGCATCATGATTCGAAAATTGGAGTTGGTTCGGTACTGTTTTCTGCTTGATGGAACTAATATTCTGCTGCTTCATATAGTAACCTCCTGAATTCATATGTATAAGATTAGTAGTATTCAAGGAAGGGTAATAAAATGTATATTTATTTTGTAATTCATTTTATATGTGCTTTATTTATGTTTTAAAATTTATAAACATAAATAGCCATTAAAACACCGTTGCTAAACAACCTTTAAAACGTAGAAAAGCATAAAAAATGAAAAAGCAAGCTGTTAGTCATGTATTCATCACTTTCATGACGCATAAGTGATGATATAATAGGAATAGATGAAAGATATAGAAAAGCAGGTGACTCTTTTTTGTTTACAAAAGCACAAGAACTTCTAGCGTCTTATTTCGGTTATTCGTCATTCCGAAGAGGACAAGATGAAACAATTAAAAATGTATTAGATGGGAAAGATACGGTTTGTATTATGCCTACGGGTGGTGGTAAGTCAATTTGTTATCAAATTCCCGCATTAGTATTCGAAGGAACGACATTAGTTATTTCACCTTTGATTTCACTTATGAAAGACCAAGTAGATACATTAGTACAAAACGGTATTTCAGCTACTTATATTAATAGTTCTATTTCAATTACAGAAGCGAATCAACGCATTCAATTAGCGAAACAAGGACATTATAAGTTACTTTATGTAGCGCCTGAGCGTCTTGATTCAATGGAGTTTGTTGACCAACTTATCGATATGAAAATCCCGATGATTGCAATTGATGAGGCGCACTGTATTTCGCAGTGGGGACATGATTTCCGTCCAAGTTATTTACATATACATCGCATATTAGATTATCTTCCAGAAAAGCCGCTTGTATTAGCTTTAACTGCGACGGCAACACCACAAGTTCGTGAAGATATTTGCAACACGCTTGGAATTAATCAAGAAAATACGATTATGACAACGTTTGAGCGCGAGAACTTATCATTTTCTGTTATTAAAGGACAAGATCGTAATGCATATTTAGCGGATTATATTCGTCAAAATCAAAAGGAATCTGGGATTATATATGCAGCTACTAGAAAAGTAGTTGATCAGTTGTATGAAGATTTAATGAAAGCGGGAGTTTCGGTATCAAAATACCATGCTGGTATGAGTGATACCGATCGAAATGAGCAGCAAGAACTCTTTTTACGTGATGAAGTGAGTGTAATGGTAGCGACATCTGCATTCGGGATGGGGATTGATAAATCGAATATTCGTTACGTTATCCATTATCAACTGCCAAAAAACATGGAAAGTTATTACCAAGAAGCAGGACGTGCTGGACGTGACGGATTAGATAGTGCGTGTATATTGCTATATTCTTCTCAGGATGTGCAAGTACAGCGCTTTTTAATTGATCAATCGACAGGTGAATCTCGATTTTCAAATGAACTTGAAAAACTGCAAAATATGACTGATTATTGTCATACAGAACAATGTTTACAATCATTTATTTTGCAATACTTTGGAGAAGAACCGAAAGAAGATTGTGGCCGCTGCGGAAATTGTACGGATGACCGGGAAAGTATCGATGTGACGAGAGAATCACAAATGGTTCTATCTTGCATGATTAGAACGAACCAACGATTTGGAAAACAAATGATTGCACAAGTTTTAACTGGTTCGAAAAATAAGAAAGTTATTGAATTTAATTTTCATACTTTACCAACATACGGGTTACTATCAAATCGTAGTGTAAAAGAAGTTAGTGAATTTATTGAGTTTCTAATTTCAGATGAGTTAATTGCAGTAGAACATGGTACGTATCCGACATTAAAAGTTACGGAAAAAGGGAAAGAAGTATTATTAGGTAAAGAGAATGTTTTACGTAAAGAACGAGTAGAGACAAGACAAATTGTTCAAGATCATCCTTTATTTGAAGTACTTCGCGAAGTACGTAAAGAAATTGCGCAAGGAGAAGGTGTACCTCCATTCGTTATTTTCTCTGATCAAACGTTGAAGGATATGTGTGCAAAAATGCCACAAAGTGACTCTGAACTTTTAACTGTGAAAGGGATCGGCGAACATAAACTTGTGAAGTATGGTTCTCACTTCTTACAAGTAGTTCAGCACTTTATTAAGGACAATCCAAACTATGCTGAAACAGTTAAAACAGAAGTGGTGACAGAGCGGAAAAAGTCAGGGAAAGCTTCAGCAAATTCTCATTTAGAAACGTATGAAATGTATAAACAAGGCATTGATCTAGATGAAATTGCGAAAGAACGTGGCTTATCAAGACAAACAATTGAAAATCATTTAATTCGCTCTTTTGAAGATGGAATGGAAATAGACTGGAACAGTTTTGTTCCTGCAGAATATGAATCACTGATTGAAACTGCCGTGCAAAATGCAGAAGGTGGTCTGAAATCAATTAAGGAACAACTTCCAAATGAAGTGAGTTACTTTATGATTCGTGCATATTTACAATTTAGAAAGTAGAGATATATAAAGGGGATAGGGGATATATGCATCACGTTTTCGTGTATGGCACATTAAGAAAAGAGCAAACGAATGCTCATTTTATGCAAGGTGCAATATGCATCGCAGACGGAGCATGGACGTATGGTAAATTATTTGATACAAACGAGGGGTATCCGGCAATGATTTGTTCAAATGAGGACAAAGTATACGGAGAAGTTTATGAAGTAAATGAGGTTGTTCTGCAAAAATTAGATGAACTTGAAGAATATACAGGTAATGCAGAAAGTGATTTATATGACCGAATCACCGAAACGATTTATTTAGGAGATAGAATAATACGTGCATTTGTGTATGTCGCTCAAGATAAAGAGATGCTAAAGAAAGTTATCATTTCTGGTGATTGGGTAGAGTATCAACAAGAAAAATAATAGCAGCCATAGAGCAGATAGTGGGATCATTCATTATCTGCTTTTTATATTGTTACTTTAAAAATTCTTATTATTTTGATAAAATTGTAAATATAGAGAATAATAACCTTTTTTCATGGGTGTCAGAAATTTAGTTTCTCACCTGTAGAAGAAAAATCTATTGCAGGAGGAGAATAATAATGAATGAATTAGATGTGAGAGAATTTTACGAAAAACAATTCGAACTATCCAATTACGATATTAATACAGAAAGCTGGTTAGAACAGGTTGCGAAAGAAGTTCAAGAACAAATTGGACATCCATTTCAGTCAATGTTAGAACTAGGAGCAGGAAATGGTGGATTTGCAAGGGCGATGTCTAAGTTACAAGTAAAAATGACTACTGTTGAGCTTGTACCAGAGTTAGTTATGTTTGCAAAAGAACATTCTACTAATGATATAGATATTCATTGCGCTGATTTTTATAAAATTAATTTTGAAGAAAAGTTTGATGTTGTTAGTTATTTAGACGGATTTGGTGTAGGATCAGATGATGAGCAATTGATTCTATTAAAACGGATTAAAAACTGGATGAAGGATGATGGATGTGCACTTATTGATATTTATCAACCACTTTATTGGAAAAAGGTAAGTGGACAAGAAATGTCTTTAAGCTCAGCTATGCGAAAATACGAATATGATCGTATAAATGAAAGAATGTTAGATCATTGGTGGCATCCTAATAATCAAAATGATATAGTTACACAGTCTTTACGATGTTATACGGTAGATGAGATTAGTAATCTATGTGCTGAAGCTGGTTTAAGTATTGTAGGATTCTTTCCAGGCGGAGCATATGATTTTGAAAAAGAGAAATATAAAGAATTAACAACTTTAAATGAATGTTTGGCGTACCGAATTAAAATAAAGAAGAGTAGGGATTAATCTCTACTCTTCTTTATTTTAGAAAATTCTTACTAAAACTATTGACTTTATAAATGGATTTTTAATACAATTGTATTTCGACTGAAAAATTAGAACGGACAGGAGGGAATCATCAAATGAACAACATTTTTGAAGAAGAGTTACAAAGGATGAAAGATACATTACGTACGATGGATGATCAATTAGAACAGCTCGAAAACATTCCGGTTTATTATGGAGATGATTTTAAAGAACAAATTCTAGAAAGTATGAGAGAATCTAATAGGCAAAATTTACGTATCGGTGTACAAGAACCGTACTTTGGAAGATTAGATTTTCAAGAGGGTGGCAAGGAAGATGTTATGCCGATCTACATCGGTAAAGTAGGTGTTTCACATAAAGACACAATGAAACCAATTGTAATAGATTGGCGGGCACCTGTTGCAAGTATGTTTTATTCATTTACCGGTGGAGATGAATTAGCATTTTATCAATCGCCAGACGGATTAGTAGAAGGTGATGTGTATTTAAAGCGAAACATCTCTATTCGAAAAAGAGAACTAGAACGTGTTGTTGATACATATGTAAAAGGAAATGAAGATGTCTCACATGCCGATGATTTTCTTCTATATCGATTAGGTGAGAATAAAGATAATAAACTAAAGGATATTGTTTCGACAATACAATCGGAGCAAAACGATATTATTCGTGCGGAAAGAAACTTACCATTATTAATTCAAGGGGTTGCAGGAAGCGGAAAAACAACGATCGCTTTACATCGCCTTGCTTTTTTAATTTATGAATATCGTGAACAATTAGAAGCTGAGAGAATGATTGTATTCGCTCCGAATAGTCTGTTTTTAGACTATATTTCGAGTGTGCTTCCTGAATTAGGTGTAGGGAATATTAGTCAAACAACATTTCCAGATTGGGCATTACGTACGTTAGATGATTCTGTGAAACTAAAGCAAACAGAAGAAAAGTTGAAAGAAGCCTTTTCTATTAATCGTGATGAAGAAAAGGTTATGCTCGGTAAATTGAAAGGCACGCTGGAATTTAAGTCCTTTATTGAAGAGAGAATGGTTCAATTTGAAAAAGAATTAATACCAACAAGTGATTTTGAGGCATGGGACAAAGCTATTATTCCAGTAGAAGACATAAAAAAATGGATGCAAGTTGAATATAAACATTATCCATTAAAGAAAAGAAGAGAAAGATTAGTCGGCCGAATGAAGCGCTGGATTGAAATTGAACTGAAAAAGTATGGAGAAACAAACGAGAAGAAATTATTAAAAAAAGAAGCGACAAAGAGATTGAACACATATATGAAGTTTTGGCCGAAAATGAGCCCACTTTCACTTTATAGTTCAATATTGAAAAGTAAAGAAATACTCGAAGTATTGCCTGAAGAACTTGTGAAAGAAACTGAAAAGAGTTGTCGTAAAAAAGAAGTGTATGTAGAAGATTTACCAGCTTTAATTTACTTACATCACCGCATAACAGGTATTGAAATCGGACAGAAATTCCATCACGTCGTTATTGATGAAGCGCAAGATTTCTCACCATTCCAAGTGTATGTATTAAAAGAAATTACACTAGGTAATTCTTTCACTATATTAGGTGATTTATCTCAAGCAATTTATGATTATCAAGGGATTGAAGAGTGGGGTGCTTTTAAGGAAGTATTCCAAGAAACAGGTTATTATGAACTGACGAGAAGTTATCGTTCTACAAAAGAAATTATAGAATTTGCGAACGAAATAATTAAAAACGCAGAGATTCCAGTTGGGCTCGCAACACCAGTTTTTCGCAGTGGTGAAAATGTTAAGGTAATCCATGCAGAAGATCAATTTAATGAGATTATGAAGACGTTAAAATATCTACAAAACGAAGATGTGAAAACAATTGCGGTAATAGGAAGAACAGAAGATGAATGCCGCGATATATATGAGAAATTAACAAAAGCAGGATTGGCCGTAAACGTCATTGAAGCAGATCAAAGTAAATATGAAGGTGGTATTTCAGTAGTACCTGTATACTTGGCAAAAGGGCTAGAATTTGATGCTGTTCTATTAATCGATGTTGATGAAGAACATTATAAAAATACGAAACATGATGCGAAGTTACTATATGTCGGATGTACAAGGTCACTTCATGATTTATGGATTTTCCATAGCGGGGAAGCATCGCCTTTAATTAAAGGAATAAAATAAATATGAAAAACAAGAGGCGTTTCTAGTAACAAAAAGAAAAACCTCTTGTTTTTCTATATAAAGACATGGAGAGAAAATAACTATGATTACAAAGGTAATAACAAAAAGAAATTGGGAAATCGCAAAGATAAATGGAGAAATTAATGAAGTTTCACTAAAAGAGGAGGGATTTATTCATTGTTCGTTTTTACAGCAAGCATTAAAAGTTGCTGAAAAACATTTTAGTCATGAAGAAGATGTTTTATTACTGACAATTGATCGATCCTTAATAAAAGCAGAAATAAAATATGAACTTGCTTTTAACGGTCAAGAATATCCGCATGTATACGGAGTAATTCATATTGGATCAGTTGTAAATGTTACCCCATTTATTAAAGAAAAAGGAGAGTTTATATTACAAGAGGTACAAAATTAAAATTGTTATAAGCATTTAAATTAGCCAGAAAAGCACAAAATATATAGTTTGTGCTTTTTTATTTTCTATTTTTTGTAAATATGTATTGTTTTTATCACATTAATACTGTACGATACATAGTATAAAACACATACTGTATGACATATAGTAATGAAAATGAGGTGAGTGAATGGATGCTTTATTAAATTCGTTAATTACTGAACTAAGAAGAGGTACATTAACATTAGCGGTTTTAAGCCAGTTAAGAACACCGCAGTATGGGTATTCACTTGTCCAATTATTGGAGCAATCAGGGATTACAATCGATCAAAGTACGTTATATCCACTACTTCGCCGATTAGAAAAGCAGGAGCTAGTGACGAGTAGTTGGGATAAAACGGAGAGTAGACCGCGTAAGTATTATATTTTAAGTGAATACGGATTAGAGATATTTTTGCAGTTGAAAAAGGAATGGATAAAGGATTCGAAAGAACTTTATAAATTATTAAAGGAGGAGGACAAGAATGAATTTGATTGATATTTACGTCGAGGAAGTAGCGAAGAGATTACCTGAAAAAAATCGTGAAGATATTATTCTTGAACTACGGTCAACAATCGAGGATATGTTACCTGATGATTATAATGAAGATGATGAAAAAAGAGTTCTTGAAAAATTGGGGAGTCCAGTTTCATTGGCAAATGGGTATTTAGATAGGCCGATGTATTTAATTGGACCACGTTATTTTGATGTATATACGACATTATTAAAAATGATCATACCGATTGCAGCTGTTATCGCACTCATTGCAATGGTTGCAGAAAATTTTGTAGGATATGATGGTGAGCAAGCGGTATTAAATGTTATTTTAAATCTGATAGGTAAAGGAATTGGGGAAATTATCGAAGTAGGCCTTCATGTATTTTTCTGGTTGACACTTGTATTTGCAATTTTAGAAAGAACAGATAAAGACAAAGGTACTCAACCGTTGACGACAAGTTTAAAAAAGTGGACGCCTGATGCTTTGAAAAATACTTCGTATATTCCAAAGAAAAAGTCGATCTCAAAGTTCGAAGTATTTGGGGGGTTAATGTGGACGGCAATATGGGCAACACTTTATTTTTATGCGAACCATCTTGTAGGTGTATATCATGGTACAGAAAGCGGATTGAAGTTTGTCGCGGCAACTTTTAATCAAGAGGTGTTACTTCAGTATTGGCCAATTGTTGTAATTGTGATTGTGTTTGAAATAGGTATATCTCTTTATAAGTTAGTACAAGGACAATGGACGAAAAAGCTGGCAATCGGGAATGCTATTCTTCAAATAGTTGGAACAATAGTATTCATTGTAATTATAGTAAATCCGCACTTATTTAATGAAGGATTTATTACGTATGTGGCAAATGTGTTTACTACTTCTCCAGAGGAAGTTAAAAAGTGGTTAATTGGTGGAGGTATTATCATTTACATTTTGTCTGCTGCGTTAAATATATTTGATGGTTTCCGAAAAGCTCGTATTCGTATATAGGAGTGAAATTAGAGGAAAGGAAGAAAGTGATGATAAGGGAAGCAAGGAAACAAGATGTCACATACATTTTAGATATTTATAATGATGCTATATTGAATACAACAGCCGTCTATACGTATAAACCTGTAACCCTTGAAAATAGAATAGATTGGTATGAACAAAAAAAGGCTAACGGCTATCCGATTTTAGTATGTGAATTAGATAATAAAATAGTAGGATTTGCGACATTTGGCCCGTTTAGAGCTTGGCCTGCCTATAAATATTCAATTGAGCATTCTGTGTACGTTCATAAGGAATATAGAAAAAATGGGATAGGAACTTCATTAATGAAAGCATTGATCACAGTTGCAAAAGAAAGGGAATATATGACCATAATTGCTGGAATTGATGCAGAAAATGAGAAAAGCATTGCCTTACATGAAAACTATGGATTTGTTCATGCGGGGACAATTAAGAAGGCTGGTTATAAGTTTAATAGATGGTTAGATTTAGCTTTTTATCAATTGGAGCTTAATGGTCCTAAAAAGCCTACGGAAGAGTAGATTATTGAGTTTTGCTTAATATTTAATTTAGAAAGATAGCATGGGAAAGTTTCATGCTATCTTTTTTATTGTATGCATACATATCAAGTAACAAAAAAGGTTTTATACATTCTATATCGAAATTTAAGAATGTAATAAAACAATATAAAAAGAGGTGCGAATATGCAAACTGTCATTGAAAGAATGAAAGAAATACAATCTGGTCAAGTTGGAGTGATTGTGTCTTCTACAAAATTTGAAGATATAATTGCCTCCTATAATAATGAACTATATGTTCCTTTAGCATCAGCAGCAAAAGTGGCAATTGGATTTGCAGTAGCAAACATGGTAAAAAACAAACAAATTAGTTGGAATGATATGCTTCACCAAATTAAATTTAATCCAAAAGAAGATAGTGCACAATTATATCCACATTTGCAAGGAAGAGATACAATATCACTCTGTAAAGCTGTTGAAGTAATGATAGCGTGTCATGATAGTTATATTGCAAAGACGATTGTATTGCACTGCGGAGGATGGGATACTATTAGAAAGTATGTTTCAACGTACTTCCCTAAGATACATGTTCAAGAAAACCCTAGGGATGAACAGAATATTGGAGAGTTAAATCAAGTGCATTCACTTTTAGTACATATTTTTAGAGGTTATAAAAGTGAGCCAGAATTATGGGAACCAGTTATTAATGGAATGGTAAGACAGCAAGGAGAATATGAAGGAATACCGTATTATCATATAGCTCATATGACAGGTGGATTGCCCACAGCAATAATAAATATTGGTATAATAGGGGTGTTTAATGAATTCCCAGTTCTTTACGTTATTGGGGGGAAAGATTTACCTATTCGAAGTGAAAATAAAGAAATAGATGAAGTTTTTGCAATATCTTTGAAATACATATATAAAGAATATAGTCATGCTAGGGGTGAGTGATTGAAACGAAACTTAAAAACTTCAACAATCATCATATTAATCTTAACAATTATCGCTTTGGAAGTTGGAATTGCGATGTACGATCATAATTTGTCATTACATACAATTTACTTTGCAGCGATTCTTATTTGTATTGTATTACTCTTTGGCACACGTGTTTCTGCAGAGAAAGAAAGTACATCGAAACAGAGACGAATAAAAACAGCTTTTATATTTTGGCTATCTATTTTATTGTCTATCGCTTGTTTTGCAGTTATAAGTTATATAAGAATAGGCTATGTTTCTGTGTCAGGGATAATTGGTTTTTCATGCTTTGTTACTTATGGTGGATTCGTATTTATTAGTATATTAAAAAGGAAAAGTAAAAATGAAAGATAGCTCACTAAGTTGAAAGGAAGAAATATATGAAACACATAGAGAATGGTACTCGTGCCGAAGGAGAATACATAAAAAATAAAGTAATTCAATATAACATGTCTATCTTAACAGATGAAGCAAAACAGCCGATGGAACAAGTAAGTTTCGTAGTGAAAGATGACGATGGGGAAATCTTAGGCGGGGTAACAGGAACGATGTATTTTTATCATCTTCATATAGATTTTTTATGGGTTGATGAAACAGTTCGTCATGATGGTTATGGCAGTCAACTGTTACATAAAATTGAAGACATCGCGAAGGAAAAAGGCTGTAGATTAATATTATTAGATTCATTTAGTTTTCAAGCACCAGACTTTTATAAAAAGCACGGCTACCGAGAATACGGTGTTGTTGAAGATCATCCTAAAGGACATAGTCAATACTTTTTAGAGAAGAGGTTATAGGAATCGTATGCGTGTTGTACAAGAAAATTGGATTTTAAAAGCATTACCAATAAGGTGATGCTTTTTTCTTTTGTTTATAGCAACTACTCAAACTGATGCAATTATGGGGACAAATAGTACGATTCGTATAGCTATGATTTTATTTTTTATTGGAAATGAGTTACTGTCTTTGTAGAAGACACTTGTCGTATAGGTTTTTTTCTAACAAATGCTGTTGAATTTTTAAGAGCAGAAGAGCAATAAGACGAGCTCTGAATATAATAATGATGAAGGAGGTGTTAAGCAATGGGTTACATTGTAGATATTTCAAAATGGAACGGTAACATTATCTGGGATTTAGCTGCTCCGCAATTAGATTTCGTAATCGCTAGGGTACAAGATGGATCAAATTATGTAGATCCTTTATATAAAAATTATGTCCAAGCAATGAAAACTAGAAATATTCCGTTTGGTAACTATGCATTTTGCCGATTTATTTCAATTGCTGATGCGAAGAAGGAAGCGCAAGATTTTTGGAATCGTGGTGATAAGACCGCTACAGTTTGGGCGGCTGATGTAGAAGTGAAAACAATGGATGACATGAGAGCAGGTACACAAGCTTTTATCGATGAATTACGCAGACTAGGTGCTAAAAAAGTTGGTTTATATGTTGGCCATCATGTATATGAGCCTTTCGCAATGGCGAACGTACAAAGTGATTTTGTATGGATTCCCCGATATGGGGGCAATAAACCAGCATATCCTTGTGATATTTGGCAATACACCGAGACAGGTAATGTACCAGGTATCGGCAAATGTGATTTAAATCAATTAATAGGAAATAAACCACTTTTCTGGTTTACTGAATCAGTACCAAAACAAGAGAATGTACAAGCACAAGTTTCTAAACAAAACATCATTCAATCAGGTGCTTTTTCACCATATGAGGCTCCTGAAGCTATGAAAGCTTTAACATCAGTTAAAATGACTGCTACCTTCATTTTACAATCGGATGGCTTAACGTATTTTATTTCGGATCCAACGAGTGATGCGCAATTAAACGGTATGAAAGGTTGGCTTGATCGAAAAGGTTGGTGGTATGAAGTTAAATGAAGATAAAAGTCGTCCTATTGGGCGGCTTTTATCATTAGTCAACTTAATATAGTATGTGCTATTTTTAATATAGAAGAAATAGGAAAGAATGAGAGAGGGACTGTTTATATTGCAAATGTGATATCTATATTATAAATTAATTTTACAATGGGTTTCATAACCGGTTGGATTCAATAGCTTATATTGAAGGAAGTAAAGTAAGACAAAATAAATATAATGAGTAATTTGATGGGAGAAAGAAAATGTACACGTATAAATTGCAACATGAACAACCAATCTGCGTAGGCAAAATAAAAAAACTTTATGACTCTGTCGGTTGGTGGCCAGAAAGAAAAGAAATCGATATTCAAAAAATGTTAAAGCATAGTATAGCAATTGGAGTATGGGAAGAAAATGAATTAATCGGATTTGCTAGAGTTGTTTCTGATGGTGTTTTTCGAGCGTACATAGAAGATGTTGTTGTGCATGAGATTGTAAGAAATAAAGGGATTGGGGAGAAGATGCTTACAATGTTATTTCAAGAAATATCTCATGTTCATATTGTTAGTCTATTTTGTGGAGAGAAGTTAATAAAGTTTTATGGTGAACACCAATTTCAAGCGACGAAACAAATTGTAATGCATCGTAATCAAATAGTGAAAGAATAAGAGGTGCAAAGGAAAATGAATGCAACAAGAACATATTGTTTATCAAAAAGAAAAGCGACTGAAGATTCTCCTGATGGTTGGAATGCAACATGTATGAGGCTTAATAATAAAATATTTGCGATAATAAACCATGAAGAAGGAGAAAAAGCTGCGATTACATTAAAATGTGATCCAGAACTTGCATTAAGATTAAGAGAAGAGTATCCAGAAGCAATCATTCCCGGGTATCATATGAATAAAAAACATTGGAATACAGTGTATATACATAAAGATGTAGAGCAAGAGCAAATTAATAAGATGATTGATTGGTCATATGATTTAGTTCTACAATCATTTTCAAAGAAAAAGCAGCAAGAGTTATTAGATTAATATGTATAAGGGGTGGAAGTAATGAAAGACACGATCAAAGATACATATGACAAATTAGCGAGTACATATAAAGAAAATCTAGACTTGGCAAATCCATATAACAGTTATTATGAAAGACCAGCGATGATGGAGATGATTCCAAAGAATTTAGAAGGGAAGAGTATATTAGATGCTGGATGTGCAGCTGGATGGTATACTACTCAATTTGTAGAAAGGGGAGCAAATGTTACTGCAATTGACGTAAGTTCTGAAATGGTAAAAGCTGCAAAGGAAAGTACGGGTAATAAAGCAACGTTTCTTTGTCATGATTTGCAAGAAGTATTACCATCTGAAGATAATACTTTTGATGTTATTGTAAGTTCGTTAACGCTTCATTACTTAGAAAATTGGGATAAAGTATTTCAGGAGTTTCATCGAGTATTGAAGCCAGGTGGCGAATTTATATACTCCATTCATCATCCTTTTATGGATTTTACAAAGTTTACTAGTGAAAATTATTTCGAAAAACAATTATTAGTAGATACTTGGGTTAAACCAAATATTACAATAGAAGTTAGCTTTTTTAGAAGATCACTCCAAGACATAATTAATGAAACAACAAATTATTTTGTGTTAGATAAAATGGTGGAACCGAGGCCGGTTGAAAAAATGAGAGAAGTAAATGAAACATCATATCATTATCTAAATACAAATCCACATTTTCTTATTATGAAAGCCATTAAAAAATAGGTAGTAAAATAATTATATTTTACTACCTATTTACAGTTTTTAATTACATATTAGGAGATTTTGAGATGAATAAGAAACGAAATAGATTATTATATGCGCTATTTACTATAGTTATAATTATTTTAGGTCTTAGCTCAAGAAAGTTAGCTTTTGCGTTACCTCATCTATTAAACGCGTACTTAGGCGATGCTTTATGGGCACTCATGATTTTTACAGGGCTCGGTTTTTTATTTCCTAAAATAGAAACGAAGAAATTGGCTTTTATAAGTTTACTGTTTTGCTACGGGATTGAAGTAAGCCAATTGTATCATGCTGAATGGATAGATAGCATTCGTGCAACGACTTTAGGTGGCCTCGTATTAGGTTACGGATTTTTGTGGAGTGATTTAGTTACTTATACAATTGGTGTTGGGATTGGAATGTTTTGTGAGTTTATGTTACAGAAGAAATAATAGATTTAAAAAGGGGTATGTATGAAAAAAATAATATTAATAGGTTCTGGTGGTTCAGGAAAATCTACATTAGCAAGGCAGTTAGGTAATAAATTAAATATTAAAGTACATCATCTTGATGCGTTATTTTGGAAACCGAATTGGGAAGGTGTACCGAAAGAGGAGCAAAGAAAGGTTCAAAATGAATTAGTTAAAGAAGATGAGTGGATTATTGATGGGAATTATGGCGGGACAATGGACATAAGAATTAACGCTGCTGATACAATTATCTTTCTTGATATTAATAGAACAATATGTGTTTATCGTGCTTTTAAAAGGGTTGTACAATATCGGAATAAAACAAGACCGGATATGGGTGCTGGATGTGAAGAAAGGTTTGATTTGCAATTTTTTAAATGGATATGGCAATATCCTAAAACGAAACGACCCTCAATTTTAAAAAGGCTAAATCAATTGAGTAAGGAAAAAGAGGTTATTATTTTAAAATCTTCAAATGAAGTAAGACTATTTTTAGAGAAATACGATACCATAGATAGTTAGACTATAAAAAGAAGTAACATGGGGGGATAGGATTGAATAGATTCATTAGCCCGGTTGATTCTAATATGGTGAAAATTCCAGCAGGAAAAGTAGAATTAAGAGATGATCGAATAAAAAAACAATGGCAAGTTCAAGTTAAACCGTTTCTTCTTGCAAAGTATGTTGTAACAGCGGAATTATATTATGCTATTATGAATCGTGCACTAAATGGTAATGAAAATAGTAACAAACCAGTTGTAAATATTTCATGGAATGATGCCATTATATTTTGTAATTTACTTTCAAAAAAAGCGGGATTAAAAGAATATTATTCTATTAATGATGGTGGTCAAATTGTTAGTTGTAATTTAGATTCAAATGGGTACCGATTACCTTTTGAAGCAGAGTGGCAATATGCGTGTAAGGCAGGAACTACCGGATACATATATGGAGAACTGAAAGAGATTGCTTGGTACAATGAAAATTCTAGTGGACATATTCATGAGGTCGGAAAAAAAGAACCGAATGCATGGGGACTTTACGATATGTTAGGAAACGTTTGGGAATGGTGCTATGATTTATATGATGAACAAGTGTACGGATCATACCGAATTTTCCGCGGCGGTAGCTGGGCTGAAGCAGCTAGAGGTTGCGGTGCGACTTGTCGTCGCCGTAGCCATCCTACATTTCATATAGATGACCTTGGATTTAGGCTTGCTAGGTCCATTTAGAAGAATAAGACAAAATACCTGTAATACTAATGACAACATAGAAAAGATTTTAATGAAGGAGTGTTTTAAGTGGCACGTGTTTTATTCATTAATACTGGATCAGAAGGACATATAAATCCTACATTGCAAGTTGTAGAAGAATTAGTCTCACGCGGGGAAGAGGTAGTTTATTTTTCAATAGAATCTTTTAGAGAGCTTATTGAGAAGACGGGTGCTACTGTACGAACAATTGACGATCAAAAATTTATAAATGCTTTTCTTTCCGGTGGTCGAAATTATTTACCAGAGAGAATAAATGGTCTTTTACATACGACAGATGTTATTATACCAAATGTTTTTGAACAAATTGAAGGGGAACAGTTTGATTACATCATTCATGATTCAATGTTTGGCTGTGGCCGTTTAATTGCTCAAATTCTAAATCTTCCAGCAATAAATTCTTGTACATCTTTTGCACAGAATGAAAAATCATTTGAACAAATGTTGGATTACTTGTCTAAAAGTATCCCAATGGAAGTTCAGGATAGGATACATAATGATTTTGAAAGATTAACTAAGGGGATTGCGGAAAAATATAGTGTTGAAATAAACTCACCATATGAAGTTTTCTGTAATCCAGCGCCACATACTATTGTGTATACAATAAAAGAGTTCCAACCTTTTGGAGATATGTTTAATGAAACATTTAAATTTGTAGGTCCATCCATCCCTGCACAAGTAAAAGATAAAGAGTTTGATTTTACTACAATTGAAGAAAAAAGCCCGATTTACATTTCACTAGGCACTGTTTTTAATGAAGCGCTTGATTTTTATAAACTTTGTATGAAGGCGTTCGAGAATAGTGATCATACTATTGTTATGTCTATTGGTAATAAAACAAAAATAAGTGATTTAGGTAACATTCCTAAAAACTTCATTGTAAAAAACTATGTACCACAAACTAAACTACTTGCATATACAAAGTTGTTTATTACACATGGCGGAATGAACAGTACACATGAAGGATTAAATAACGGGATTCCACTCATTGTAATCCCGCAAAGTGCAGATCAGCCAGTAATCGCAAAGCAAGTAGAGAATCTAGGAGCTGGGATTAAGTTATCTATAAATGAATTAACTGTGGAACAACTACGTGAAAGTGTAGAATTTGTATTAAATAATCCATCATATAAAGAAGCTGCATTGAATTTGAAGGAGTCTTTCCGAAAATCTGGTGGCTATAAGAAAGCTGCTGATGAGATTTTTACATTTATAGGCCAGTAATAAATGTAAGATTATACATGAGAAGAGTGTCTATATGAAATGGTATAGACACTCTTCTTTTATATGAAGCGGAGAATTCGTTGTTTTGAAAGGTTAAATATCCTGTTTTATAAATTCGGACCATAGTTTTACGTGTTACTAATGCTTTCATCATTTCTGCACAACTTCTGCACATACTTTGATGATTTTTATGTCATGATATATTCATCAAGTGAAATATTTCACAAGAAATGAAATATATTTTCACTGCGGTGTATGCATAATTAACACATACATCGATACAAAATTGTCTCTTGTTATTCTTTTACATCGAAGCCCACATTACACTACAAAGTATAACAAGAAGGGGACAGGAACATGAATAATCGATTATTAAAACAACTACAAAACATGAAAATGAACAAAAAAAGTCTAGGAGCTGTTGCATTAACAGCTGGAATTATTGGCACGACACTTATTCCTCAAAACGCATACGCGCACGGTTTTGTTGAAAAGCCTAGCAGCCGATCTGCTTTATGTAGTCCAACCTATGGTGCACTAAATGCAAACTGTGGAAGTGTTATGTATGAACCACAAAGTTTGGAAGCTCCAAAAGGGTTCCCGCAAGCTGGCCCAGTTGATGGCCAAATCGCTTCTGCAGGTGGTAAATTTGGTGGTGTTTTAGATCAACAAACAGCTGATCGTTGGTTTAAAAATACAATCACAGGCGGGGAAAATACTTTTACTTGGAAATATACAGCGCCTCACTTAACAAGTAAATGGCATTACTATATTACAAAAAAAGAATGGAACCCAAATAAAGCGCTCACAAGAGCAGATTTAGAACCAATTGGAACTGTACAACATGATGGTTCTGCAGCCTCAAATCATTTAACTCACAAAATCAATGTGCCTACTGATCGTAGTGGATATCATGTGATTTTAGCAGTATGGGATGTAGCTGATACAGCAAATGCATTTTATAATGTAATTGATGTTAATCTTATTAATGATGTGAAACCGGACATAGAAGCTCCAAGTAGTCCAAATGGAATTCAGACACAAAACGTAACAGCGAATAGTATAGAACTAACGTGGAACGCTTCTACGGATAATGTAGGGGTAAAAGGGTATCAAATCTTCCGTAACGGAGAGATGATTGATACAGTACCAGGAACTCATTTTATTGATAAAAAATTACAACCAAGTACAGAATACTCTTATACTGTAAAAGCAATTGACTCAGCTGGAAATGTATCGAAAGAAAGTGCAGCGCTTACAGTAAAAACAACAGTTGAGGCGCCTGATACAGAAGTACCAACACAACCAAAAGGATTACATAGTATGGGAACGACAGCGTCAAGTGTGGATCTAATGTGGAGTCCCTCTGACGATAATATTGGTGTAGACCATTACGATATTTATAGAGAAACAGAAGGATCATTGAAAAAAATTGCAACATCCAATACGACTTCTTATATGGATAAAAATTTACTTCCTAATACTACTTATAAATATGTAGTGAAAGCTGTTGATGTAGCTGGAAATGAATCTGTACAGAGTGATATATTCACAATTACTACAAAAACTGAAAGCGCTTCATATGAAGAGTGGAATGCAAAGAAAGCATATGAAAAGGGAGATAGAGTTCTACACGAGGGAAAAGTATATGAAGCTGTCCAGAGTTATCAAGGAAATGGGGATCCAAACTGGATTTATGCCTTATCATTATGGAAAACAGTGTAAGCTTTACCTAGATATGAACTAAGAGATGATGGGCTTTGATGCAAAAGAAAATCTTGAGAATTCACTTTTCTATTTATAAAAAAGGGTAGTATATAAATTCATATACTACCCTTTTTATTATGATAGTACTTTCGTCATAATAACGTGCGGAATACCATCTTCAATAAATACATCAGAAGAAGTTTGATAATCTAATTTTTTATAAAATCCTTCAGCTTGTGTTTGACCGTGTAGTTTTACTTTTGTTGCTTCTTTGTCACGAGCAATTTCTTCTAGCGCTTTGATTATTACTTTTCCTAATCCGTATTTACGATAGTCTTTTAAAATACAGATGCGTTCTAATTTTCCTGCACCGTCAACAAATCGTATACGACCTGTACCTACAGGAAGATCGTTATAATAAACTAAAATATGTTTGCATTTCTCACCAATTTTATCGAATGTATCGAATTCATCTTCAAGAGGGACATTTTGTTCTTTTACAAATACTTCTTTTCGAATATGAAAGGCAGTTTCTAAATCTGTAAGTTCTGTTATGATTTTGGAGTGCAAATTGTTCAGCCCTTTCTAGAGTGATGTTCTTTTGTTTTCATAGTATATCATACTTCAACATTATTTTATTTTTTGTGCTTGAACAATAAAAAAGATGGAAGTTAAATTTTTCATAAAATAAATGATTTTGAGTTTCTGACGTCAAAAAGAATATATTATGAACTAACGCCTGCAATCAATATGGAAAAGGAGAGGTTGTATAATGTCATTATTAATAACTACATTATTTCTTATTTTCCTTTCTAATTTCATTATTCATATTCTGTTAAAAAGCAAAATAAATAAAATTACCCTCAATTTTGTTAGTGGTGTAGTAATGTTACCTGGTATACTTATATTTTGGTTCATTATATATAGCCGTAAAACAACATCTAATGATTTTTACTTTCCGTTAATTGTTACAGTAATTTTTATTATAATGTTTGTAATTCATACAATTAGATTCGTTACTAATGACATGAAAAAAGGATGAGGAAGCACCTCATCCTTTTTAACTACACGGAATAAAGCGGATTTATAATTCCTCTATTCCGTTTTCAGTTCCAATAATCGCCTTGCTAGTCATATTAACAAACAACCCTGTTTCAACTACACCTGTAATCATTTTTAATTGCGTGTGTAAATTGGCTGGATTAGATATGTTATGAGGGAATATACAATCGATAATCATGTTTTTGTTATCGGTAATAAACGTTTCGTTATTTTTTAAACGTAACGTTGTTTGACAACCTAAAGATTGAATTTTCCTTTCGGTTTGTTTCCATGAAAAAGGTATAATTTCAACAGGTACTGGGAAAGTACCTAAATGTGTTACAAGTTTCGATTCGTCAGCAATAATAATTAGTTCTTTGGAGGAAGTGGCAACAATTTTCTCGCGAAGTAATGCGCCACCACCACCTTTTATAAGTTGTAAATTAGCATCAATTTCATCCGCTCCATCAATTGTAAGATCAAGGCTTTGTACGTCGTTTAACGAAATTAGAGAGATATTTAGTTGTTTAGCTAATACTTCCGTTTCTTTTGACGTTGGTACAGCTTGAAATGCTAAGCCTTCTTTTACACGCTCACCTAATTTTTGTATCGTCCAATATACAGTAGAACCTGTGCCAAGTCCAACTTTCATCCCATATTTTACAAAGTTTGCAGCATATTCACCAGCGAGCTGTTTTAAATTCAGCATATTATTCTGCTGGACGTGGGCCTGCATCTAGACCTGAATTTTCCACTGTAAGTATAGGACGAACGACTATATCTTTATGTACGTGCATTTGGCATGATAAACGTAAGTGATCTTCAATTCCTTTTTCCGTAATTGCATTTTTTTCATTAGAACTTGCTTCACAAAACTCACCTGCTATAATTTCTACTCTACAAGTTGTGCAGCGTGCTTTCCCACCGCAGCGATGGAGAATGTGTACACCGTTATCTTCGATCGCTAATACTAACTTTGTGCCTTCTTTTACATCAAAAGTTCCCGCACCTTCAATTGTTAATTTTGGCAAATTTGTTCCTCCTCACGTAAAATTGTACATAACATATTTATGACCGCGAATTATTGAACATAAACATAATTTTTTTATATGACCCGTAACTTTTTTATTTGTTTAATCGTTAATTAAGTAAGCGCTGAAAAGGAGTGGTTATTTTGTGCACAAAAGTAACTCATATTTTAAAGAATCATATCGATATGAATCATTCAAATATAAACTTTTTAATTGAGCAATATGGAGAATTGAAAAGGTACTGTACATTTTTAACGAAAAACAAATGGGACGGCGAAGATCTTGCTCAAGAAACAGTTTGTAAAGTTCTTCAAAAATATAGTAATAAAGATATTTGTATGACGCTTGTATATAAAATAGCTAGAAATCGCTGGATAGACCAGATGAAATCAAAATCAGTCCATGAAAAAATAAAGGAACAAATTATTTTTGATGCCCCACAAGAGAACATTGCAGATTTGCATGAAATGGTAGGGAAAGTATTATCGTCATTAAATGTACAACAATCCACAATTTTATTATTAAAAGATGTTTTTCAATATAGTATCGCTGATATTGCTAAAGTATGTTCCGTATCAGAAGGTGCAGTAAAAGCCTCTTTATTTCGGAGTAGAAATAGGCTGAAAACTGTAAGCGAAGAAGGGATAGAGATTGTCGAATTCACAGATGATATTGAAGTTGTAGTAACGTCTATTCGTGAGAATAGACCAGAATTATTAACGAAACTCCTTCCGACAATAGATTTTACTAAGTTACCATCTATACAGCCAGTCTTATTGTTTTATGCGAAAAACCCTTCTTCCTACAGTTGTATGCTTTGCGTTGCATAACAATTATTGGAGGGATTTAAAATGAATGCAATTCCATATGTAGTAGAACAAACGAAATTAGGAGAACGTTCCTATGATATATATTCAAGGTTATTAAAAGATCGTATTATTATTATCGGTTCAGAAATAAATGATCAAGTAGCGAGTAGTGTCGTAGCTCAATTATTATTTTTAGAAGCGGAAGATGCAGAGAAAGATATATATTTATACATCAATAGCCCAGGTGGTTCAACAACAGCGGGTTTTGCCATATTAGATACGATGAATCTCATTAAACCAGATGTACAAACGCTATGCATGGGATTTGCAGCATCATTTGGTGCATTGTTATTATTATCAGGTGCAAAAGGAAAACGGTTTGCGCTCCCTAACAGTGAAATTATGATTCATCAGCCACTTGGTGGTGCGCAAGGCCAGGCAACAGAAATTGAAATAACAGCGAAAAGAATACTAAAGTTAAAGCGTGATATTAATAAAATGATTGCAGAAAAAACGGGGCAATCGATTGAAAGAGTAGCACATGATACAGAAAGAGATTATTTTATGACTGCTGAAGAAGCGAAAGAATATGGGATTGTAGATGATGTTGTTACGAAAAAATAAGATAAAACAGGCTAGAGGAATAGCATATCCTCTAGCCTGTTTTATTAATCTTTTACCCATTCATCAACTAGCGCTTGATTCTTTTCAATCCATTTGCGCGCCGCTTCTTCAGGGTCTTTCGTTTTATTTAACATGACCATTAATGTACCAAGTTGTTCATCGTTCATTTTCCATTTGTCAAAGTATTTCACGATATCTGGATAATCTTTTTCGAAACCTTTACGAACAGAGTAATAAATATCATCTTTTTCACCATATACTTTCTTAGGGTCTTTTAAATATTTTAAGTCAAATTCTGAAAAGCCCCAATGCGGATTCCAAAGCGTAACAGCGATTGGTTTCTTTTTCGTATATGCTTTCTTTAATTCACTCATCATCGCAGCTTCAGAAGATTGGACAAGTTTTAGTTTAATATCATATTCCTTCATCGCTTTATTTGTTAAATTCATAAGACTACTACCGGGTTCGATACCGACAATTTTGTTATCTAGTTCATCTTTATGAGCATTTAAATCCTCAATACTGTTAATGTTTTTCATATAAGAAGGGACGACAAGGCCAAGTCCAGTACCTTCATACCATTTTGATTTTAAGACTATATCATCTTTATAACGAGCATTTAGCGGTTTATCCGTAACAGGTAGCCATACTTCTAAATTAGCATCAACATCACCGCGAGCAACGCCAGTCCAAATTGCAGCTTTTTCTAAGTACATGAGCTCAACTTTGTAACCTTTTTGTTCTAATAAAACTTTCCACATGTTTGCCGTTGCAATGTTTTCTTTCCAACTTGTTACACCAAGTTTAATTTTTCCTTTCGAATTTGCATTTGTTGCATTACATGAAGAGAATATCATAGTAATAAATAATGCAAGGCATATAAGCCATATTTTCTTTTTCATCGAAACCCTCCTAAGAAATGTTTGCCTTTTTAAATAAATGTATAAGTAAGCATTCTTATTATGAACGGAAACGCGAATTTTAAAGAAATCTTATGAATGTCATTTTTATGTAATATTTCTTTGTAAAATCGCAACACTATATGAATAGATGGGTAGAAAAGGAGTAGTGACATGGATAATACAAAGGTGCGTGTTGAAAACGTAACAAAAGTATTTGGGAAACACCCGCAAAGAGCGCTGTCTTTATTAAAAGAAGGAAAAAGCAAATCGGAAATTTTGAAAGAGACAGGAATGAACGTTGGTGTAAAAAAGGCAACCTTTGAAGTATATACTGGAGAGATTTTCGTTATTATGGGTTTGTCTGGTAGCGGGAAATCTACGTTAGTTCGGATGTTAAACCAATTAATTAAACCAACAGCGGGGCATATATACATAGATGGTGAAGATATCGCAACGATGGGAAAAGAAGAGTTGCGAAGAGTGAGAAGAACGAAGATGAGTATGGTGTTTCAAAAGTTCGCTTTATTTCCACATCGTACAGTGATACAAAATGTTGCGTACGGGTTAGAAATTCAAGGAGTTCCAGTAGAGGAACGAGAGAATAAAGCGTTAGAATCGCTACAGTTAGTAGGACTTGATCATCATAAAGATAATTATCCAAGTCAACTTAGTGGCGGTATGCAGCAACGTGTTGGAATCGCAAGGGCATTAACAAATAATCCAGATGTATTGTTAATGGATGAGTCATTTAGTGCACTAGACCCACTGATTCGAAAAGAAATGCAAGATGAGCTGTTAGAATTACAAGATAAAATGGAGAAAACAATTATTTTTATTACACATGATTTAGATGAAGCTCTTCGAATTGGAGATCGTATCGCATTAATGAAAGATGGAGAGATTGTCCAAATTGGAACACCGGAAGAAATTATGATGAGTCCTGCCAATGAATTTGTAGAGAAATTCGTAGCGGATGTAAATTTAGGAAAAGTAATCACGGCGGAATCTATATTAAAACGACCGGAGACTTTATTAATTGATCGTGGACCGCGTGTAGCACTTCAAATTATGAGGAACGCTGGCGTTTCTACTGTGTATGTTGTTAACAAAAAGTATGAGTTTTTAGGGATATTAACGGCAGATGATGCGAGTAAAGCCGTTCAAAAACAGTGGACAATTGCTGATTTATTACTTACCGATATCCCGCATGTGTATTTAGATACTTTACTTGAAGAAACGTATGCGAAAATGGCGGAGATGAAATATCCGTTACCAGTAATTGATGAGAAGAAAAGGCTTAGAGGAATTATTAAACGCGAAAGTGTCATTCAAGCTCTTGCAGGTAATATTGAGGAAGAGGTGAAAGACGATGAGTAGTATACCACGTATTCCATTAGGGGAATGGGTCGATTCATTTGTTGCAAGTTTATATGAGCATCTTGAAGGCTTATTCCGAGGATTCTCTTATATTATCGGTGGATTCGTTGATTTACTCACTAATTTTTTAACAATAATACCGGCCATATTGATGATTATTATCCTTTGTTTCCTCATTTGGTACACAACGAGAAAGGTATCTTTAATTATTTTTACACTGATCGGTTTATTATTTATTTTAAATATTAACTACTGGGCACAGACGATGCAAACATTAGCACTTGTACTTACGTCTGTTATTATTTCAATTATTGTAGGAATCCCAATCGGAATTTTAGCTTCTCAAAATGAACGATTCTCAAAATTTTTAAAACCGACATTAGACTTTATGCAAACAATGCCGGCTTTCGTATATCTTATTCCTGCAATTACATTTTTCGGAGTAGGTGTAGTGCCTGGGATTATCGCATCCGTAATCTTTGCAATGCCACCGACAATTCGTTTTACTGACTTAGGAATTAGACAAGTTCCAGAAGATTTAATTGAAGCAGCGAATGCATTTGGCTCTACCGCATCACAAAAATTATTTAAAGTACAATTACCACTCGCAACTGGAACAATCATGGCTGGTGTGAACCAAAGTATAATGCTTTCTTTATCGATGGTAGTAACAGCATCTCTTGTAGGAGCACCAGGTCTTGGAGTTGATGTATACCGTTCTGTAACACAAGTTAATATTGGAATGGGATTTGAAGCCGGACTAGCTATTGTTGTCATTGCGATTATATTAGACCGCATCACACAAGGATTTCATCAAAAAAGAAGATAACAAAAAAACACACTTTATTATACAAAGTGTGTTTTTTGTTTGAATAGATTACATACGAACAATGACAGAACCACCAGGTGGTGCACAAACTTGTTTTTGGTGTTGTTCCATTGATTTAATTAATTGATTATTTTCGTCGATTAATGAGATTAGTTTCGCCAATTGACTTTCAAGACTTGCAATACGCTGCATCATATATTGTGAATCTTGATGCAATGTATTCCTTACGGGATGGGGGGAATATACATATTGTTGATTTATATTTGGATTCCAACGAGGATGCATTTGAATCGTTCCTCCTTAAATGACTTACTGATATTTCTTATAGTAAATGCCTATATATATTTAATGGTTACTTGAAATTTTTCATTATAAAAGGAGTATGTACAGAAAATGGAAAATATTATATGTGAAGTTATAGTGCATTTTTTGGAAATATTCAAGTGAGATAGTGAATATATTAATACATTCAAGTAAATGTATGTTATTTAGGGAGAAATGATGGGAGGAGATGCAATTTTGGCTAAAAATAATAAAAGGAATGATGCCTTGGCAATAGGTGTCGGTATAGGGGTTGTAATCGGTGTATTTCAAGGTTTTTTTACTAATAATTTAGTAATCGGAATTGTGATTGGAATCGTAATTGGGATTGCGTTTTTGAAGAAATAATAAGGTGCAAATTTATTTCAAAAATTGCCGAATTGAAAGAATGAATTTTCGGAATATAAATCCTATTTTTCCTTTTTTTATGATATTATTAATAAAAAGGATGGTGATGGATATGTCAACAAATAATCAAGTAGAACGAAAATGCTTTATTTGCGAGAAACATAATGGAAATATTACAGTTCCAGGTGGAGCTATTTATGAAGATGAACTCGTTTATGTTGGACATGTCCACTGGGATAGTGAAGAAACATACCTTGGTTATGTAATGATAGATATAAAAAGACATATACCTGGTCTTGCTGAACTAACAGATGAGGAAGCGAAAACGTTCGGACTTATAACAAGTAGAGTAAGTAAAGCGTTAAAAGAAAGCGAAGGTGCAGAGCATATTTACACTTTTGTTTCAGGAAATGGTGTACCACATATGCACATGCACATCATACCGCGTTATCCAAATACACCCAAAGAATTTTGGTCACCAACTGAAGTAGCGAAATGGACTGATGCGCCATATGGTGACGAAGAGAAAATTAAAAAAATATGTGAAAGAATACGAAAGTATATGGTAAATGAGTATGCATACAACAAATAATAGACAATATTCATGGGTTGGAAATACAGAAATGTGTTTAGGAGAAATTTCAGTTAAACAATATGGTGACGTTGTACTTGGAAAATACGGTGGGAATATAAGCGCCGGAGCAAAAAAGAACGAAGATGGTGCGTTAGTTTGGTCAAATGGTGATTGGGAATTTGCAGCTATTTTAGATGGACATAATAGTGCGGAAAGTGTTGATTTAGTAGTAAATACAATCCAAAAAGAATATGAAAATATAAAAGTAATGATGAATGAATCGATTGATACAGTATTTCGATCTGTTGAAAATCATCTACTTACAATCTTTCAATCCCTCTCATTTAAAGAAAAGTGCAAAAGAGTAAAAGGGGAAACAGCGTGCTTAATATGTGTAAGAAAAGAAAACTACATATGGTGGTTATCTATTGGTGATTGTTTAGTTTATGTATTTCATGAAGAGTTACATAAGTTAGGACAATATGCATTAAATCAACGTCATTTTTACGAATGGATTGGAAATATAAACACATTTAATTTACCAGTCCCTTGCTATTCAACAGGAATTCGTGAATTACGTGCTGGAAAGAATCGAATTGTAATAGTCACAGATGGGGTATTAGAATGCGGGGAACGTCATTATGAAACACCATTGAATCTGTATAATGATATGAACGGAAGTAATGTAGAACTAAAAGAAAATGTTCATAATGTTTTAGAACACGTTCATCAGCAATTAGGGAGAGATAGTGCGACTATTATTAGTTGGGACGTAGAGAACAAAATGAGTACTACGTATCCGAGTGATCAGCCGGAGAAAATCCAGACGATAAGATAAAGGAGGTGATCTCTCTAATGCATGTGAAAGTAATTGTATTAGTTTTATGGATCATATTCTTATTTGTTTTAGAAAATATAGTGAGAAAAAGGCTAAATATACCGAAACAAAAAGGATGGAATAATAAATATGTAAATAAGCTGCATAAATGGGGAAACAGGATTATTATTTTTTCGTATATAGTAGTTATAATTATATGTTCTTCTCTTTCGAACCCTCTATACATGGGCTTCCTACCCTTTCTGTTTTTAATTACGTTGTATAGTTTCGAATCATATATGGAATGGAAATATGATAGAGAATCAAGGGAGTTTTTGATGTCCTTAGGCGGAGTTGTATCACTATTGATAACGGGGATAATTCTATATTTCCTTATTTAATACGTATTGATTAAGACACTATGGCAATATCACAAAATGAGCAATTATAGGGAGAGAAGAAATGAAAAGTCCTCGATTACGTGCTGAAGTAATGATTTTAAATGAAGATCATTCTAACGTACTTGTACAATGTGATTTAAGAGAAACATTTTATCGTTTTCCAGGAGGTTACATTGAATTTGGTGAAACAGCAAAAGAAGCAATAGTAAGAGAATTAATAGAAGAATACAATTTGAAGATTGATGTTCAAGAATTGGCCGTAGTAAATGAACATATTTTCGAGTGGGACAACGAAAAAGGACATCATTGTACATTGATACATAGGGGAATTGTTAAAGACAGGGTAATAAATGAAATTAGACATAAGGAATATGAGGATATTATATTAATTTGGAAAGGTATAAATGAATTAAAGGAGAGGTCCACATATCCTGAAGGAATTGTAAGTTATTCAGAAGAGAATAAACGTAATATAGTCCACTCTATTTCTAAAAATAAATAAAGTAATAAGAGGGGGGGATAACAATGGGTATTTCTACAATCTTGATTATTATTATTGGACTGGCTATAGGTGGTTACTTTTTAGAACAGTGTTTAAGAATAAAATTAAATATGGAGAAAAGAGGCTTCTTCGGATATAAGCATGTGAATAGTTTACATGTAAAAATAGAAATAGGACTTATTATTATTTATATAATAGGTAGTTGTTATTATATGTTTAAATTTGAAAACTCTAAAATGGCTTATGTCATGTTCATTTATTTAGGGATATCATCGACTTTAAGAGCATGGATGGAATGGAAGTATGATAGAGAATCAAAAGAATATATACTCTCGATAACGGGAATGGTTGCATTTATATTGATGCTCTCAATACTAGTTTATTTCGTTCCACCTGCTGCATAATAAGGTGATTATTGATGGTACAAATCAAGAGTTAACTAATAAATAAGAAACCATTGAGTAGTAAATGGTTTCTTATTTAAATTTATCATTTATTTTAGCTATAATAGATGTAACGAAATTTGTTTTATCCTCAGCATATTTATGTTTATCATTAGGATTAGCTTGTGAAAGTTGAATCTTTAACTGTTCATACTGTATACGAGAAGTCTTATTGTTTATTAAGTAATCTCTGAATTGTAATTGTTCTATTAAATATGTATTTCCTTGTTCATACATATGAATTTGATGAGTTCGTGGTTCTCCTTTATTAAAATAATATCGTTCAGGTAGTACATCTTTTCTATATTTATAGTTTAGCAGTTCTAACTTTTTAATACATGTTAAACCGTCCGTATAATCTTCTAATTCGATTGCAATATCAATAATTGGCTTTGCACTTAAATGTGGAATAGAGGTACTACCAATATGGTGTATTGCTAAAATATGTTCGTCAATTTGTTCCTCAATGAATTGTTTCTCTTTCATAAATTCAATTTCCCATTGTTCAGTCCACGGAACTAAAAACACTTTTCCATACGGTAAACCTAACATTTAATTAGCACCTCTTTCAAAATGTTTATCAAAAAAGTTAACTACATTTTCTTAAAGGTTCTCAATACAAGGTATTCCCACAATCTCCAAGGAAGAATCCTCTTCGCAAAGATCATAAATTTTACACCTTTTCCAATTGGATATCGTAAATTCGTACGCTTAGATTCAGCAATTTCTACAATTTTATTAGAAACATCTATCGGATTACCAAATGTATCGCTGCCGCTATTAATATGTTTTTGTATTTTATCCATATATTCTTTGTAAGGAGAAGTAGTTTCAGATTGGTTTGTAGCTAGTTGTTTACCCACTTCCCATATATTTGTGTTATAAGAACCTGGTTCCACTAATACAACATCTATTCCGAACGGTTTTACTTCTAAACGAAGTGATTCACTCCAGCCTTCTAACGCATATTTTGAAGAAACGTAAGGAGATAGACCAGGGAATCCAACTTGACCACTAATGCTGCTTATATTTATGATTTTTCCACTTTTTTGTTCTCTCATATAAGGTAATACAAGTTGAGTAATTGATATAGCTCCAAAAAGGTTCGTTTCAAATTGTTTACGGTATTCCTCTACTGGAATTTCTTCTACAAAGCCCCCATTTGCATATCCTGCGTTATTAATAAGTAGATCTACTCTATTTATTTCTTTTATATATAATTGAAAGTTATGTATAGAGTTTTGATCGGTTACATCTAATTGTTGAACTGTTATGTTTTGTTGTAAGTTCAGTTTAGTAGCTTGAGACATTAAATCTTCTTGTTTATTAAGGTTTCGCATTGTAGCTATGACTAAATAGTCTTTTTTCGCAAGCTCAAGTGTTGTTAAAAGACCGAAACCACGTGAAGCCCCGGTTATAACTGCGATTTTTTTATCCATTTTCGGCCAGCTTTCTTTTTCTTTTATCATAACGAGTTATGATAAGAAAATCTATTATTCTTACATTCGTATTGAGAGCAATACCCGTTAATTCTATATTCTATGGGATTTTTAAAAAAGGGAATTATAAAGACTCAGCGTATATAGAGAAGTGAGTATGAATATGTTAATGAAATGAGGGAAAAAAATGGCCCATGTGAAAGATGTTTTAGCAGATCAATTATTAGCAAATGCAAACGATCCTAGTTGGTATATTCCATTTTCAGATGCAGTGAAAGATCTACCTGAGAGAGAAGCTTTCTGGAAACCGAATGAAGAGAGTAATAGTATAGCTGAAATTGTACAACATTTACTGTATTGGAATTCAACGTGGCAAACTAGGTACAAAGAATCGAATGTGGATGCCGTGCCCGCTATTGGTGATAATAACAAAAGTTTTATGCTTTCAAATAATCAAACCTTCGATGAGTTAAGAGAAAAACTACTAGAGAAACTGTTACAATGGCAAAAGCTTATAAATGAAGAGAAGGTTGAAAGTGATGTAGTTGGATTTCCTGTTTCTGCAAAGTGGTGGGAAATATTAGCAAATGTAACAACTCATAACGCTTATCATATTGGTCAAATTATTTACATCCGGAAGTTACAGAAGAGTTTTGATAATGAATAAGATAATCATTCTAACATTAAGTGAACAAAAGTGGACAAAACGAGACATATGTCTCATTTTGTCCACTTTTTTATTTCTAAAGGAAAGAGAAAACCGATGAAATCAATGATTAGAATTTGGCACAGTACTTGCAATATAAAAGATGAACAAGAAAATAGGAGGGCTGGACATGTTAAAAACAACTGAAAGTAAAGGGAATGAAATTACGAAAGAACAAGCTCGTTGGATGTATGGAAAAATGTTAGAGATTCGTAAGTTTGAAGATAAGGTGCATGAATTATTCGCCCAAGGCGTTCTGCCAGGTTTCGTTCATTTATACGCAGGTGAAGAAGCGGTAGCAGTTGGTGTATGTGCCCACTTAACGGATCGTGACAGTATTACAAGTACGCATAGAGGACATGGACATTGTATCGCAAAAGGCTGTGATTTAAACGGGATGATGGCTGAACTTTTTGGGAAAGTGACAGGGTTATGTAAAGGTAAAGGCGGTTCCATGCATATTGCCGATTTAAATAAAGGAATGCTTGGTGCAAATGGGATTGTAGGCGGAGGTTTTCCACTTGCTTGCGGCTCAGCATTAACAGCTAAATATAAAGGAACGAAAGATGTGAGTGTTTGCTTCTTCGGTGACGGAGCAAATAATGAAGGGACATTTCACGAAGGGGTTAACTTAGCAGCGATTTGGAAGTTACCAGTTATTTTTATCGCTGAAAATAACGGTTACGGTGAAGCAACGACATTTGAATATGCGTCAAGTTGTGATTCCATTGCAGATCGAGCAAAAGCTTACAATATTCCAGGTGTTCAAGTGGATGGAAAAGATTTACTTGCAGTATATAAAGCCGCGGAAGAAGCAGTAGAACGTGCGCGTAATGGTGGTGGTCCAACAATAATTGAATGTATGACATATCGCAATTACGGTCATTTCGAAGGTGAAGCACAAACGTATAAAACTTCAGAAGAAAAAGAAGAACATTTAAATGAAAAAGATGCGATTGTGAATTTCCGTAAGCATTTAATTCATGAAGCGCTATTAACTGAATCTGAACTTGTCGATATGGAAAAGGCAGTAGATGAAGCAGTGCAAAGATCAATTGAATTTAGTGAAAATAGTCCATATCCAGAGGATGAAGAATTATTAAAAGATGTATACGTTTCTTACAAATAAGAGGAGGGTGAAAAATAATGACTAGAACAGTAAGTATGTCAACTGCAATTAATGAAGCGATGAAAATATCAATGCGTCGTGATGAAAATGTAATTTTAATCGGAGAAGATGTTGCAGGCGGTGCACAAGTTGATCACTTGCAAGACGATGAAGCATGGGGCGGTGTGCTTGGTGTTACGAAAGGCCTTGTACAAGAATTTGGTCGAAATCGTATTTTAGATACACCTATTTCAGAAGCGGGTTATATGGGAGCGGCGATGGCAGCTGCTGCAACAGGATTACGTCCGATTGCTGAATTAATGTTTAATGATTTTATCGGTAGTTGTCTTGATCAAGTATTAAACCAAGGCGCAAAGTTCCGCTACATGTTCGGTGGTAAAGCGAAAGTGCCAGTTACAGTACGTACGATGCATGGTGCTGGTTTTAGCGCAGCGGCACAGCATTCACAAAGTTTATATGCGTTATTTACGAGCATTCCAGGTATAAAAGTTGTCGTTCCTTCTACTCCGTATGACGCAAAAGGCTTATTATTAGCAGCAATTGAAGATGACGATCCAGTTATCTTCTTTGAAGATAAAACACTTTACAATATGAAAGGCGAAGTACCAGAAGAATACTATACAATTCCATTAGGGAAAGCAGATATTAAACGTGAAGGTTCTGATGTAACAATCGTCGCAATTGGAAAACAAGTTCATACAGCACTTGCAGCTGCTGAGCAATTATCGAAAAAGGGACTTGAAGTAGAAGTAATTGATCCACGTTCTTTATCACCACTGGATGAAGATACGATTTTAGCATCTGTTGAAAAAACGAATCGCCTAATTGTTATTGACGAAGCAAATCCAAGATGTAGTATCGCAACGGATATTGCAGCAATTGTAGCGGATAAAGGATTCGATTTGTTAGATGCACCTATTAAACGAATTACAGCACCACATACACCAGTTCCGTTCTCACCACCACTTGAAAAGTTATATTTACCAACGCCGGAGAAAGTAATTGAAACTGTATCAGAAATGATCGGAGACCAATCTTTATTACATGTGTAATGAAACGATGAGAAGGGAGAGAGAAACATGGCTGTAGAAGTTGTAATGCCAAAGTTAGGTATGGCGATGAAAGAAGGTATTATTACGAGCTGGAATATTAAAGCAGGTGATAATGTAGAAAAAGGTGAACTAATTGCTAGCATTAACTCGGAAAAAATCGAAACTGAAATAGAAGCACCGGCTGATGGAACTGTTCTTGATATAGCTGTAAGTGAAGATGAGGGAGTGCCGCCGGGTACTGTAATTTGCTATATCGGTAAGCCGAACGAAATAGTAGAAGTCTATGAAAATACAAATGTTGTAGAAGAAAAAACACCTAATGCAGAACCTAAAAATATACAACATCCAGAACCATATGCGAAAGAAGTAGCGAAGCAAAGAATCAAAATATCTCCGGTTGCGAAAAAGATTGCAAAAACTGAAAATCTTGATATTAGATCATTAATTGGTACAGGACCTGGAGGAAGAATTACAAAGGTAGATGTTTTAAAGGCACTTGAGGAAAGAGTTGCAATTCCAGAAGTACTTGAACAAGAAGAAAGTAAAGTCATTCCTGTGACTGGTATGAGGAAAGCAATCGCAAACCGTATGCATGCAAGCCTACAAAATAGTGCGCAATTAACATTAACGATGAAAGTAGATGTGACAGATTTAGTAGCTTTACATAAAGACATAGTGGAAGTTGTACAAAAACGATACGATAACAAACTAACCATTACGGATTTCGTTTCTCGCGCTGTTGTATTAGCACTTGCGGAGCATAAAGAAATGAACAGCGCTTATATAGATGATGCAATTCATCAATTTGAACATGTTCATTTAGGCATGGCAGTCGCGTTAGAAAAAGGATTAGTCGTTCCAGCTATTCGCTTTGCTAATAATTTATCTTTAGTAGAGTTATCTAAAGAAATTAAAATTGTGGCACAAAAAGCAAGAGAAGGTAGTTTAAGTAGTGATGATATGCAAGGGACAACCTTTACAATTAGTAATTTAGGTAGCTTTGGGATTGAATATTTCACACCAGTATTAAATACACCTGAAACTGGTATTTTAGGTATTGGTGCAATTGAACACGTTCCAGTATATAAAGGGAAAAAATTTAAAAAAGGAAGTATATTACCTTTAAGTTTAACTTTCGATCATCGTGTACTAGACGGCGCACCAGCAGCTGCATTTTTACGTACAATTAAACGTTATTTAGAAGAACCTGTAACAATTCTTTTATAAAGAGAAGGTGAGAGAATGAATAAATTAGTCGTTATTGGAGGCGGACCTGCTGGCTATGTAGCGGCAATTACCGCGGCTCAAAATGGGAAAGATGTCACTCTTATTGATGAAGCTGATCTTGGCGGGACTTGTTTAAATGTTGGTTGCATGCCTACAAAATCATTGTTAGAAAGTGCGGAAGTGCATGACATTGTGAGAAAAGCGAATAATTACGGAGTTACGCTTAACAAAGGAAGTATATCAATTGATTGGAAGCAAATACAGGCGAGGAAATCACAGATCGTAACGCAGCTTGTCCAAGGAATTCAATATTTAATGAAGAAAAATAAAATAAAAGTTATACAAGGTAAAGCGAAATTTGAAACGGATCACCGTGTACGAGTTACACACGGTGATAAAGTAGATGTAGTAGATGGAGACCAGTTCATTATAGCAACAGGTTCAGAACCGACTGAATTACCTTTTGCTCCATTTGATGGGAAGTGGATTTTAAATAGTAGCCATGCAATGTCCCTAGAAAATATACCGAGATCATTATTAATCGTTGGCGGTGGTGTAATAGGTTGCGAGTTTGCAAGTATTTATAGTCGTCTTGGAACAAAAGTTACGATTGTTGAAATGGCACCGCAATTATTACATGGTGAAGATGAAGATATCGCACATATTTTAAGAGATAAACTAGAAAATGATGGCGTAGAAATATTTACAGGAGCTGCTTTAAAAGGATTAAATAATTATAAGAAGCAAGCTTCATTTGAATATGAAGGAAGTATCCAAGAAGCCAATCCGGAATATGTTCTCGTTTCTGTCGGCCGAAAACCACGTGTACAAAAATTAGATTTAGAAAAAGCAGGTGTTCAATTTTCAAATAAAGGAATTTCTGTGAATGAACATATGCAAACAAATGTATCACATATTTACGCAGCAGGTGATGTGATTGGTGGAATACAACTTGCTCACGTTGCTTTCCATGAAGGAACGACAGCAGCGTTACATATGAGTGGAGAAGATGTGAAAGTTAACTATCATGCAGTACCTCGATGTATATACACATCCCCAGAAATCGCAAGTGTTGGTTTAAACGAAAAAGATGCAAGAGAACAATACGGTGATATTCTTATAGGAGAATTTCCTTTTACAGCGAACGGAAAAGCGCTTATTATTGGAGAACAAACGGGTAAAGTAAAAGTTATCGTGGAACCTAAATATCAAGAAATTGTTGGGATTTCTATTATCGGTCCTCGTGCAACCGAACTAATCGGACAAGGAACTGTAATGATTCATACAGAAGTTACCGCTGATATTATGAGAGATTATATTGCAGCGCATCCAACTTTATCTGAAGCGATTCATGAAGCATTATTACAAGCTGTAGGGCATGCTGTACATGCTTAAATAGAAAATTAATAAACCACTATTCTCTAAATGAATAAGAGAATAGTGGTTTGAATTTTTACAGGGAAAATTGAATATCTTATTATTTTTTTACGTCAATCGCTGAAGTAATATCGTTCCAATCAGCAGCTAAATTAGCAGTTTTACCGTACCAATCAGCATGTTTGAATACAACACCTTTTCCATAGCCTTGTGTTGAAGTATGCTCCCAAAGTGTCGTTGAATAACTTGCTGAAGGCGATGCTGTACTTACAGAAGAAATTCTGTCATTCCAGCTAGAAGGTAAGTTTTTAAAACCGCTGCTCCAGTAAATATATTGGCCACCTTTATCTTTATGTTCATAAAAATCAGTACTACCAGCACCGCTACCTAAAGGATTAATTTTATTTTTAAGTACTTTTTTATCCTTTTCAATATAAGCATCTAATGTTTCGCGGCTAGTAAAACCGTAAGCTAACCAATCTCCATTTTCATTTTGCTCTGGTAATACCATAGTAATTTGGATATCTTTCTTGTCCTGATCACTTAATTTTGTAAGTGAATTAACATCCTGTTCATCCACTTTTAAATAATCAAAAGACTTAATTGTGTTAGCTTTTTCTTCAGCACTTGCTACTCCAAGTCCTCCAGTGAATGCAAATCCCGCTACTAGTGTACCTGCTACTAATTTCTTCAACATATAACCATCCCTTTTTGTTTAGATTTTGTACAGGTGAAACTTTGTACTAGTAAAATGTATTCTAATTATAAACTATTGTAAATATTCTGAAGTTTTAGAAATAAAAGGCGGAATATTTATAGTTTTGCATTTTTTCTTTAGAAAAAATAGTTATTGGAATGATATAATAAATAGATGTATTGCTTTTGTGGGATGTTAAAATGTTTTAGGGGTGGTGCGATTGAAGAATTTCACTGGAGATTGGTATAAAGAAATGCAAATTATAGAATTTGTAAGTTTTATAGAGTCTATAAAAGAATGGTCAGAAATGGATATACAAAGTTTAATAGAGGAAATAAAGGAAAACAGATTTATTAAAATTCCTTCCTGAATCCATACACCCATTTATTCATAACACCATAATTAATTCAGAATATCCTTCTAGTGAATTGAAAAAACTTATGAAAGAATGGATAGAGGATTGTGAGAAAAGAAGGGCTCATTTAGATCGATTCTACTTAGAGCAATTCCATTCGATTAAGAAAAAACTCCCAACAAATGTTATTCAGTTACATGATTACTCACTACATGACAGTGTAGTCAAATCAGTAGAGAGAATATCAAAAGATACGCTAATTATTATATTAGATTGCAGTGGTACTTGCAGTGAATTTGATAAACTGGAAGTAACTTTTACAGGCGTAACGAAATGTTCTATTCCGGAAGATTTTGAAGGTGCTTGGTGGTTATGTCATGAAATAGATCTTACTAATGAAGGGTTCGAATTAGGTGTATTATTTGATGGCCCATTTGAAGAAGTGACAATTTGTGCAAAAGACGTATTGCTTGAGATAGGTAACTAGTAAACTTTATAACTTTACAAACAAAAAAACAGTCTTATAAGACTGTTTTTTATTTAGATGCTAAATTATCAAGTTTCCAATATATATTTGTTAAAGGGCAGCTTTGCTATATATATATATATATATTATTTAATTATTTTGGTGAAGTTTTCAAGTTAAAAAGGATAGAAAGAGGGAGAATACTGTATAAAACGGAATAAATAAGAATTGAAAATATTGTAAAACGGAAGAGGCGTGCATATAATTAAAATAAAGATTAAATTTCTGAATCTTCAATAATGGTGGTGGGAACATGTTTACTGAAGAGCGTAGAGAAAAAATTTTAGAGTTACTGAAGAAAGATGGAAGGGTAATTGCTAAAGATCTTGCGGAAAGTTTCGATATGTCTATTGATTCTATAAGAAGAGATTTATCTATTATGGAGAAGGATGGCTTGTTAAAAAGAACACATGGAGGTGCAATCGAACTTACTAGAGTAAGGAATTTAACTGCTGAACCATTGAAACGTTGTCGTGATAGTTCACTAGGTGAAGAAGCGATTGCGAAAGTTGCTGCATCCTACATACAAGAAGGAGATTCCGTTTTTATTGGCGGGGCTTCTATTCATTATGCCATGTTAAAATACTTACCTGAAATGTCATTTACAGTGATTACGAATGCTTTAGAAATTGCTAGTACCTTACGGGAATATAAGAACATTGATACATACTTAATTGGTGGAAAGGTGAAACCATCAGGGAATATGACAGATACACTTGCCTCTGAAATGATAAGTAGATTATCTATTGATCTTTATTTCTCTACAGGTGGTGGCATTTCATTGAACGGTATAAGTACTGCAACTCCGGAAGTTGCTTATTTTGGAAAAAGAGTAAGTAAAATTGCTAGAAGAAATATTTGTTTAGCTCCTCATAAGAAACTTGGAAGAGACTGCTTTATAAAAGGAGAGTCACTGATAGAAATTGACCTTATAATAACAGATGAAGAAGCTAGTAAAGAAACGATTCAACAATTTGAGAAACAGGGTAAAGAAATTATAATCGCATCAATAGACTGCATTTAAAAGGAGTTTGTAATGATTATAAAAGGACAAGAGTTTCATATAAATGGATTAACTTATACAATTCGTTCTGCATCTGAAACGGATGCTGAGCAGTTATCAGAAATTAGAGTTCAGATCGATGGCGAAACTGAAAATATGGATAGAGAAGCTGGAGAGGGATTTATAAATAAGATAGGGTTTCAAAAAATAATAAAAACAGATAGTGAAGAGATAAAGAATCTGTTTTTAGTTGCAGAAGTGCACAACCAAATCGTAGGATTTTCAAGATGTGAAGGATCAAATTTGAAGAGATTATCCCATAAGGTAGAATTTGGTGTTTGTATTTTAAGAGAGTTTTGGGGATATAGAATCGGTAAGAGTCTCTTGCAACAATCTATTCAGTGGGCTGATGAAAATGAAGTGAAAAAGATATCATTACAAGTGCTAGAGACAAATGAAAAAGCTATTCAACTTTATAAAAAATTAGGTTTTGAAGTAGAAGGTATTTTGAAAAATGACAAAAAGCTGTCGGATGGGAAGTATTATAATACGGTTGTAATGGGAAGATTCATAAAAGAGGTGTAGTGGGATGTTTTACAGAAGAAAGTACTATATAGTAAAAAATGAATTTGTAGAAATATTTAATGAGCATTTTACTAACACAAACTTACCTAACCAGTTAAAGCATGGTTCCAGGCTAATAGGACGCTGGATGAAAGATAATAATGATGGTACAACAGAAATATTCGCCATATGGGAATATGACAGTTATGAACAGTATAAAGACATTGAATCAAAAATTAGAAGTGACGAGATGCATGTTAAAAGAATACAGGATTGGTATGAAAAACATGGTGGAAGAGAATATGTTTTACAAAAGTACATATTAGAGTTAAAACATGAAGAGTTAATATGTACTGTAAAGTGATAGAGGAGTGAGGGATAGTGGGAATTAAAACAAAATTATATTTTAGTTTAGCATCCACTACTTTATTTGCAATAGCGTTGATAGTTTTCTTTATAAACGGCAATCCACAAAAGTGGTTTTGGTTATGTATTTTCTTTGCGTCTATTATACAAAATATAGTTTTACTAAAAAAGAATAAAGAAGTGCATTAAGATATTCAAATTATTAACATATTTGTATCGTCTTTCTAGTTTTATTGAAAACGCTTTTATTCGGTTTTATAATAAAAGTATGTTTTTACAGATCTCCAAAATAATGAATAGGGAGATGATACAATGTTAGCTTCACCGTTTTACTTACATACATGGAAAAAGTTTATTGATGAAGGAGTCCTTGATTCGAACCGTATGAACGAAAGAATTTCAGAGTCATGGCATCGATGTAAACAAGCAAATGTGAATCCTCATATGAATAAAGGTCAGAAAATTTTGTCTTCTAATATTTTTCAAGATCAAAAGAAAAAGAGTGAAATCTTCCTTGATATAGCAATACCTCAATTACAAAATATGAGGAAAACCATTGATGAACTGCAAATGATGGCATTATTAATTGATCCAGACGGTTACGTTCTATCGTTAAGCGGAAATCAAAAAACGTTAAAACGAGCAAAACATATTAACTTCATTGAGGGTGTGAAATGGACGGAAGCAGCTGTTGGTACAAATGCGATAGGAACCGCGTTACAGATTGAAGAGGCTATTATGATAAGTGGTACAGAGCATTATTCTGTCGCATCTCATAGCTGGAGTTGTGCGGCCGCTCCGATTCATAACGATGATGGGAAATTAATTGGTGTTCTAGATTTCTCCTGTCCAATTGAATTTTCACATCCGTATATGCTAGGGATGGTAACTTCAATTGCACATGCGATTGAACGTGAATGTAGTATTCGAGTGCATCAAAATGAACTACATTTAATCCATCGTTTTTTAGATGTAATTGACAGTGATGAACAAGTTGTCATTTGTAATCATCGTGATGTTATCGTTTCTGCAAGCAAGAAGGTTCGAGAACAAGTTTCTAATTGGTCACGAATGAAACTTGAAGATTTAATACAAAATGGATTGAAACCTAAATTAGAAGTACCAGTATATAGTAATGATAGAATGATCGGGAAATGTATTTATGTAAAAGAAAATAAACGAGAGAATTTATTTTCTACTTCCAAATTTATTAACGGAATTACTTTCCATGGAGTTATTGGGACAAGCAATGCATTTCAACATACGTTAGAAGAAATTAAGCTTGTATCTCCAACTGACGCTAGTGTATATGTTTGTGGTGAAACAGGTGTAGGGAAAGAATATGTAGCGAGAGCGATTCATGAAAATAGTCCAAGAAAAAATGGTCCTTTTATAGCTGTTAACTGCGGTTCGTTGCCGAAAGAATTAATGGAAAGTGAATTATTCGGTTATGCTGAAGGTGCGTTTACAGGTGCGCGACGTCAAGGATATAAAGGGAAATTCGAACAAGCAGACAGTGGAACAATATTTTTAGATGAAATTGGTGAAGTGCCACCAGAGATGCAAGTCGCATTATTGCGTGTTTTACAAGAACGAACAGTAACCCCAATTGGCAGTTCAAAAGAGGTACCGCTAAATATTCGTATTATTACTGCGACACATAAAGATTTACTGCGATTAGTAGAAGAAGGGAAATTCCGTCAAGATTTATATTATCGTTTACATGTTTATCCACTTTATGTTCCATCGTTAATAGAAAGAAAAGAGGATATTCCGTACTTCATACAAGATTTTTGTAGACGAAAGAATTGGAATGTTGTATTTCCAAAGAGTATTTGTAATCAATTTTCACAGCATACATGGCCCGGAAATATTCGGGAATTATTAAATGCATTAGAACGTATTTACATTTTGTCGCAAGGACGGGAAATATGCGAAAAACAAATCTCTTTTTTATTACAAACAATGATGGGAAATCAACATCAACTTGAATTGCAAGCAGAAAATAAAACGGAGCATACATTAAATTTCCGTGAAAAAATACAGCGTGATAGTATGATTGAAGCGCTAGAAAAGACGAATGGAAATGTTTCTTTAGCTGCAAAACTGTTAGATGTACCTCGAAGTACATTTTATAAACGAATGCAAAAATATAAGTTATAAAGTAGATTTTTGTAATCTACTTTTTCTTTATGGGCTCATGTTCTGTCGGAATGTGCGCTTGCCGGGGAAATAATAGAATAGTTAAAAATTAATTTCCGAAAGGTGGACTTATGTGAAGTATATTGAAATTGGTATTGGAAATAGGTGGTTCGTTCGAACAGAAATAGAAAATAAAGATGGAACTGAATTTGAGGAACGAGGAATTATAAAACCTATTTATTTTGAGTCTTTATATGTACGAATTTGGTTTTGGAAAACGTGTTTTATTTTTGATACGAAAGAAGGGTTTAAGAAAGTAAGAAAAAGTAGAGCTGAGTATAAGTTTATTGTTGGAATTGTGAGTAGGTTAACACAATAGAATCAAATAGGGGGTGTTTTTATGATTAGAATTACCACATTTATACTCGCTATTATTGTAATGGGCTATTCTATTTACAGTTGGAATGATGATTCGAAGCAAAGTATGCTTATTTTGCAATTATTGTTAGGTTTTATGCTTGCTGGAATGGGGATACAAAATGTTAAGAAGGATGAAAAAGAGAATAAGAATATGGGACTGTTGCTTTTACTTACATCGCTAATTTGTATTATTGTATCGGTAATAAAATATTTAAAATAACCTGGTACTTAATTTGTTGAGTAACAGGTTATTTTTTTGAAGTTTGCTCATTAAAAATTTTAATAGCTGTTTGGTACATCTCTTTATCAATACAAAATCTTTCTGTTATCCAATAAGTAAGTTCAGAAGAGGTAAGGTTATGTTCTCTTTTCTTACCTTGGAAATATTGCTAAGACATTCCCGTTATTAAAAAAAACACTTTTAGCATCACCATAACCAGATAAAATATTTTTATAGACCATACAATAGCACACCTATATAAATGAGTGTGCTATTTATATAGCCCAGTCGTATACATTTCCGTCAATGTATGCACAATTTCTCCTAACTCTAATTTTTTATCATTTTTTACAATCGTCCAAAGAAACATCTCATTCATTGCGAACCAAGCACGTGCTACAATTTCTTTATTTAATTCAGGCTGTGCTAATCCACCTTCTTGAGAGTATGTAATATCCTGCGTAATACTGTTTATAAAGCGTTCCCGTATCTCGTCCCATTTTTGACGTATCTCTTTTGATAATCCAATTGCTTCCTGCACAACTTGTAATATAGCTCGTTCTTTTTCTGCTAGTTGTAGGAATGCTCTAACTTGATTTTGAATCATTTTATGTGCTTCTTCTTTCGTTTGAGGGGAAAAGGAGCGCTCAGCAATATCATAAAATTGATTCATGACATCTTCCATTAAAACGATAAGGAGATCATCTTTGTTTTTAAAGTATACATATGCCGTTCCATAACCAGTTTCTGCATGTTTAATAATTTCTGTAATAGTCGTTTTTTGAAATCCGTTACGTATAAAAATAGTGTAACCAGCGTGTAATAGTTTCTTCTTTGTTTCTAAGGAGCGGTGTTTTCTTGATGAAAGAGTACTGTTTTTCAAAGAACCACCTCTTTATACTGAAATATCTGAAAATATAACTGTATTGTAAAAGGAATTCATATATAAAGTCAACTGACATAATATCATTGACGTTATATCAACTAAGGTGATATATTCCAATTAGTTAGAATAAAAAGAAAATTAAAAGAAGGTGACACCATGTATAAAGAACCATTTCAACCGAATTATGAATATGCGCTTGAATGTGATAAACATGATGAACTGAAAGATTTTCAAACTGAATTCTATAAAAAAGAAGGAACGATATATTTAGATGGAAACTCATTAGGGCTACTTTCAAAAAGAGCAGAGAAATCATTACTTACGTTGCTCGATTCATGGAAGGAGTATGGAATTGACGGCTGGACTGAAGGAGAGCATCCGTGGTTTTTCCTTTCGGAGAAATTAGGTGAATTGACTGCGCCTCTTATTGGAGCTTTACCGGAAGAAACAATTGTAACCGGTTCCACAACGACGAATATTCACCAAGTAATTGCGACGTTTTATGAGCCGAAAGGAATACGTACAAAAATTCTTGCTGATGAATTAACATTTCCGTCAGATATATATGCACTTCAAAGTCAAATTCGTTTAAAGGGTCTAGATCCAAATGAGCATTTAGTACGAGTGAAGAGCCGAGACGGTAGAACACTTTCTGAAGATGATATTATTCAAGCAATGACAGATGATATCGCGTTAATTTTATTGCCTTCTATACTATATAGAAGTGGACAAATTCTTGATATGAAACGTTTAACAGCGGAAGCTCATGAGCGTGGTATTCATATTGGATTTGATTTATGTCATTCAATCGGTTCTATTCCGCATCATTTCAAAGAATGGGATGTTGATTTCGCCATTTGGTGTAATTATAAATATTTAAATGCAGGACCTGGTGGAGTTGCGGGCCTTTATGTAAATAAAAAGCATTTTAATAGACTTCCAGGATTATCAGGTTGGTTTAGTTCTAGAAAAGATAAGCAGTTTGATATGGAACATACATTAACAGCTTCTGATCATGCAGGTGCTTATCAAATTGGTACACCGCACGTATTAAGTACTGCACCTTTAATTGGTTCTCTTGAAATATTTAAAGATGCTGGTATAGAACGTTTACGTGAAAAATCGCTACATATTACAAGATACATGCTGGATTTAATTGATTATGAATTAAAAGATTACGGATTTACAATTGGAAATCCATTAGAGGATGAAAAACGAGGCGGGCACATTTATTTAGAACATGCAGAAGCAGCACGCATATGTAAAGCGTTAAAGGCAAATGGAGTTATCCCTGATTTCCGTGCACCTAATGGAGTAAGACTTGCGCCGGTCGCTTTATATAACACATACGAAGAAGTGTGGAAATCTGTACAAATATTAAAGAAAATTATGAAAGATGAAGCGTATAAGCAGTTTGAAAATAAGCGAGAGGTTGTGGCATAAGTATGAAAGCTTCAGAGTGGATTGATATTTCACAACCGCTAAATAATGATATTGCTACTTGGCCAGGTGATACACCGTTCTCGTATGAAGTTTCATGGTCAAAAGAAGAAAGTGGCTCAGTAAATGTCGGAAAGCTAACGATGAGTATTCATACAGGTACTCATATTGACGCACCGTTTCATTTTGATAATGATGGAAAGAAAGTAATAGATTTAGATGTTCAAGTTTATGTCGGTCCAGCGCGGATCATTGATGTTTCTAATCTTGAAAGCATTGGGAAAAAGGAATTAGAAACCTTTCATTTAGAAGGTATAGAACGCTTGTTGTTACGCACATCTTCACATGGTAAAGCGAATGAATTCCCGGATGTAATTCCGCATTTACGTGCTGATATCGCACCATTTCTTTCTGAAAAGGGAATTCGTTTAATTGGGGTAGATGTACCATCAGTAGATCCATTAGACGATAAAGAATTAGCAGCGCATCACCAATTGTTTAAACATGGTATACACATTTTAGAAAATGTCGTACTAGAACATGTAGCAGACGGCGATTATGAATTAATCGCATTACCACTTGCCTTAACAGATGCAGATGGAAGTCCAGTTCGAGCAGTTATTAGACCAATATAAGTAGAATTACATAAAAGGGGCGTTTGGCTAATATGAAAGAAAACGAAAAGGTAATTATGGAAAAAGGAATTCATACGGATTTTAAAGAGAATATGACGTACGGGGAGTATTTACAATTAGATAGTTTACTATCTTCTCAAAAGAGATTATCAGATCATCATGATGAAATGTTATTCATCGTGATTCACCAAGCAAGTGAACTTTGGATGAAGCTTATTTTACATGAGTTAAACGCAGCGATTGAATCTATTAAACAAGATAAATTACAACCAGCTTTTAAAATGTTAGCACGTGTATCAAAAATTCAGTCGCAAATTATTCAATCTTGGGATATTCTTGCGACATTAACACCATCAGAGTACATTGAGTTTCGTGACTCACTCGGTCAAGCTTCAGGTTTTCAATCGTATCAATATCGTATGATTGAGTATGCGCTTGGCTATAAAACGCCGCACGCATTAAAAATTTATGAAAAAGATCCAGAATTACACGCTCGACTTCATACAGCACTACATGCACCAAGTTTGTATGATGTGGCAATTCAAGCTCTTGTAAAAGAAGGATTCCCTATTCATAAAGATGTGTTAAATCGTGATATTACGCAGCCTTATGAAGAAGACGCAACAGTAGAAGCAGCATGGATAGAAGTGTATGCAGATGTGAAGAAGTATTGGAACTTATATCAGCTTGCTGAAAAATTAATCGATATTGAAGACTGGCTACAACAATGGCGTTTCCGTCATATGAAAACGGTAGAACGTATTATTGGTCATAAAATGGGAACAGGTGGATCTTCTGGTGTATCTTATCTGAAAAGGGTACTTGATCAATGTTTCTTCCCAGAGCTTTGGAATGTTCGTACGAAATTATAAAAAACAAACCTGTCAGTTTATTACTGGCAGGTTTGTTTTTTATTTGAACATAAGTATGTTTTAATGAAAACTACAAGATATAATAAATTAGGTAATGATTTAATTGGAGGTAAAGTTTTGGATTTCAAGCAACTAGAAAATAAATTTGAAAAGAAAAAAGTAAATACATTTCTTGTTTATCAAAAAGGTGAGTTAACAACTGCATATTATAAAACGTTAGAGTGTGAAAATAATTTATATAAAATAAATTCAATTACAAAAAGTATTGTATCTATATTAATTGGTATCGCAATCGATAAAGGATATATAAATGATATACATACACCGATTATAGAGTGGATTGAAAATGTATCTAATGAAAAGCGGGATTTGACTCTTTATCATTTATTAACGATGACTACAGGTGAGGATTGGAAAGAGTTCGGAAATGGAGTAGTGTTTCCAAATGATTTTGTAGAATCGGAAAACTGGGTGCAATACATATTAGAAAAACCAATTATTGAAGAACCCGCTACAAAAATGAATTATAACTCAGGTTCTTCGCATTTGCTTAGCTACATTATTCAAAAAGCTACTGGAATGTCGACAGAGCAGTTTGCGAAAAGGTACTTATTTGATCCGTTAGAAATTACCGAATATGAGTGGCAACAAGATCCGCAAGGCATACATGTCGGCGGTTTCGGTATGAAAATGAAATCTAAAGATTTATTAAAGCTCGGAATATTATGTTTGCAGAATGGATATTGGCAAGGGAATGAAATTGTATCATCGAAATGGTTAGAAGAATCTAGTAAAGCTCTATTTGAAACGTATGAACATGTGGGGGCTTATGGATATCACTGGTGGGTTTTGAATAACGAAAGATTTCACATACCGTATTGTATGTATTTTGCTATGGGATATGGCGGACAATACATCGTTATCATTCCACAGTTAGAACTTGTTGCTGTAATAAGTAGTCATATGCCAAAACGTGGACTTGTTCCATTGAAATTGTTTATTGAGCATGTACAGGAGCATTATAAGTTTATATAAGAAGAGAGAATGTTTGAAAGGTGTAAATTTAGGGATGGATTATAGAAATGAAAGAACCCGCATAAACAGTGCGGGTTCTTTCATTTTATCTACTCGTCTTCTGAAATGTCATCTTTATAAATTTATCTGTCTTCGTTTCAAATTCTACATCAACAAAAACACCATATTCTTTTCCATCTTCACGTAGCCACAATTTAAATTTTTCAACCGTTATTTGAACGGTTTTCGGTTTTCTACCTATATGAAGGTAATCAATAATCTCCGCTTTTGGGTATTGTTCTTTCGTCTTTTCTACAGCAAGTTTCCCCCATTTGGCATACGGAGGCTGCGCATGAACAATTGATGGGACAGTATATATATTTGAACATGTAGTTATGAACAAAATGACGAGTGCGATACGCTTTAACAATTTTTTCATGATGAACTCCTTTTATATTTTTTTATATTGTTTACATATTTTTTCAACGATATGAGTTTGGATTTTTTTGTCTTCTTTACATAAAAGCGAGGCTTTTACAAAACATAACCAAGAAATCATTTCCGTAATTAAGGAGGGAAAATCATGCGTCAAAAAGCTATTTTTAAAATAGCAATTTTACTTGCATTCATAGGACTATCTTTGATGGTAAGTAGTATACAACTAAAAAATGTTGAAGCTTTTTCTAATCAAGTCATTCAAAGAGGAGCATCTGGCGAAGATGTCATTGAACTGCAATCTCGTTTGAAATATAACGGATTTTATACGGGAAAAGTGGATGGTGTTTTCGGATGGGGTACATACTGGGCACTTCGAAATTTTCAAGAGAAATTCGGATTACCTGTTGATGGTTTAGCTGGAGCTAAAACGAAGCAAATGCTAGTAAAAGCAACGAAGTATGACAAGTCAACAGCGAATAAAGGAACGACAACGAATAAAGGAAATAGTGGTGGTACTGCACAAGAAAATAAACCATCTCAAAATAAAGGGACAAATGTTCCAAATGGTTATTCTCAAAATGACATTCAGCTTATGGCAAACGCAGTATATGGAGAATCTCGTGGTGAACCGTACTTAGGGCAAGTTGCAGTAGCTGCGGTTATTTTAAATCGAGTTACAAGTGCATCATTCCCAAATACCGTTTCGGGTGTAATCTTTGAGCCAAGAGCATTTACAGCGGTAGCAGACGGACAAATATATTTAACGCCAAATGAAACAGCGAAAAAAGCTGTATTAGATGCAGTTAATGGATGGGATCCAACAGGAAATGCATTGTACTATTTCAATCCAGATACCGCAACAAGTAAATGGATTTGGACTCGTCCACAAATTAAAAAGATCGGGAAACATATTTTCTGTAAATAGAGCGGAGGTGGAACTATGTTACGAGGTATTATAATCGTATTATTAACAGTCGGTGTAGTTGGAATAGGATATTGGGGCTACAAAGAACATCAAGAGAAGAATGCAGTATTAATTCGAGCAGAAAATAGCTATCAACGTGCGTTTCATGATTTAGCATATGAGGTTGATTTATTGCACGACAAAATTGGAACAACACTCGCGATGAATTCACGTGCATCTTTATCACCTGCATTAGCAGACGTATGGAGAATAACATCTGTAGCTCGTTCGGATGTAGGACAACTGCCTTTAACATTAATGCCTTTTAATAAAACGGAAGAATTTTTAGCAAATATCGGTGATTTTAGTTACCGTGCAGCCATTCGTGATTTAGAAAAAGAGCCGTTAAATGATCAAGAATACAAAACGTTGGAAACTTTATATTCAAATGCAGGCAATATACAAGATGAACTAAGAAAAGTACAACATCTTGTTTTGAAAAATAATTTACGCTGGATGGATGTTGAGATGGCACTCGCATCAAATCGTGATCCTGCAGACAATACAATTATTGATGGATTAAAAACAGTAGAGAAAAACGTAACATCGTATTCATCTACAAACTTCGGACCGACCTTTACAAGTGCACAAAAAAATAAAAAAGGTGGATTTGAAGCGGAAGGAAAGGCAATTTCTAAAGATGAAGCGGCGAAAATCGCAAAATCATTTTTGAATTTAAAAGGAAATGAAAAAGTAGAAGTTGAGAAAAGCGGAAAAGGTGCGAAAGAATCTTTCTATAGTGTGAAAATAAAAGATCCAGCAACGAATAATGAGTTTTATATGGATATTACCGGAAAAGGCGGATATCCAATTTGGGTTATGAATAACCGAGAAATTAAAGAACAGAAAATTAGTTTAAACGATGCAGGAAGTAAAGGTTTGAAATTTTTAAAGGACCACAAGTTTAATAATATGGAGCTTTTTGATAGCTCACAATATGATAACGTTGGTGTATTTACGTATGTAGTAAATGAGAATGGCGTACGAATTTATCCAGAAGCAATTCAAATGAAAATTGCTTTAGATGATGGTTCTATCGTTGGTTTTTCTGCAAAAGAATATTTAGCATCACACCAAAAACGAACAGTTCCCTCAGCAAAGCTAACTGCAGCAGAAGCAAGAAAGAAAATCAATCCAGATGTTAAAGTTATGGAAGAACGTAAAGCCGTAGTTGTAAATGATTTGCATAATGAAGTACTTTGCTATGAATTTGTAGGTACTTTAGGGAAAGATACGTACCAAATTTTCATTAATGCAAATAGCGGAGCAGAGGAAAAAGTGAAGAAAATGCAAGCTGTTGAAAAAATTTATGATTAAACTTTAATAGTAAAGTGGTGAGAATAATGAAGATCTTAATATATATGTTGATGCTTTGCTTTTTTATAACAGGATGTAGTATTGGAAAAAAGGACAATCCAAACGAAAAACCAGAGCAAAAAAATGTTTCGACGAAAAATGTTAATTATACAAACAAACCAAATAAGCCAAATGAAAAAGCGGCGGACCATTTAGCATCTTTAGCCGCAAGTGTGCCAGGTGTGAATGATGCAACAGCGGTAGTTGTGGGGAAATATGCTATTGTAGGTATTGATGTAAAAGCGAAACTCGATCGAACTCGCGTGGAGTCCATTAAATACTCTGTAGCAGAAAGTTTAAAAAACGATCCGGATGGTGCTAATGCAGTCGTTGTAGCGGATGTTGATACGTATGAACGACTCAAACAAATTGGAAAGCAAATTAAAAAAGGAAAAACAGGTGAAGGTATACTTGATGAGTTAGCAGCAATTGTTGGCCGAGTAATGCCACAAGTTCCAAATGACATGATTGAAAATCGAGAAACGAATCCAATTAAAGATAATGATAAACAATTACCAAAAGATGAAGAACAAGAACTAAGAAAAGAACAGAATGACCAATCAAATAATCATTTGAATAAATAAAGTTAACCCCGTACTTAATTGTACGGGGATTTTTCAATATAATATTTAATATTCAGTTTATTTTTAAGGGAATATATGGTTTAATTATGGTGGGAGGGACAACTGTTATGATGAAAAAAAGCGCATTAATAGTATGTAGTTTATGCTTAGGTTTCAGTATGACAGCGTGTGAACAGAAGAAAGAAGTAAAAAAACAAACAGCGACTTCTTCTACTGTGTTGGAAATTGAGAAGAAAGAGTCTATCAATATAAAACATTTCTCGAATATAAATGAAGGAATGACTTATATTGAAGTGAAAGATGTAATTGGTTTTGAAGGTAATTTACTTATAGAAGAAGGTGTAGAAGATTCTACACAAATTAAACAAATTTTTTCATGGAAGGGAAGCGATCCAACTTCATTAGTTGAAATTACCTTTTTAGATGGAAAAGTGCATTCAAAAGCGCAGCAAGGTTTAAGTTAATAAGTTGAAAAATGGGAGAGTTTAGCATGAACATACATACAGGGGAAATTCAATTAGTTCCGTATAAGGAGAAGTATAAAGAAGTTATACAAACATTTACTTTACCAAGTGAACAAGTTCAATTCACATCAGATCCAGGTGAATTATTGGAGAAAGCAAAAAGTGATCGAACAAAAAATGTGATTGTTATTTTAGATTACAATGGGGTACCTGTTGGTCTTTTCGCATTGCAAACAGGGGATAGAGTACAGGAGTTCACAGACAATCAAGATGCTTTACTTTTAACTTCGTTTTCTATAAATCACAATAGACAAAGAAGAGGATACGCTAAAAAATCATTGGCATTATTACAAGAGTTTGTAAAACGTTATTTCCCGATAAAAAATGAGGTTGTACTTGCTGTGAATGAAAAAAATATTCCTGCACAAAATTTATATGAAAAAGTCGGCTTCCAAGATAAAGGCTTTAGAAGAATGGGACCAATCGGTCAACAAATTATAATGCATTTACCTATCATGAAATAACGAGAAGAAAAACTTACTCTTGCATAACAAAGTAGTAAGTTTTTTTATTTAGTACGATATATAATGTAGATTATATATATAAATGAAATAGAAATGAAGGAAATACAAAATGAATCAAGTTAGAAAATGGAATATTGTTGGAGGAAGGTGATAAAAAACGGAATAGCAGTTTTTCTTACAGTTCTAGTTTGTGAATTTTTCAATATACCCACTATTTTTGCTGTCATCACGGCTATTGTAACGATTGAGCCAACTGCAACGGATTCTATAAAAAAAGGGCTAATTCGTTTTCCAGCTTCAACAATTGGATCGGCGTATGCAATGACTTTCACATTTTCCCTAGGTCATCAGGCTCTTTCTTATGCGTTAGCAGCGATGTTTACAATCGTTACATGTCAAAAACTAAAGTTACATGCGGGAACGTTAGTCGCAACATTAACTGCTGTTGCAATGATCCCTATTACGGCAGATCATTATTTCACTTCATTTTTAATTCGATTAGCTACTACATCTACTGGTATTATAGTATCTACTTTAGTGAATTTTTTCATTTTGCCACCACACTACCTTAAAACCATTTCGGGATGTACAGAGGAGCTATTTGTTAAAACAGCAAATATTATGGAGGAATGGCTTAATGCATTAATTGAAGGGAAAGTTATAACGAAAGAGACAACTCATAATCTATCTAGTTTAAATTTATCATTACATAAAGCGGTACAATTTGTTCAATATGAGCAAAAAGATTGGAAATATCATCGACATACAAAGAAGGAAATGAGAAGCTTTTTAGCCATGCAGAAGCAACTCCATATATTGCAGCAAATTATTTACCATATAGATAATTTAGCTCGAGCACCAATTGAAACATGGGACTGGTCACAAAATAAAAAAGAGATATTACAGCGAACGGTTCATTCTGTAATTTCTATATTAAGAAATAATTGTAATGAAATAGATGAAGAACATTTTAAACTGATTGATGAATTAGACAAAAAATTTTGGGATTATAAAAATGATTTAGGACATTGTAAACCAAATCAATATCATCATCACTTTTCAAGCGAATCTATCATTTTGTTTGAGGTATTATCTATACATGATATGTTAGAGGAATTAAAACAAATATCCGAGAAATATGAGAGTGAAAATCAACTCAATTGTTCGGCTCATTTAAATGGGGAGGATTGATATGACAATTTATATTACATTACTAAGAGGAATCAATGTAGGCGGGCATAAGGTAATCAAAATGGCGGATTTAAAACAAATGTTTGAATCAATAGAGTTAAAACAAGTTAAAACATATATTCAAAGCGGTAATATCGTGTTCGAATCTGAAAATGATGTTGATTTTTTAAATAAACGAATACAATCGGAAATTAAAAACGTTTTTGGTTTTGATGTTCCAGTCATGTTAAGAACACATGAGGAATTTATAAATATGATAAAAAGATGCCCCTATGAAGCCGATTCATTGCTAGAAGGTGAAAGTATACATGTTGCTTTCTTAGCAAACGAACTTTCTGAAAAAGAAAAAGATCAGCTGCTTATGCAAAAAAATGAGACTGAAGATTGCTATATTCATGAAAAAGTTGTGTATTTATTTTTCAAAAATAGCATTCGAAATTCTAAATTAATGAACCAGTTTCAGAAGTTACATACACCAGCTACAGTAAGAAATTGGCGGACTGTGAATAAATTAAAAGCGATAGTTGAGGGTATATAAATATAAAAAGGTGAGATTTTCTGTATATAGAAAATCTCACCTTTTTATTTATATTGTTTTGCGACTATAAGTTCGACGATAGGATAAATAAAGAATGAAGAACAAAGGGCGATAAAAAGAGGAAGATTCTTTATTTCATCGAGTAATAGGAATTCAAATCCTTCTGATAATAGTAAAACAAAAAACATAAGACATATAAGTACAAAATAAGCAATTTTAAAACTTTTATATTGTATTTGCTGTCCCATTTCATCTTGGCTTTCTTCCGATACTCCGTTTGGATCTCCCCACGTAATATGATTGATGAGGTAGCTAATTATTATTGCACTTGCGAAGATTGTTCCACCTAAAATCGCACCTTCAGAGATGTATTTATAGACTCCATGTATAAGTACTCCAAGTAACGATAAAACGATTGTTAGTAAAATGTAATTTTTGCGATTCATATTAGAAATGACACCTCCATAGTTGTAAAAAACTATTTACATCTATAGTATAAAATTGGAAAAATTTTATGTCAAATACTTTTTACACAAATGGTGCAAGAACATGATATTTTGTTTTTATGATTAATAAAAAATTACATTACATTTGAATGTAAAAGAATGGGCTCGCATATATTTGGAAGGGATGTCAGATTAATTTAGGGGGTAGTTATGTCTATTCTATTAAAAGCTGGTGCTGATGCAGGAAATAACGGTTTGAAGTTAATGGTGAAAGGGCAAGACCCTATTTTTATTCCGAGTATATATTCTTTATATATAGGAGAGCCTACAGGATTGTTAGATGAGAGTGATGTGTCATTATCTGAATTAGAAAATCACATTGACGTGACCATTAGTTCTCCATCGCTAATGTTAAATAACGTGCGGTATATCGTTGGGGAAAAAGTCATTCAAGACCAATTAAAAGGCACTGAGGTTGAGAAGAAATCAAATAAGTCAACTGATGAGTTAATGGTTATTACAATTCTATCTGGTTTAGCAGTAAGTGCTATGCGTCAAAGTCCAACTTCTAGTCATATTAATATTCGTTATGATTTATCTGTTGCTCTTCCTATGCAGCTTATTACACAAGAAATAGCTGCGGAAAATGCGAAACGTTATATGGGCAATCATAAGGTTGTGTTCCATTATCCAAACGGACGTGATGTGACAATTAATATTTCAATCGAATATTGTAAATGCCTACCTGAGGGCGCTTCTGGTACGTGGGGCATTGTATATGATGAAGAAGGAAATGTAGTGAAACATAAAATAGAATGTGAACAAAATCAAGTTTCAGAAATTGATTTTGTTGATAAAACTTTATTGTCTTTTGATATTGGTGCAGGGACGACAGAAGAAGTAGTTTCACTAGGTGTGAACTTTAGACCACAACTAAGTAAGGGCTTATCATACGGTGTGAAAGAAACGTTACTACAAATTATTACAAGATGGAATCGGAAGTATCCAACAAAGACGATTGATAGTATTACAGAGTTTAACCAAATTTATTTAAATGAAAAGCACCCAAGAAATGCGTTACTAGTTGAAGAATCACAACCAGCATTATTAGGTTTAGCAGCGCGTGTCGCAACAGATATCATAAACAAAATTGATGACATGAAAGACGATCCATACGTATTTATTTATGGCGGGGGCGCAGTAATTATTAAAAACAGTTTAAAAATGATTTTAAAACAAAAAGGACGACTAACAAATGTAATCTTTGTAGATAATCCATTATTTACAAATGCACGTGGATTATTAGTCTACACTTGTTCGCCAAAATATAGAGAGCATAAGCAAAAAGAGTTAGGATTTACAAACTTAACGATAAGTTAGTTGGTGGAAGTATGCGATCTAGGCGATATAAACGTGGTGATCGAGTAAAAATCAATATTCATAAATCAGTATCACCTGAAATGATTGCATGGCTGAATAAACAATCAAACCCAACCAATTTCTTTTTCTTTGCAGCGCAGCAACTCTTTAAACAAGTAGGAGATATTGATGTGTCAAAAGCTATACCAAGTAGCCATGTTTTCTCATTATACGTGGAGCCATCATCTTTATTAAAGATCGAAGTAAATCCCTTTAAAAACGTGCCACTAGAAGCTAATAAATCCACCGATAATATAAAAAAAAAATCATGGGAATCTGTTGATCAATTAGATTGTCCGTTTTTTTAAACATAGAAAAAATAAGTATTGCCCACCACTATACATACGGATACAGTGATGGGCTTTTTTACATGTAACGAATAGAAGGGGCACAAATTATGGTGTGCCCCTTCTATTCGTTATTTATCTATATTTTAGATGTATGTTCAATAACTGCATGAATGATGTCTTCCCAGTCATCAGGATGATTTTCATGTCCTGCGCCTTCAAGGGTTAGTAGGACTGAGTTAGGAATTTCATCAATAAGTGCGAGACCATGTTCAAAAGGGAGTGCAGTATCGTCTGTTCCGTGAATAACTAATGTAGGTGCTTGTATGGAGTGAAGCACACCTTCATAAGCATCATCACCTTGAAGTAAAGCGTGATTAAACATACTTAATAGATTGTTTGCGCGTTCTATTTCTTGTTTTACTTGATTATAGACTCTTTTTTCATCAAATGTTCGTTTGGACCCACATAATAGGCGAGATCCGGAAACTAAATATTTTGCTACAACATTTTTATTTGTCCAATCTAAATGCGTGCCATTTGCGTGATGTGTTAAAATTCTTTCGTCCATCGGAGGTAAATCGCGCGTGTTATCGTCAGAGCCTATCACACTTGTAGCCAGTAATGTTAACGTTAAAATTCTTTCGGGATGTTTTACAGCAGCAATTTGAGTGATCATTCCACCTAATGACATACCGAATAGATGTGCTTTATCAATATGATAAGCATCGAGGACCCCAATTGCATCTTCAGCCATATCTGTAACTGTATAATTGGAAGTTCCAGGCTCATATGTAACAGAGCATCCCACATCACGGTTATCAAAACGAATAACAAATTTCCCCGTGTTAGCTAACTGTTCACAAAACTCTTCATCCCAATAAACCATTGAACACGTAGCACCCATAATTAATAAAATAGCTGGGTTTTTAGGGTTCCCAAAGCTTTCTGTACATATATCAATCCCGTTTATTTTAAATATCTTTTCAGTCATAGAGTTCTCCCCATTTCTTTTGAATGTAATTGAAAATACAGTTTTGAACGATTCTAAGGTGAGTGTACGTTTTTTTACGGAATTCATAACGCTTCTTACGTAATTACCCCCAAAAATAAGTTTATGATAATTCAAGGCAAAAAATTTTGAGAAATATTTGTATGTTATTAAAATAAATAGCAAGGAGGAATGGAAATGAAAGCAATTGTTATAGATCAATATGGTAATGTTGAAGAATTAAAAGAAAGAGAAGTTATAAAACCAATTGTTAAAGGTAACGAGGTATTGATACGTATTCTCGCGACATCTGTTAATCCTGTTGATTGGAAAATAAGAAAAGGAGACTTACAAGAACAGTTGCGATTTTCATTTCCAATTATTTTAGGATTGGATGTAGCTGGGGTTATTGAAGAAGTTGGGGAAGAGGTAGAGTGCTTCAAAGTAGGAGATAAAGTATTTACGAAACCTGAAAATATAGGGAAGGGCTCTTATGCTGAATTCATTACAGTAAAATCGGATTTAGTATCTTATATGCCTACTAATCTAAGTTTCGAAGAGGCAGCTTCTATTCCTCTTGCAGGACTTACAGCGTGGCAAAGTCTTGTAGATTACGCAAAAATAAAAGAACATGACCGAGTACTCATTCATGCTGGAGCTGGTGGAGTTGGAAGTTTAGCAATCCAAATCGCAAAATCATTTGGAGCTTTTGTTGCGACAACTGCAAGTAGTAAGAATGAAGAGTTTTTAAAGTCTTTAGGAGCAGATCTCGTTATTGATTATAAAAAAGATAAATTTGAAGAGTTACTATCAGATTTCGATATTGTATTAGATACAATAGGTGGCGAAGTACAAGAAAAAAGCTTTCAAATTATAAAATCTGGTGGTGTGTTAGTTTCGATTGTTCATGAGCCAATTCAAAAAGTAAAAGGGATAAAATCAGGGTTTTTATGGCTAAAACCAAACGGAAAGCAATTAGAAGCATTATCAAAATTAATTGTACACGGAAAAATAAAACCAATTATAAGTAAAGTTGTGCCGTTTAATGAAGAGGGGGTTAGAGAAGCTCATATTTTGAGTGAAGGTCAACATATTAGAGGTAAAATTGTAATGAAAGTCGGAGGATAATGAAAATAGTGGCTTGTAGAGAAAGTGAAGTTGAACTACAAAAAACGCGGAAAAAAATACTATCCAAAAAGTCACATTTTCATTTTGGATAGTATTTCTTATTGGATATGTAATGTTATTTCTATAATATACAGTTTCGTATTGTATCATGTAATTTCTCTAAACCAATCAACATATCTTTTTCATTTAACATCGAGTAGCTAATCCGTAATTGGTTATTACTTATATCTGTATTTAATAGACAAGCTGTTCCTGGTAAAAAAGAGACATCTACTTCATTTGCTTTTTGTAATAAGGTAAAGGGATCTATCGAATCAGGAAGTGTAATCCATAAATTAAAGCCACCATTTGGTATTTCAAATCGTAATTCTTTAAGTGGTGATAACATATCAATCGTTATATCACGTCTAATTTGTAAAGCCGTACGTAATTTTTCTAAATGATTTTTCATACGTTCTGCACGTAAAAAAGGAAGGAGTGCTTTTTGCGTTAATAAAGGACTACCGATATCCATTGAACCTTTTACAGCATATAACCATTCAAAAATAGGCCCATCGGCAATAAGAGATGCGATACGCAATCCTGGTGCTAACGTTTTACTAAATCCTTTTATATATATTACATGACCATTCGTATCAAAATTTTTGATAGGAGAGGAAATAGTAGCACCCTCAAAATATATTTCCCCGAAAGAATCATCTTCAATTATAAAAAACTCATATAGCTCTGCTAGTTCTATAAGTTCCATTCGCCGTTCATTACTCATTACTGTACCTGTCGGGTTCTGGAAAGTTGGATTCGTATACAATAATACGGGATTTTTACTTTGACAAATATCATCGATTAAGTCGGAGCGAACTCCATGATTATCAAGAGAAACTGGTATAATTTTAGCACCTTTATTGATGAAAATATCAAGCGCAGCACTGTAACAAGGACTTTCCACTAATACAATATCACCAGGTTTTAATAATGTTTGAGCAATTAAATCAATTCCTTGTTGTGCTCCGCTTGTAATTAATAATTTAGATGGATCGGTCACTAAATTCTGGTGTTCACTTAAGTAATTTGCTATTTCAACTCGCAGTTCATAATCACCCTGTACTGGCCCATAAGTTGCTAGGATCATCTGGTCTTTATGAAGTATTTTATGCATTTCGTCTGCTAAGAATGGATTTGGCAATAAACGAGGATACAAAATCGCTTGTGAAAAATCGTAATATTTTCGGTGCTGATTCATTGCATATTGAGATCTCATAACATTAATCGTTTTCGTTTGTTGCCATTTGTACGGAATTGGTTTGGAATCTTTCTTTACATGTTTATGTATATAAGCACCTTTTCCTTGCTCAATGCGTATATATTCTTTCTTTTCTAATTGCTTGTATGCTTTACGAACAGTTAATAGGCTAATCTGCAAATCTTCGGCCATAGAGCGTAAAGATGGAAGGAGGTCACCATGTGCAAGCATGCCACTTTGTACTCTTTCAACGATTTGCATATATATTTGTTGGTAATACGGTATGTTGGATTCTTTACGAAGGACAATCTTCATGGTTTCACCTTTTTCGTTTTTATTTTATTAAAGCGAAAAATATAAAGAGAATCAACTACAATTTTAAGTAACTGTTATATACATAGATACACTGTTATACACCATACCTTCTATACTCATGTTAAGAGTAAAAAGGAGGAAGAAAAATGGTCATTTTCAATTATATTTTAGTATGTATTATTTTCGGAACAACATTTTTAACGATAAAAATCGGAATTGAAGCAGGAGCGCCCCCATTATTTTCAGCAGGAATTCGTTTCTTTTTAGCAGGCGTCATTCTGATGATTATATTTAAGTTAAAGCGAAAGGAAATTATGCCAAATGTATTTTCAAAACGTATTATATATGCTGGTTTTTGCTTAACGTTTATGACATTTGCTACATTGTACTGGGCGGAACAATATATTTCTTCAGGGTTAGCTGCTGTACTTTCTGCTACGGGGCCGATGATGATTTTATTATTACAGGCAAAGAGAAATAAGGGAAAATTACAAAAAGAGCAACTTTTTGCTTTAATTATCGCACTAATAGGTGTTGTTTTTGTTTCTTTACCAGGAACGCACCAAGAAGTAAGTCTCATATGGAGTATCGCTTGTTTTGTTTTAATAATAGGAGAGTTATTTTACGGAATAGGCTCTATTCGCTCAAAAGAAATACTTTCGGATTTACAAAGTGTATCACCATTTCTCATTAATGGTATTCAAATGTTTTACGGAGGGGTATTATTACTAATCGCATCCGTCATAGTAGAACAACCGAATGTATCTGTATTAGCTTCATGGAGTGTACAGTGGCCTATTTTATATCTTATCTTTATCGGCTCAATTGGTGGGCACGGATTATATTATTGGCTCTTATCAAAAACAAATCCTGTATTCCCGTCAACGTGGTTATATGTATCACCGTTAATTGCTATTATTGTAGGATATATCATATTAGGAGAACCTTTAAACCCTACAATGGGAATAGGTGCTTGTTTTATTTTGGTTGGTGTATTTTTAGCTAATCGATCCACACTCCGGAGTTATTTCAAACAAGGGAAATTATTTGAGAAGGAAATGTAGTAGAATCAAAAACACAGTTGGAAAAATAACCAACTGTGTTTTTTACTTAATTTACTTTTTTTATAAACCCTTTATAATGACGTTTCACAAGCTGACTTTCTAACGTCTTCATTGTTTCAAGTGCTACACCGACGATGATAAGTAAGCTTGTACCACCAATTTGTGCAGAAGGTGGTAATGTAGCAATTTTTGTGAATACGAGCGGTAAAATTGAAATGGCACCTAAGAAAATTGCACCGATAAATGTTAAACGATATAAAATTTTCGTTACATATTGTTCTGTTGATTTACCAGGACGAATACCAGGCACATAGCCATTTTGCTTTTTCAAATTCTCAGCCATTTGTTCAGGGTTTACTTGAATAAATGCGTAGAAGTATGTGAAAGCAACGATCAGACCGACATAAAGCGTCATTCCAAGTGGATGTGCGAAATCAAGATTTGCAACTAACCATTGTGATACGCTTGAATCTGGGAAGAGCTGCGCAATTGTACGCGGCGTCATTAAAAATGCGGAAGCAAAGATAACTGGAATTACACCAGCACTATTTACTTTAAGAGGTAAATGAGTGTTTTTTGCTCCTTGATATTGATTGTTTCCTGAAACAGCTTTTGCATATTGAATCGGTATTTTACGCACAGCTTGTTGAATGTAAATAACACCAACAACTATCGCTAAAATTACGAGACCAATTAAGATCATCTTTATAATGTGCATGAATAATTGATCGCCTGCATTTTGAAATTGTTGCAAATAAATTTGATTCGCAACATTTGGAATCGCCGCAACAAGTCCTGCGAAGATAATCATCGAAATACCGTTACCAACGCCATTAGCGGTAATTTGTTCACCTAACCAAAGTAAAAATGCAGTACCTGCAGTTAAAACTGTCGCAATAAATAAGTATGTAGTCCAGCTTTGATCTGTAATTAATTGTCCACCTGCTATATTATTAAAACCATAAGACATCCCAATGGCTTGTATGAATGCGAGAATGATTGTAAAGTATCGAGTGAATTGAGCTGATTTCTTTCGGCCCATTTCTCCTTGCTTTGCCCATTCCGAAAATTTAGGTATAACGTCCATTTGTAGTAATTGTACTATGATGGAAGCTGTAATATATGGTGTAATACCTACAGCAAAGATTGAGAAGTGTTGCAGTGCTCCTCCGCCAAATACGTTTAGCATACCTAAAACGTTAGCTTGATCTTGTACTTTTAATACCTCTGCGTTAGTATGAGGAACTGGAATAAACGTGCCAATTCGAAAAACAATTAGCATCGCTAGTGTAAAAAGAATTTTGTTTCTTATCTCAGCTACTCTCATGAAATTTGAAATCGTACGAAACATTATGTCGCCTCCTATATTTTTATCAGTTCAAAACTGATGGTTATATCCCGATGAAGTAACCACAAACCTCCTTCCGCATTAAATTCATTTGACAAATGGAATTTTATACACTTTGTAGTTTTCTCGGATATAAAAATATAAGGTGTTTTTTAGCGACCAATAAGCTTTTCGTAATCATTCAATACACATAATATATCGAATAAATTAACAAATGTACATACATACGCATGAAAAATGAATGAATAGGGGCATTTTTTACATTTATTTAATGCTAGATTGATAATTAGGAACGTTTTATGTAGTTGTATTGAAAGGATTCGGTGGAAAGTATTATGGTGTAGCTGCAGCACATGATAACCTCAAGGAAATCTTCAAGGATGTTGAGAAAACTCATATATTTAGTCGTGAATTAGAGAAACAGTAGTGAAGGAAAATCTTTCTTCTATAGAGAATATTTCTAACGCAGGAATCTAAGTATATAGGTTCTAATGAAAGGAGAATTCACATGAATACATTTGTAAAGGACAAATTTTATGAAACGAGAAATCAATTATTTGAGGAAATTACTTTGTTAAGTGATACTCAATTTAATAGAAAACCAGATAAGGATAAATGGAGTATAGCACAAGTTTGTCATCACTTAGTTTTATTAGATGAGAGAGTTATAACGGTTATTTTGTCAGGATTAAAAAAGATGGATAGTTTCCAAAATGAGCGTAAAGAAATTCATACTATTGTATTAGATAGATCAATAAAATTTATAGCACCAGAAATGATTGAACCAAGTATAGAACCATTTGAAGTGCTGCAAATGGTTGATTTGTTAAACGACTCTAGAAAAGCATTGATGCGTTTTCTGAGTACAATAGAAGATGAATCTAAATTGGCAAAAAAATCAGTGATGCATCCAGCTCTTGGAGAATTACTTCTTGATCAGTGGATAGAATTAATCTATTTGCATGAACAACGTCATATAGAACAAATCAAAGAGGTAAAATTGCTTTGTGAAGTTGAAAAGTAAAAATTATTATCTATTTATTGAGCGATTTAGGAAAGCATCAAGGGTTCGAGTGATAAAATATAAGTCCTGATAAGCAGAAGAAAATACGAAACTAGCAGATCTTACTCTTGAATAGGAAACGAATATTCGAAAAAAACTGAATCCGAATTGTTGTATAAGTGGAACCCCGTCTTAAATGAAGAACGGGGTTATTATTTTTGGAAGTGATCTCAGCATTTTCATTTAGAAGGAAATAAATTAGCAATGAAATCCGAAAATGTAATCAGCATTACACACTATATCTTTAAGTTATAATGATTTCCGGAAATGAGTTATATGTCCATAATTTTGACAGTACATATACATCTACCGTTGGTTTAGCGCTCTTCACACGTTGGAGTAAGAAGTAAATACTATTCTGCTAGGGGGTATATGCATTTTATTCTCTATATTTTCACAGCAGAACCACCTCCAAAATTTTCTTTTGCAGTTGAAGTTTTCCGAATAATAAGTTACATTTTTAAAGTTCAAGCAACTTTATGAAAGTACAAAAAGGGGAGAAATATTGTTATTATGCAAAAAATGAAATGGAAGAACTATTTATGTTATTTTGTTATTTTTATACTTCTTGGAACAGCAGTAACAGTCAAACCATCTATCTCAAAAGCTGAGGAATCTGATGTTAATATTACACTGTTAGGTACTGCCGATATTCATGGTAGATTTATGCCTTGGGATTATGCGCTTGATGGTGCAAATACGAGTGGAAGTTTAACGCAGCTTTATACGGTTATAAAGAAGGTGCGTCAAGAAAATCCCAATACCATATTAGTAGATGCTGGGGATACAATTCAAGGAAATTCAGTAGAGTTATTCAATGATCAGCCACAATCGCCAATGATGGTAGCGATGAATGCAATGGAATATGACGCCTGGGCATTTGGAAATCATGAATTTAACTTTGGATTAGATACATTGAAAAAAGTTAGTGAGCAATATAAGGGCAAGACACTAGCAGGAAATATTTATAAGGAAAATGGAGAGCGTTTTCTGCCTGCATATACGATTGTTGAAAAAGGTGGAATTAAAGTCGGGATTATTGGTATGAATACACCAATGATTAGTGATTTTGAAAAAGGGACAGATCATTTGGATGGTTTAGTTGTGAAAAATCCAGTAGAAGAGACAAAAAAGGCAATTAAAGAATTAGAAGGTAAAGTAGATGTAATGGTAGGCGTTATGCATATGGGACTAGAAAATGAGAATGGAATCCCTGGTACTGGTGTTCAAGATATTGCGAATGCTTGTCCGGAACTAAGTGCTATTTTTGCAGCTCATATGCATAAACTTGTTAAAAAAGAAGTTGTAAATGGCGTTATTATTACAGAACCAGATAAATATGGAACACATATCTCACGTATTGACCTTACTTTTACAAAGCAAGATGGAAAGCTGGTTCTAAAAAATAAAACTGCTACAGCTATACCTGTAAAAAATATTGATGGAACAACAATATTATCTGATCCTACACTTGAAGACACATTGACACCTTTTCACGAGTATGCGAGAGGAGATGCAAATGTTGTTGTCGCTCAATTAAAGGGTAGAAACCTTGTTCCTGAAAATGAAATAAAGGGTATTCCAAGTGTGCAGATTCAAGAGACACCTTTATCAGATTTCTTTCATGAAGTCATGCTCTACTACAGCAAAGCAGATGTAGTCGCCCATCAAATTGATAACGATAATGCCCGTTTGGATGTAGGTCCTATTAAGAAGAAAGATATTGCGTATAACTATCAATATGCTTTGGGAGAAATTACAGTATATAAGGTAACTGGGAAAGACTTAAAAGACTATATGGAATGGGCGGCAGGGTACTTTAATTCATCTCGTGCCGGAGATGTAACAGTTAGCTTTGATAAAACCCGTCGTGCTTCTAAATACAGTACGAACGATTTCTTTGGAGGCGTAAAATACGAAATTGACTTAACAAAACCCTATGGAAGTAGAATTACAAATTTACGCTCTATTCGTACAAATAAACCAATCAAAACGAAAGATGTTATGACGCTGGGAATGAATGCTTATAGAATGGAGGCTCTTCAGGCGAAAGGTGGAGCTTTAGAGGGGCGTAAGTTTGAACAAATATGGTCATCTAAACAAGAGAATGCATTTGGGGAAACTGGTGGCACCATTCGTAACCTTGCTATTACATATTTAAAAGAGGTAAAGAATGGTATATACACACCAAAAGTTATGCATAATTGGAAAATTACTGGGGTGAATACACATTCTTCAGAGCACAAGGCTGTAGTGGATCTTGTGAATAAAGGGATTTTAGAAATTCCAAAAACAGAAGATGGAAAATATACAAATATAGCATCTATAAATACTAAAGATTCAATTACAAAAGAAGAGATTGTAGCACTCTCACAAAAAGTTAATATTAATCCAAATCAGTTTAATCATGTAAAAAGAAAAGGTGAATTTTACAAAAAACTTAGTAGGATAATTAAATAAATATAAAATAGATAGCTCTCGTGCAAAGAACTATTAAACTTGGACATACCATTATCCTAAAAAAGTCTGTGATCGGTATGGAAATATAAAGAATCAACAATAAAAAGTCCCCTGGATCATTAAACAAATCCGGGGGATTTTTTATTTGAATAATTATGGTTTTATTTCTTACTATGCATATTTATAATATGCTTTAAAAGAACATACCTTGAGCTAATAACATGCAATAGATGTGTCCTTTACTATATTTAAATGGGAGACAAATTAAAGATATTTTTGACAAAATAAAAAAGCCTGAAACTCATATGAGACTTCAGCTATCTCATAACGTTACAATCCATCTTTGCAGCTATAGACATACATAACAACATTATATTAAAAAATCTAAATTGTAGATGCGCTGCTTCACTACAGCATTTATATACTATATACATCATAAAACAAAACACGCACTTTCTTTTTCTTGTTTATCAAGGTCGTTAGTATTCATTTGATCCATCTTTATCCTAAATCAACTTCATGTCCGAAATATAAGTTTAAATAAGTAATATAAATTATAAGATGTCCTATAACAATTTTTATTTTAATAGCATTAAACCTACTCTTAAAATAGTAAAGAGTGGGTTTTTATGGTGTTATTTAGATGTAAGGGCACTTTGATTAGAATGAATATAGATAATTAACAACTAACCAATTGGATGAGCGCCTAAAAGAGCTCTTTTTTATTGAAATTAATATACATATATGTGTCGTTCTTTATTTATATCATCGACCACATATATGTAATTTTGCATAATGTTACATAAATTGTGTATTTTCCCTTTTTTTCGACAGAAACAGGAAGTATACTTTGTACAAGCTTTCTATTTCAAAAATTATACGAGGTGAACAAAATGAAAAACAAAAAGACATTAACTAAGGTAGCATTAACAACAGGTTTAGCTTTAACAGCTGTTGCACCATACGGAGTAGGTTATGCAGAGGAAACAGATCAACTTCAAGTTCAAATTCAGGAAGAATCGTTCCGTTCGGGTGAACTTACACAACCGTCACAAAAGACACCAGAGAATGTAGTAAAAGATGCTCTTAAGGAGAAAACAGAACAAGCTCTTTCTCCAAAGCAAGTCAATGGAGAAACAGGAGTAGATTATAAAGTTCTTCAAAAACGTGGTTCATATGATGGGACTACACTTGTACGTATACAGCAAACATACGAAGGAAAAGAAGTATACGGCCATCAATTAACTGCACACGTAGATAATAACGGTGTTATTAAAAGTATTTCAGGCGATAGTGCGCAAAATTTAAAACAAGAAGAATTGAAAAAAACTATTAATCTATCAAAAGATGAAGCAAAACAATATATTTATACGAAGTACGGGAACGATATCAATTTTATTTCTGAGCCTGAAGTTAAAGAAGTTATTTTTGTTGATGAAAATAATGGACAAGCTAGCAATGCATACCAAGTTACATTTGAAGCTGCAACACCAAAATATGTTTCCGGAACTTATTTAGTAAATGCACAAAATGGTGATATGTTAAAAAATATGGTACAAGAATCTAACTTAAAAGCAAGTGAAAAACTAGTTGGAGCATTAAAGAAAAGTAAAAAAAGCAATCTTACATCATTAACTGGAACAGGAAAAGATGATTTAGGTATATCACGTACATTTGGAATCTCTCAACAAAGTAATGGCAAATATGCTCTTGCTGATTATACAAGAGGGCAAGGAATCGAAACATATGATGTGAATTATAGAGACATTACTAAAGAAGAAAGCTATTATCCTGGTACATTAGCAACTAGTACTTCGACAACATTTAACGATCCAAAAGCAGTAAGTGCTCATTACTTAGCAACAAAAGTATTTGATTTTTATAAAGATAAATACAAGCGTAATAGCTTTGATAATAAGGGACAAAAGGTAGTTTCAGTTGTACACGCTTGGGATTCTGGAGATACGAATGATCCGAAAAATTGGCAGAATGCATTAAGTGCGAATAATGGAAGTATGCTTGTATATGGAGATCCTATCGTCAAGGCATATGACGTAGCTGGCCATGAATTTACACATGCTGTTACTTCTAGCGAATCTAATCTTGAATATTACGGTGAATCTGGTGCGATTAATGAGGCACTATCTGATATTATGGGAACATCTATTGAGAAATACGTAAATAATGGAAGCTTTAACTGGACGATGGGAGAACAAACTGGATCTGTTTTCCGTGATATGGAAAACCCGGCTTCTGTTCCATCTTCACTTGGAGTACCTTATCCAGATGATTACAGTGAATTTAACGATTTTAACGGATGGGATCAAGGTGGCGTTCATTTTAATTCAAGCATTATTAATAAAGTTGCGTATCTCATTGCAAAAGGTGGAACTCATAACGGAGTAACTGTTAAAGGAATTGGTGAAGATAAAATGTTTGATATCTTCTATTATGCAAATACAGATGAGTTAAATATGACTTCTAATTTCAAAGAATTGAGATCAGCATGTATTCGAGTGGCAACGAATAAATATGGAGCAAATACTGCTGAAGTTCAAGCAGTTCAAAAGGCATTTGATGCAGCAAAAATTAAGTAAGTTAGAAATATAGTTTCCATTCATATATTATTACGTTATGAAAAACAGCTACTGTCATTTTAAAGATGGTAGCTGTTTTTTTATACAGCAATGTATGATTGAAAATACACTTACTAAGCAATAATTAAGTTGTATATCTTTATGAAGTTACGACACATATATAAGGTTTAAAGTATATAAAAACAGAAAATTAATAATATATTGACCTCTTAATAGAAAGTGCTATAGAATGAAAGCGATAACAAACGATTGCTTTAAAATGATTTCCTTGATCTTTTAGTATTTACAAATATATGCAGACATAAATAAATCTATTTTTTTAAACATTAATGCAAACGTTTTCGTATTAAAAGATCATTGAAATACATATGTGAAAATAGCCAATATGGGGGTGAAGTAAAAGAGAGTTCTAGATTAATTTAAGTAGTGTAATTTAGTACGAGCATAATAAATTGTACGTACTATTTAAAGAAAGGGTGTATGTGGTGCAAATGATAAAAAGATTAATTAACAAATCAGTTTTATTACTTACTATAATCGTTATGTTATCATCTGTTTTCTCTTTTCAAAGTGTAAAAGCAGTTTCAAATTCGAAAACAACTGAAGTTATCATTCATTACAAAGAACAGTCTGGAAATACAAAGGATTGGAACCTTTGGTTATGGGGAGAAAATGCGAATGGTAAATCATATGAATTTACTGGTGAAGATGAATTTGGAAAGTACGCTAAAATTAATTTAGATGGTGACTATGATCGTGTAGGATTTATCATTCGTACAAATGATTGGGAAAAAGATGGTGGCGATCGTTGGATTGAAAATATAAAGGACGGTCGTGCTGAAGTATGGATTCTTTCTGGTGATGATAAAGTATATACTTCTAAGCCTTCTTCGGATCTATCAATTCAAAAAGCAACTATTGATAGTTTCAATGAAATTACTGTAACGACTAATGTGCCGTTTCATATTAAGGAACGGAAAATTGAAATTGAAGGCATTAGAATTAAGGATATTAGTCCTTATGATAGAAACAGTGGGAATGTTACGAATAAGTTTAAAATAATTACGGAGCAGAAAATTGATTTAAAACAATCATACAAAGTTAAAATCGAAAACGTAGCTGATACGTATACCGAAATCGGTAAAGTCATTCGTAGTGCGGAGTTTGATCATTCATTTTATTATGGTGGTAACGATTTAGGTAATATATATACACCACAACATACAAAGTTCCGTGTATGGGCTCCTACTGCGAGTGAAGCGAAGTTAGTTACATATAAAAAATGGAACGATAAAATAGGTACTGAAATAAACATGCAACAAAGTGAAAAAGGCACTTGGAAAGCAGAACTTACAGGGAATCAAAAAGGTCTCTTTTATACGTATAAGGTGAAAATTGGTGATAGGTGGACAGAAGCAGTTGATCCGTATGTGCGTGCTGCTTCTGTAAATGGAGATAAAGGTGCAGTTGTCGATTTAGAAGAAACAACTCCTGAAAAATGGAAAACAAACAAAAAGCCAAAATTTAAAAATCCGGAAGATGCAATTATTTATGAATTGCATGTACGTGATCTTTCTATTCAGCCCGAAAGCGGTATTAAACTGAAAGGAAAATATTTAGGGGTAACAGAAAAAGGAACAAGAGGGCCTAAAGATGTGAAAACAGGACTTGATCATATGAAAGATCTTGGTGTTACGCACGTACAGCTTTTACCGATATTTGATTATGCTTCAGTAAATGAAGAGAATTTAAACGAACCACAATATAACTGGGGATATGACCCGAAAAACTTCAACGTTCCAGAAGGATCCTATTCTACAAATCCATATGAACCAACTGTTCGAATAACCGAATTAAAGCAAATGATTCAAACACTGCATGATAATAATCTTCGTGTAGTAATGGATGTAGTATATAACCATATGTATAACGCTGCTGAATCTAATTTTCATAAGTTAGTTCCAGGTTATTATTATCGTTACAATGAAGACGGAACATTTGCAAATGGAACTGGAGTAGGAAATGATACAGCTTCAGAACGGAAAATGATGAGGAAATTTATGGTTGACTCCGTCACATATTGGGCAAAAGAATATAATTTAGACGGATTCCGTTTTGATTTAATGGGTATTCATGATTATGAAACGATGAATGAAATACGTAAAGCTGTTAATCAAATTGACCCTTCTATTATACTTCATGGGGAAGGTTGGGATTTAAATACACCTCTTGCTGCTGAATTGAAAGCAAATCAAAAAAATGCAGTAAAAATGAAAGGGATTGCTCATTTTAACGATAATATACGTGATGGATTAAAAGGTAGTGTATTTGAGGAAAAGGAAAATGGATTTGTAAATGGAAAGGAAAACATGGAAGACCGTATTAAAAAAGGGATTACGGCAGGCATTGACTACGATATAAATTCGTCTACGTATAAAGATCCGGAGCAGGTGCTAACTTATGTGGAAGCACATGATAATCATACATTATGGGACAAACTTGAGTTGACTAATTCGAGTGATAGTGAAGAAGTGCGAAAACAAATGCACAAATTGTCTTCTTCGATTTTATTAACATCACAAGGTATCCCATTCTTACATGCAGGACAAGAGTTTATGCGTACGAAATATGGTGATCATAACAGTTACAAATCTCCTGATTCAATTAACCAAATGGACTGGTTGCGCCGTGCAGCATTTAATAATGAGGTAGAATATATGAAGGGCTTAATAGATTTACGCAAAAAGTACTCAGCTTTTCGAATGACATCTGCAGAACAAATAAAAAAACATATAGCTTTTATGGATACTCCTAAAAATGTTGTGGCTTATTCAATAAAGGGAAATGGGAATAAAAATGAATACTTTATGGTGACTCACAATGCAAATAGGGAAGCCGTTGACATAACACTTCCATCGAAAGGTCCGTGGAAAGTACTAGTAGACGGAAAACAGGCAGGTAGTAAAACACTTTACGTTGTCCATGATAATAAAATTAAAGTTCCTGCATTAAGTTCACTAGTCTTAAAAACGGAGAAACCAATTAAATAAAAGCAAATAATGTGGAAGTATATATAGAATTGAGTAATTTAAATACGGATTATAAATGCAAAAAGCGAAGTGACGGTTATTTTCACTTCGCTTTTAAAGTTCATGTAATATAATTTCACATACTGTAATTATATTATAAATTAATAAAAGAGATAGGCAAGGAAACATTGCTATTATGATAGGAGGAGGCGAAGATACCTTGATGTTTATCAATAAAATCATCTAAAATACATTCTTAATTTATATAATTTTTATTACATATTCGAACATATAACGGGCTAGATGTTCGAGTTGTATTAATTTCTACAAATTGTTTAAAGATAAAAAAGGCTTAAAAAGTATATGGCATAAAAAAGAGAAAAGACACCTTAAATGGTGTCTTTTCTCTTTTTTAAATACGATATGTTAGTAACTCACTTGTATGTAATAGTAC
>NZ_QKQR01000003.1:0-47800 GCF_008042305.1 Bacillus sp. AY18-3 | reverse complement strand
AACAATTGAACGTGCAGTTTTTTATGGCCAAATATTTTTTGAAAACGAAATGAGATGCATAGATAGCACTCGTTATTAATAATTCCCCCAATAACCATTTCGTTTTTGATAAGTTTTTTCATGAGTACGGATCATATCAGAAAGATTTCTTCCTAATAAACGGCCTAGTGAAAGGGTAACTGTTCTTATTCGCCATAAAATATCGATAAAATGGTAATTAATCATATAAATACAGCTTTGCATACAGAATTTAATAACACTTTAAAAAGAGTTATCTCAATTGGGTAAAGCCTATTGGGATGTTTAATTGAACTTGGTATAACGGTACTTCAAGGTGTCCCATATGATTTGTTTCAAAATAGGAGAGTAAAATATGAGAAAAATAGGTTATGTTCGAGTAAGTTTTGTTGATCAGAACACAAAGAGACAATTACAACAAATGAAGGAAATTGGAATGAGCATTATATATGAAGAAAAGGTATCAGGTGCTACCCAAGACAGAGCTGAACTTCAAAACATGTTAAATGATCTTAGGGAAGGCGATACGATTTATGTAACAGATTTAACTCGGATTACTCGTAGTACGAGGGATTTATTTGAATCTGTTACATAAAAAATAAAAAGGCTAACTTAAACTCATTAAAAGATAAATGGTTAGATTTATCTGAAGAAAATCCATATAGTCATTTCTTAATGACAGTAATGGGTGGAGTAAATCAATTGGAGCGTGATTTAATTCGCATGCGTCAGCGCGAAGGAATTGATCTTGCAAAAAAGAAAGGGAAGTACCAAGGACGAGTTAAAAAATATCATGAAAAGCATGCTGGAATGAATTATGCACTTAAGCTATATGAAGAAGGAAATATGACAGTGAAACAAATTTGTGAACTTACCAACGTTGCAAGATCAGCTTTATATAGGAAACTACAAGACAAAGTATAAGAAAAAACACCCGCCGAAATTGGAGGATTTTTCAGATGTAGTGGGTTATTCTTTGAATCGTTTCCGTACTCCTTTAATTCACGAAAAAATGTCGGATTTATGCGAATTTTGTTGTTTTATTTTATTTTTAGTGATAAAATCTTAATTATAGAGAGTGTGGATACAAACTCCTTCGGATTTAATTTTCTGAAAATTCAGAATCAACATATTCTTCTTGTTTGTGCACTTTCCATCTCTACTCTTTCGTTTTTTTCGTGAAAGTTTTATTTATCATTTTAGATGTAACACGATGAACCGTAACGATAATAACTAGTAGTAAAAAACTATAGAAGAATTTTTTCCTTAATTAAGGATTACCACATTATTAAATGAAATTTGATTTAATAAGTTTCAAAATATATAAATATATTTTGAATTTTGTTATGATTCCATCCGATAATGAAATTCGATAAAGGCAAAATTAGTGAAATTTAATGGCGCAAAGCTATAGGGACTAAGGTGTATTGCACTATGTCAGCCAGTTTCCGAAAGGTTAGGAAACTACCAAATTTTATTCATGTTGGCTGTTTAATTCCTCATGCCTTTAGGTGTGGGGACTTATTTTATATAAAGGAAGATAATGCAGCAGTCAAAGGTCAAAAACAAAACAAGGGGGACTTATTTTGAAAAAGATTTCATCTTTATTATTAACTATGCCAATTATTTTAGGGAGTGTTGCTACGATTCCGTATACAAAAGTTTCAGCTGCAACGGTGCCATCCAATCAAGAAACATTCAATCTAGAAACATTGAACCAAAAGACAGATCAGGCAATTGCAAATGGAAATTTTGAGGGTCATTTGAGTTATCTCACAGTGTATCTGAATGTGAAAATTGGAAATATCACTGGAGCGGGTTTACAAAATAAGCTTGCAGACCCAGGATTTGCAGTAGCTTTGGCTCAGTGGCAATTGATCTCACAAACAGGTGCTGCAGCAATGAATACGTTCGCTAAAAAAGATGCTGAGCATCAGAAATTTCTTAGCTGGACTATGAAAAATACAGATGTGATGAATACATACCTTGAAGGTGGCAGTCCCACAGGAAACAATCCTGTAAATGCACTTGAGATATGGAATACAATATGGAATGCGGATGCAGATTCTCATCAAGGATTGTATTTAAAATTAGCTATAGCTACATCGTTAGCTCATGCTGAACCTATAAAATATTGGACAAACAATAAACCTATTAATCCATTAACGAGGTATCAACATTATAAATCAGCAGATCAAAATAATGAGTTACTTCCTTGCTTTAGAACATATGATGTTTGGCATTTAAGATTAGTAGTGAATACTTGGTCACCTGAAGAAGATTTAACTTGGGCAAGAAATATGATTAATACGGAACATCCAGATCTTAAAAGCCAAGATAAGATAGGGAAAAGTGCATATTTAATTAAATATGCAGAACATAACAAAGATGGAGTTAGCATTCACGCTGGAAATGATGCATTCTACGGTTTAGGTTGGAATCTTTCTTCCATTTACAGATTTGGCGGGGTATGCGGTAATATTTCAAAGTTTGGTACGCAAGTAAGCCAAGCCTTTGGTGTGGCAGCGATGCCTGTTGGACAACCTGGACATTGCGCACTCATATGGAATGACAACCAATCTTCTTGGCATTTAGGAAATGATATATCCGGATGGGGTGAATCAAATCGTCATGATGTCACTGTTATTCCTTGGTCAGATAATAGCCTGAAAAATCAAGTACCGTACATGTTACTATTTGAAGATGCTGCACGTGATTCAGTAAAACTAAATCAATCAGAGCGATTACGCTGGTTAGCGAAAGCGCTATCTTCACCAGCTAAGAAAAGTGCAATTTATAAAACAGCTACTAAAATGCTACCAACTAATGTTTTAGTATGGAAAGATTACGTTTCTTTCACGTTGCAAAATCAAAATGTAACAGATGCTATGTGGCAAGAATTAAATAACAGTATAGTTTCTGCTTTTGCTAATGAGCCAAGACCTATGATGGATCTTCTTACTCAAATTAGAAGCCATGTTCTTAATACAGGTGATAGAGCTAAGATTCAGCAATATACTTTAAATATATTAAATGCATTCTCCACAATAACGAATGTCAATCAAAAACAAGTAGCTAATAATATAAAAGCCCAAATGCCAAGTTTAGGGTTGTGCCTTGCTACTTTTAGCTTTGATGGAGAAAATGCAGGAAAATTAATGGGAATTAAAGCTGATACGGAATACAGTATTGATGGTGGAAAAACGTATAAAGCTGCTACAAGCAATGATATGCTTCTTAGCAATGAAGAAATCTCAGCAATCAATTCAACGAATGGTATTTTAACAAGAGTGATTGGAACAGAGCAGCCTTTATTAATTCCTATTGAAAAAGCTGGTAAAGTTAAAGTTTCTTCAAATGATGATGCGAATTTAGTTTTTGGTATAGACGGTACGATGGAATTCAGCATCGATCAAGGTTCGAATTGGACAAAATATAATCCAGCTGCTCCTAATTTACCGGATTTAACTGGAAATGTTACTTTAACAGTTAGAAAGTTTGCTGTTGGTTCAAATCCAGCAAGTGATGCTGTTAACTTAAAGTTTACTGATACTGCTGTATTAGGATTGATACCGCATACAAGTTTATCGGTTTCAGGTTTCTCAAGTCAACAAAATGCAAAGGGTGATGCTGCTGCAAATGCAGTTGATGGGAACTCTACGACAATGTGGCATACGTTATGGGATGGAAGTGATAAAGCTCCATACATTACGATAAAGCTTAAGGAAATTACTAATATATCGCAATTAGCTTATGTTCCCAGACAAGATGGTGGTTATAATGGTAACATAACTAGTTATAATATATACACAAGTTTGGATGGAGTTAACTTTACAAAGGTCGCTACTGGAAATTGGGAAAATAATAAACTTACAAAGAATGCAAGTTTCAGTAAAGTAGATGCCGGGTATGTAAAGCTTGAAGTGGTATCAGGAAGCGGTGGATTTGCTTCAGCTTCAGAAATAAAATTATATAATAACTAATTGAAAGATGAATGGAGACTGTAGCAAAAGTATTTTAATGTTTGCTACAGTCTTTTTTTATGTGTTCAAAACAATGATTTATTTCTTCATCCAATCAAAAGATGTAATGAAGGGATTTTTTGTCGATATTTAACGAAAAATGTAATATTTTAATTGTCATATTATATAGTCGATGTTAAGCTCAAAGTGACAAAAAAGAATGGAAAATAGACCGTAGAAAAACTTTGTAGAAGAATATTTTTCAGAATTTTCTTTGTTATTAAGGGTAATTATTTTTTTGGCTTACAAATCCCTACCACTCAGAACAAAAGGTGACATGCACTCACCTTCTCTCTTTGTTTTCAGCTTGTACCAAACATGAAGAAGCCCTGGCCAATTCCTCAATTTATACTTATATCTTATATTTCACTAATGTGAAAATGTTTATATAAAACTTATTAATATGTATTGAACTATTAAACTTGTAAAACTACAGAAAGGACTGTGATGCAAAATGAAAAAAGATACGAAAAAAAGACAGCAAGGAATAGCCATTAAAACATTGATAGCTGTAAATGTACTTGCTTCTCCATTTATAGGAGGAATAACAGGAATCACAACAGTTGCAGCTGAGGAACAACAAGTAACGACTGAACACGTTTTTTATGTCCCAGGCAAGGGTGATGCAGAGAAAATTAGAGATATGGATCGACGATGGTTTAGATTTAGTACCTATGAACCAACTGGACTATATGCAAGTCCCAATGAAAAAATAACCATTCAAGTAGAAGGAACACAGACTATTCGAGCTTATATAGGAACATACTCATACGATGGTGCATGGAATCAAGATTCGCTCATAAAGTCGTTCAATTTAAAACCAGGAGAAAATACAATTGAATCCCCAACTGGTGGAATGATTTATTTTTATAATCCTGGGCAAAGTAGAACAGTAAAAGCGGAGATAAAAACAGGCGGAACAATTACCCCTCTGTTTGAGTTAGGAAAACATACGCAACAAGATTTAGTAGACATGCTAAATAAATATCCTGATGCCCATGCGGTAGAACTAAAAGGGGAACGTTCACTCATAACCGCAAGTCCTGCAAGAGTGAAAAAATATTTAATAGGCTCTAACACAGATCCTGTACAACTCTTACAAAAATTAGATGAAGCTATCAGAATTCAAGACCGGGTTTCTGGTTTGTCTGAAGTAGAAGCGGACAAGCATTATGTGCACTTTGTAGAAGATAATCGCTCTGATTACTATATGTATGCGTATCCTGGTAGAACAGCATATGTGGGAGATGCGATTCAACATGTACTAAACGTAAAAGACTTCACTGAAAATGGATGGGGCCCTTGGCATGAAATGGGACATCAAAGGCAACAACTTCCGTGGATGTGGGATGGATTATCAGAAGTTACTACAAATATTTATAGTCTGTCCGTACAACGGACTTTTGGAAATAAATCGAGATTAGAAGGCGGAACATATGACAAAGCGTTTACTTATTTAAATAAGCCTCAATCCGAAAAAGATTATAATAAAATTAATGATGTTTTTGTGAAAGTAGCAATGTTTTGGCAATTAGACTTAGCTTTTGGAGAAGAATTTTATCCGAAATTACATCAATTATACCGTGCAATCCCGAAAGAAGAGCTTCCTCAAACGAGTGACGAGAAAATGCAAGCATTTATTTACAATACATCCAAGGTTGCAAAACAAAATTTACTTCCGTTCTTTGATAAATGGGGGCTTATGGCATCGTCAGAAACAAGACAAAAAATAGAAGAGTTGAAGTACCCACTTTTAGCCGCTCCTATTTGGGAAGCAACTGATTCTAAACCTGTAATTGTGGAAGAAAGCGGAGAAACTCCAGATATGGAACCGAAATTAACAGTACCTGTTGGAGCAACAATGAATGTAGGTGATCAATTCGACCCAATGTCAGGAGTGTCTGCTACTGATAAAGAAGACGGAGATATTACTTCTAAAGTAACAGTTGACAGTAAAGTAGATACTACTAAACCAGGAATGTATGTTTTAACTTACACAGTTAAAGACTCTAAAGGTCATAAAGTAACTGCAAAACAAGAAATAACGGTTAAAGAGAAAGAAGAAACAAAAGATGAAGCACCGGTACTAAAAGTACCTTCAGAAACGACAATTACTGAAGGAGATAAATTCTATCCAATGAAAGATGTAAGTGCTACGGATAAAGAAGACGGTAACATTGCGTCGGAGGTAAAATATGAAGGTAATGTAGATACAAATACACCTGGCACTTACACGGTTAAATACAAAGTTAAAGATTCTGCAGGTCATTTGGCAACTCAAACACAAACTATAACAGTTAAAGAAAAATCTGCTGAAGACAAAGAGCCAGAGTTAACAGTACCGGAAGAAACAGTATCAACAGTTGGTGATCAATTCGACCCAATGAGTGGGGTTAAAGCTATCGATAAAGAAGATGGTGATATCACTTCTAAAGTAACATATAGCGGAGACCAAGGTATTGATAAAGAGGGTACTTACAAAATCAAGTATGTTGTGGAAGATTCTAAAGGTCATCGAGTAATTAAATTACGTACTGTAATTGTTAAAGCGGTAGAAAAACCTTCGGAAGACCAAGCTCCGGTGTTAAAAGTACCATTTACAACTACGTTACATGTAGGAGATACGTTTGACTCAATGTCAGGAGTGTCTGCTACTGATAAAGAAGACGGAGATATTACTTCTAAAGTAGCAGTTGACGGTAAAGTAGATACTACTAAACCAGGTACGTATGTTTTAAATTACAAAGTTAAAGATTCTGCAGGTCATTTGGCAACTCAAACACAAACTGTAACAGTTAAAGAAAAAGAAAAAGAAAAACCTGTTGAAATTCAAGGGCCTGAGTTAACTGTACCTTCAGAAACTACAGTACCAGTTGGAGTTAAATTCGATCCAATGTCTGGGGTTAAAGCCATTGATAAAGAAGATGGCGATATTACTGATAAAGTAATACAATTTGGTGAAGTAGATACATCTAAAACTGGTACTTACGAAGTAAAATTCCTTGTTCGTGACTCCGGTGGTAATGAGGTAACTACAATACAAAAAGTGGTTGTGCAAGATAAAGACAATGGTAATGGTGCTGGTGCTGATAATGGCATTACTGGTACTAACAACAGTAATGGCTCTGATACTGGCAACAGTAATATCTCAATCAATAATACTTCTGATAAAAAAGAAGATGCATATAAAGAGCTTCCAAAAACGGGTGCAAGTACAAATAACAGCACAGCATTGGGCATATTGATGGTTCTTGCAGGTATGGTAATTACTTTTGGTCGCAAATTTAAAAAGGTACTAAAATAATTGTGACTCAGTGCAGTGAATAAAAAGACATCTTCAAATAATGAAGATGTCTTTTTATCAATTTCAGGTGGGAAAGGAATCTTGGTAAGTATGAGCTATTTCATTAAAGTGGAAGAAATTTATCCAAAGTGGAAAAATAGAGAAATAGCAGGGGTACAGTCTAGAGACAACGGTCTTTCATTAATATAATAAATGGAAGGTTATTCGATTTCCTATATTTGGATATGCGAAATTGCATAAAAAAACATGTTTAAATAAGACGTACTTTTATATATAACTAGATGTAGAGAAGGAAAATTATTGTTTAGGATCAATTTAAAATTTTTAATTTAATCGATGTATGGTGGTATTCCTTTAAGAGAGAAATTAAGCAGTTAACCTTTGCTAATCGTTCTTTTATCAGAGCTATTTAACTGTCGTTAATAAGATGAATATCCGCATAAGAATCTTTATATTTAGAAAGGAATAAAAAATGAAAAAAATCGTACCAACACTATGTATAGCTGGAGTGACTTTAACTATTTTAGGAGTATGTCCTCAAAGTAGTTATGCTCATCTCGATCAAATTGATTTAAATGAGAATGATCCTATTACTGCAAGATGGTCTGCAGAAGCTCCGTATCATTCTGATAAAAGTACACATTTATGGATTGCAAAACAAGCTATTGAAATTATGAAAACAGAATCTAATATTGAAGCAAATAAGCAGGCTGTGGACTTTTTAAATTATCCACAATATAAAGATCTATTTTCTAAAGGATTATATGATGCAGATTATAATGCAGAGTTTAACGATGGTGGAACAGGAATAGGCGGCGTTTTTAAAGGCGGATGGAAATCTCATTTTTATGATCCTGATACTAAAGAAAATTATAGAGGAGAAACAAATCCAACGGCTCTTACACAAGGTAAGAAATACTTTTATGAATCTGGAGAACATTTACGAAATAAGGACTATGAAAAAGCTTTCTATTACTTAGGAGTAGCCACGCACTACTTTACAGATGCTACTCAACCTATGCATGCAGCAAATTTTACTGCAATTGATACGAGAGCTATAAAATATCATAGCTACTTTGAAAATTATGTTACAACCATTCAAAATCAATTTGCAGTCAATACTGGAGGGAACTATAACAATTCTCTATCCACACCTGAAGAATGGATTGATTATGCAGCTCGAGTAGCTAAACCTGAAATCCAAAATATTACTAATGATAAAACATTTAAGTATTATAATAGTGGTAAGGCACAATTGTGGCAAGAAATGGTTACCCCAGCTGTGCAGCGAAGCTTAGGAGAAGCTCAGCGTAATACAGCAGGTTTTTTAAATCTTTGGTTTAAAACTTTTACTGAAAATGTGAAAGCTCCAAGTATAGAGACTGCATTAATCTATGATATAGAAGGAAACGTCATAGAAGCAGGGAAAAACTATTATATCGTACCAAGTGAATCTCCTTATCAAAGTTTAACATTTGAATGGTATGTAGCAAATCGTTACGATTATGTCACACTTGCAAATAAAGAAAACAATGGTTTATCTGGTACACCTATGGAATTTGAATTCTACAAAGAAAATGATGCAAAGCTACACCACGGGGAGAGCATATATCTTCGCATGAAGCACTCAAATTACGACCAATTTCAATATTTAAATTGGTCTAATTATTCTAGTTGGATTCACCTTGCTCAAAAATCTGATAGTTTAGCTGATTTTAAAATTAAAATTAACCTGGATAATCCTACAGAATATAATATTTTTACAGATGACTATCCATTAAATTATGAAAATATAAATGCAAAGAAAAATTGGATTGTACTAGGTGAAAAAAAACAAAAACCTAGCTCATGGAAGTTTATACCTGTTAGATAACCTAATAAAAAAACACTCGTCCTTAATCAGAACGAGTGTTTTTTTATCATTTTAACCAAGAAGACTCCTTCCTCAAGGAACGCGAATAGAGTAGGCGGGAGCTGTATTGACTTCGGACAAGGGATGGCAGGAAACCATCTTAATTAATTGAAAGATAGATATCAATATATAACCAAACATATGCAATATCTTCTAAAAAGGTATCCATAATGCCCTTATTTCATCAAAAATCCATATGAATCCCCTAACATATAGAATAAGGAAAAATCTTTGGGATTAGACGTTCATTAGCAGTTGATACGTCTATTTTTTATGTGATTTTACATATCCAAATACAGGGAAACGATGCACAAAAGTTATTATGTTACATTACAAATGTTTTATATTTAGATAATCCCACTTTAACTATGATTATTATGTGTAACTAATCAATATGAAGTTAGATATTATGTTCGATTAATTTCCATTTATGAATGAAATAACGTGTCTAACTTTTTGGGATCACTTCAATGCCCGGTCGTCTTTTCATTATATTTTTCTTTCATGTAATTCTTTTAAAAGCTGTATCATTTCAGCTTGTTGTTTTATCTTCTTACGACCATTTCGATTAATTGCTGCAAGCTCACATGCAATTCCAATGGCAAAGAAAAACAATAAACTTTCTAACATATAAAATCCTCCAAATGTATTGTCTACTAGACAGCTTGACGTAACTGTTCCTCTTGTAAAACTTGTATATTCTTATTTTTTCTCTACGCTGACAATATAATAAACACATACAGTTGTATCACTTACAGTAACCATTAATATTCCGTTACAATCGAAAATTCCTAGTTAATTGAATTTACATTATAACCAAATTTGAATTATTCGATCTTATCATGTATTTATCTTCTAATCCGTATTTTTTTGATCCTATATTTTATCTTCTTATTAAGTTGGGAAATATCTTTTAATAAAAATACAATCGTAATGACAACCATTCCAAAATTAAATATAAGAGATGTTATAACAATTTCGTCAGTGGAAGGTAATAAGAAAGTGGATACAAGAAAAATAATCGTAATAAAAGAAATGCTTTGTCTCATTGGTAAGATAGAATGCCTTTTTCTTGTATTATGGTATGTCATAACGGTGCCAATAATTAATAATAAAGGAGCAGTGAAAAAGATTTCATAACATCTAACAGCACCTTTAACAACCCAAGGTAAAAATCTCATGGTTGAGGAACACATACATAGGTTGATTACTAAAGTAAATAATTGTATGAGGGATAACGTTATATTTAATTTTGCTTGTTTCACTTTATTCACCCCATCATCATTGTTATATACGAGTGTGTGTATGTTGCTACAATGGAAATTTTATCAAAATCACTGTTCCCATCTCTTCTTTATTTACAACACTTACCGTGCTGTCATGTAGTTTAACAAATTCCTAATTATATTTTTGCACCAGAACCTTTTAAGATACTAAAACTGATAATTAATTTTCTTGCTTTTGCTCTTTTATTTTAATATTCGCGTCTTTATAGAATCTTAGTTTTCCTTCATTATAATCTTTAGTATATTGATTGAATTTTTCTTTTTCTTTTAGTGTTTCTTTATTCAATGCATTGACAGCTTTAACTTTCTCACTAATCTCTTTTAGATTTGTTTCTTTTTCTTTTAACTTTTCATAAAGTTCTTTTTCAGTTATTAATGTTTCTTTGTAGATTTTATCCATTTTTTGAAAAACTTCATAACGATTTTTGTAAACTTCTTCTACTTTTTTCGCTTGCTTTTGTAATTTTTTGTCCTCGATTTTATCTATATAATTATGAACCGATGTCGTTTCTTTTTGGGCTTTTTCTATTACATCTTTTTCACTTTTCAACACTTTTTCACGTTCATCTACATTTGTAACAGCCTGTTCTATTTTTGGTATTACTGCCTCGTTATGCTCTTTCCCTTCCTGTACAATTTGATCGTACAATTCCTGTCCTTTTGTTTCTAACTGCTCTAATTTTTTTGCATTATCAAATAAAGTTTTTTCTTGGTTTGCTGCGTTTTCAAAAGCAACATATAACTCTTCCTCAGGTTGTGCTCCCAAACATCCTCCAAGAAATCCAATTGATATAATTCCAATTAACGCCACTTTCCTGTAAGTCAATGTCAATTCCTCCTATGTTACATACGTTTATCATGCATAAAGTTCAATGGGAAATGATCATCTTCATGATATGCTTCAAATTCATACCCTTTTTCTTTTAAACCTTTAATAATAGCAGGTACTGCAGCAACGGACTGTGGATGAATGTCATGCATCAAAATAACTTCTTTTGGATCTGTCGCACCAGCCAGCACATTTTGAACAATTTTCGCTTTCGCAGTATCAATTGCTATACTATTATATTCCCAATCTAATGAATCAATTGTCCAATCCCATACTCTAAGACCGTCTTCTACAACTTTATTACGAAGTTCTTCATGTAATCCTGGCATGGAACCATATGGTGGACGTGTTAGTTTTGGAGCATGTCCAAGAATACTAGCAATTATACTTTGATCCTCTTTCATTTCATCTACATAGCCACCTTGAGTATACAGTTTCTTATAATCGTGCGTCATACTATGCATTCCAACATAATGACCTTCCGCTTCTTCTCGTTTTACTAAATTAGGATAAGATTTTACATTTTCACCAATTAGAAAAAATGTTGCTTTTGCATCATTTTCCTTTAATATGTCTAGTAACTGTGCCGTATACTTTCCTGGACCGTCATCAAAAGTAAGATAAGCCACTTTTCTCTCTTGACCATTAAGTCGAACTGGTACTGCTTTCTTTATTTCAGTTTCGAGTTGAGTGCTTACTAGCTGCACTGGGTTTTCTTGCTTAGCTACAGCTGTAGCTGATGAAGTAATAGATTGAAACACAAAGTAGCCAATTGCAATTGCAACAATTGTAATTACTATGCGCTTTATATTGGTGATATTTCTCATGATAGAAGTCCTTACCTCTCAAATCTTTATATATTAATATTTTTATAATTTTTTCGTTTGTTTTATTACAATCCCCAACAACAAATATTGGGAAAATTACAATGTACCCATTCTTAACAATAGCCCATTTAACTTCTGTTCTTGGCGAGTAACTATTAATTTGATAAATAAGCTGGTTCACAAATGTCAACTGCTCTTTTTTAATTTCTGGATCGCTTATAATGATTGCTGTTTGTCACATCTTTTGTATTACAACTAATAATATGTTTCTTTTAACAGGTGTGATATCGATTCCAGTTATGTTTTAAATTGAAGTTTTTTGGTAATTCAAGAAGACTGGATAAACAGTTCATCCAATCTTCTTGAAAGAATAGGGTAGTGCAATTTCTTCATCCATAGCTTCTTAAAATATGCAGCTATAGGTCTAATTGCTTTGAACGAGTAATGCCTGCATTTCATAGTTTCATCGCTTTACCCAAAACGAGTCACAATCCTATTGTCTGTCTCTATTTATATGAAACTCTTTATAAATTCAACCGTACTATGTTAACAACTGTCATAACGTCTGTTTATTCCTTTATATGTTTCCCGAGTTATAAATAATTAAAATAGATGTTATCTAATAATTTGTACCCAAAACTTTAATTACTTACAATTTTTTTTGCAAAAGCTTCTTCTATGGAAACATGCTTGTAGCCAAGTTCCTTTGCAACCACTTCACATGTAATTTCACCGTTCAACGTGTTTACTCCAAGTTTTAAAGCATCGTTTTCAAATATTGCTGTTTGTACACCCTTGTTAGCAATTTGTAGTGCGTAAGGAATTGTTACATTTGTTAAAGCGATAGTGGATGTTCTAGGAACTGCTCCTGGCATGTTCGCAACGGAATAATGAAGCACTTCATATTTTTCAAATGTCGGATTATCATGTGTTGTTACATGGTCACATGTTTCCACAGCTCCACCTTGGTCGATCGCTACATCCACGATTACGGATCCAGCCTTCATTCTTTGTACCATTTCTTCGGTGACAAGCTTAGGAGCTTTAGCACCAGGGATCAATACGGCACTAATTAAAAGATCTGCTTGTTTTACTGCCTCCGCGATGTTGAACGGATTAGACATCAATGTCTTGATTTGAGTACCGAAAATGTCATCTAGTTGTCGTAGACGGTCTGCATTTAAATCAATGATTGTTACGTCGGCGCCAAGACCAATGGCCATTTTCGCAGCGTTTGTACCGACGATACCTCCACCGATGATAGTAATTTTACCACGATTTACACCAGGTACTCCTGCAAGAAGAATGCCTTGACCACCGTTCGACTTTTGTAGAAATTGTGCTCCTATTTGTACAGACATGCGTCCAGCTACCTCACTCATTGGTGTAAGAAGAGGGCGGGTATGGTTTACTTCCACTGTTTCATATGCGATGGCGGTAACTCTTTTATCTTTAAGGGCCTGAGCTAAATTCGATTCAGCAGCCAAATGTAAGTATGTGAATAAAATTAAGTTTGGACGAAAGTGAATATATTCACTTTCGAGAGGTTCTTTTACTTTCATAATCATTTCTGATTGATTCCATACTTCAGCAGCACTTTCAACAATTTCAGCACCAGCATGTACATAGTCTATATTTCTAAAGCCACTACCAGCACCTGCATTTATTTCAACTAATACCTTATGGCCAGCTTTCACAAATGGAATAACTCCTGCAGGCGTAAGTGCGACACGACTTTCATTATTTTTTATTTCCTTTGGTACACCAATAATCATAAAATTTCCTCCCGTTACGTAATCTTTAAGTTACCATATTTAAAGTATAGAGTATTGAAAATGTCTTTTCATTGTTGAGAAAAAAGAAAAAAACAGCATCCTTTTGTGGAAATCCACAAAAGGATGCTGTTACATAAATTTTGTTAACTTGAGATCCAAGTACAGAATCATTTTTTGATTTGGATCTTTTAAATCAATCTCACTAATTTCATAAATACGCTTAAGTCTATAGCTAAGTGTATTAGCATGAATATTCAATGCCTTGGCTACCTCGCCAACATTGCTATCTTTATTTAAGTAGGTTTCCAACGTTTCAATAAGATTGCTATTATACTTTTGGTCATATTCATCTAGCTTTTGCAACGCCTGATTTTCATACTCTGCATCTTTTCTTTGCTCAAGTAGAAGATCGATCAATTGATAAATCCCTAAGTTTTGGTAGCTATGAATATTGGTGGTGTCAGAAGGGAATTTTTCTTTTATGGATAAAACCGTTAGCGTTTCTTTGTAAGCTTTACTGATTTTTTGGTAATCACTATATACGCTGCTAAATGCAGGCTTGATAGATTTGATGCCATATCGCTTTTCCATATTGTATACAAACGTTCCGATGAAATTGTTGATTTCATGAAAAGGACGCTTCACATTATCCAATGAAGTAAGAAGAATCAATTGATTACGATCAATTGTATAAAGTAAAACTTTTAAGTGTTGACTTGTTTTTAACAAATAAGAAATTTGTTTTTCTTTTTCATTCGTAATTTCTTGTTCAAAACGGAATACAGAGACAGTAAATAAGGATGCTGGAGTTATTTGGAGCAGGTAGAAATTTTCTATAATTTCTGTGTTTACCTGCATATGATTAGTTAGCAGTTTCCAAAAAAACTCTTGTGATCGTTCTTCTTTTTGGTTTTTTCGGGCTTGAAGTTGCAACAGCTTACTTTTTACGACCTCCGCGTATTTTTTTAGCAGGAGACAATCTTGTTCGGTTAAAGATTTTTCAATTTCTAAAGCCCAAATGAATCCTAAAACGTCTTCTTTGTTCCAAATAGATATCGCGACTCTATCGCCGAGACCAATATCATCTCTTTTTTTTACACGAATTGGCTCCCGATTTTTTAATAAATCGGGAATAATTCCCTCTTTCCACAGGTTATTGATTACTTTTTCAGGTACGCGACGCCCCATAATAGTACCGATTCTTGCTGGGTCTGTCCTTTCATCATGGGTACTATATGCGAGAAGGCGATGATTTACATCCTCAATAGTAATCGGACATTGCAAAATCTCACTGACTATATCAGCAAATTCATCCAAACTATCAAAGGTAACTCTAAAAGAATCATTTTTCATATATGTCAAGGTTCCTCCATCCTAAGTTAATATAAATTTTCGTATTCACTGTAAGAAAAATATCCTTTGTATAAATTAACAAAATGATAAAATAAATAACCGGCTCCTTAACGCAACGGAAACTGGTTACAGTAACGCTGGTACTGGTCCCTACAGTGAAGTATCTTACATCAAAAATTAACAACTATACTTAACCCCGTTCTAAATTTAAAACGGGGTTAAAGTATTTGAAGTTTTAAAATCAAATAACTTTATTGTCACTTTACAGCTGGATATTAGCTACTTACCTCATGTATATAATCTTCCCATCCTGCTCAATTTGGAGATCATTAGAAATAGATTGTAAATACTGTAGCATATTTTATTTCTCCTGTCCTTGGGTAGGAGTGATTTTATTAATACGAATGATGTACAGGTTATATGACATTTGTACATTTTCCCCTTTAAATTTCATTATTAACACGCCTGTTTCTGTACTGTGATTTTTCATATAATCAGGAAACAAGAAATTCCCTAGAGACTATGCAACAGGAACCTTATTATAATATTCGAATCCCCGCAACCAATGTTGAGGACTTCAAACTATTGCATCAGCACCTGCCTCAAATATCTTTTGTACATATTGTTTTTGATAATCTGCTAGTCAATTTGTTTTCTCTACTCCCCAGTGCATGTATGCAATGATATAGTCTGCGTCTTTTTTTGTTCTTTAATCGTTTTGGCAACGAGCTTTAAATCATATCCATTTGCGACACCCGGTTTTTCTTTTCCAGCCGTCCAAGTTAAATCTGGCATAAATCGAACAAAAGAGAGAAATTTAGATTTCTTTCCTTCGCTAGCTATAATCATGCTCATACAGCGGGTAAATAATTCAATGTTCAGTTGATCAGCTGTTTTTATCTTTCTGGACATATAATCCTTCTCTAAGAACGCTGTTATAGTAAGAAATTATAGTCCTTAGTGTAAAATTTCCCCAGAACGATATAGTGACCCCTATTAATCAAACTGAAAAATGACGCAGAATATATATTCTACGTCATTTCATGTAAGAACTTCAAAGGATAAGGGGACCTTTCATCCACATTAAAACACCAAGCTTTTGAAAAGTAAATCACTGGGTTTCATCTGTAACCTTTTGTAATCTTAATATAGGGGGAGCACCCATGCTCATCAAGTTAAGATTTTGAAGTACCTTTAAACTAAAAATTAAGTTGATGCCAATGGGGTTTGGCCCACATCCATCAACTTAAGAATTGTATAACGCTCCCAAAACGTGAAAAATATGATCGTACATTCACTGTTAAGCGCAACTTCTAGAGCAATGTATACGGATATGGTAAATAAATGGAATTGAAAACACGATTATTATTATTGAAACTAAATTTGATATTAACGAGATTCTAAAACAAATTAATACTAGACATTCTCTTCAAGGCAGTGTAACATGAAGTTTACTTCACGTGAAGTAAACTTCATGTAGAGCTGTGTTAGGAGTGGGTTATTTGAAAAATAGATTTAAAGAGCTTTATTTATGTTCGTTTGCAATAATTGCAATGGGTTTTTTTGAAATGTTTTTTGATTACACTGCAGCTAATTTTAGTGAAGGTTTTTATTGGGGGAATTTAAAGATATTTACAGGAGTAATACTTTTAATTTTCGCGTTAGTTTCTCAAACTAAATACAAATCTAATCACAAACAGTTAGAAAAAGAGCTATCAAAGGAATATGATGAAAGGGATGATTTAATAGAAGGGAAAGTTGCACAATTCACCATAAGAATTCTAATGATTATAATTATTCTTATGATGTTCATTTCAAAATGGGTTATAATCCCAACAAATACTGGACTATTTCTTATAATAATATGTTGTCTAATTACTAACATATTAGCTAAAAAATATTATAATTATTTTCTTTAAATAGGTGATTTCTATGAAAAATAGGATAAAAGAGTTGCGTTTAAAACATGGAATAACCCAACAAGAGTTAGCTGATAAAGTATTTGTATCCTCAAGAACGATTATTTCGTTAGAAAAACAACAATATAATCCATCTGTTTTACTAGCATATAGAATATCTGTGGTTTTTAACCTATCAATTGAAGAAGTTTTTATATTCGAAGAATATGACTAATAGTAGTATACAAATATAATTGACCAGAAAGATGTAAACAGTATAGAAAAATACAAACAATGAATTGAGGTAAATATATTATGATTTTAAAACTATTATTTATACTTTTAGGAGTAGTCTTAGTAGCATGGGGTATATATAGAGTGAAAACGGATGATGCTTTTGTGGGGAAAACCCAAAAAAGAAAAAATCTTTTTAATTTATTGATTCTTGGACAAGCTTCTGGAATCGGACAATTATTGAGTGGAATTCTGTGTATCATTTTAGGAATTGTATCCTTTATAATTAAATAGTTTGAAAATAAGAGGAGCTAAGATATAAAGTTTAGCTCCTTTTGTTGTGATGGTTATGGTGCAAGAAATCTATAAAACTTGGATATACTGATGCTAGTACTCTAAAAAGGACGTGATCATTGTGGGAAAAAATCTAATTAAGTGGAAACATTATCAACCGGGTATTATTTTATCACTTGTAGTAGTAACCAGGTGATACATTTTCCCCTCATTGTTTTCTTCCATTCCACCTATATCCTTTTCCCCATACAGTAAGGAGAAATTGAGGATTAGAAGGACTAGGTTCGATCTTCTGACGAAGACGACTGATATTCACATCTATGACTTTTGTGTCACTTAAACAATTTATACCCCATATTTTATTTAAGAGTTCATCACGTGGAATTGGTTTTATGGAATTTTCCATTAAATATCGTAAAATAATATGCTCTGTTGGAGTTAAATCAATTACTATCTCATCCCTATATAATTTTTCTTGCAGAATATTTAATTTAAATGGTTCTGAGTGAATCGATTCCTTGTCCTTTTTAGTTTCTTTTACTCTTCTTAGCAATGATTGTACACGTGCTACTAATTCAATTATATTAAATGGTTTTTTTATATAATCATCTGCCCCAATTGTCAAACCGTGTACCTGATCTTTACCTTGCACACGTGACGTTAACATAATAATACCAATCTTTTCGTTGTTTTTTCGTATTTGTTTGCATACCTGAAAACCATCTATTCCTGGTAACATAACATCAAGTATTATAATATCAACATTATGATTTTCTAGAAGATCAAGAGCTTTTTCACCTGTATCGGTTTCTAGAACATTGAAACCAGCATGCTTCATCTTTAAAGTAATAAAACTACGAATTGTTATCTCATTATCTAATACTAAAATTGTTGTCATACTCTCTGCTCCTTTACTTTCCTTGATAATTAGCCATGAATTTGATAAAAGATTTAAGATTCTGGTAGTTAAAGTTTTTTGAAATTGCATATACATGCTCTCTTGTTTTAACTGCCGCTTCATAATTTTTGATCTTTGGCCATTCCTTATGATCAAAGGTATAAACTTCAAGCCACGTTTTATCTGTATCAGCATAAAGAAAACGTTGAGTAGTTCAATGTAATTAGAGTATAGAGTGTTCAAAACGTTTTTTCATTGTTAAGAAGGGAGAAAAATACATCTCACTTTTGTGGAATTACACAAAAACTTTATTTAATCAATTGCATCCTTAACACCCTGAACCAATACTCTATTATTATTTTTGCTACTGTTGTTTTCTATATGTATTACCTCCTAGCGGGCACCATACATGTCCATCAACCTAAGAATCTAATAAAAAAACGTTATTCTTTCTAAACAAGATTATTAGAAAGAATAACGTTTTTATGAATCTTTTGACTTAAGAGGGATTACAAGTATTTGCTGAAGATCTGCGAAGTCATTTAACTCATTCTCTTTTGGAAGAACTCACAAAAGACTTAGGTTTTATAATCTGAAAGGAGCATGTTTTACAACTCATAAGACATGTCCTCAAACCCTAATACAAACATAAAATAAACCAGACTATAAGAGGAGATTATGTTCAATATATGAATTAGGGCTGTTACCTTTTGTTACAAAGGTAACAGTTTACAGAATCTACCCGTCTCATACGTTATAATAGCAATGACTTCTTATCGCGACAATCCTTCCATACAGTTAATCGGTTATGTAATAAGTGTTTTACAGAATACAATTGTCGTAGATATCTCCGAGACGATGAAACTTCATAATATAGAGTATGCTAGGTTTTTATCGACTGCTATAACACGAGGATTTGAAACGTAAAAAGACCGCAAAGCTTTTTAATCTTTTATCGCAACGTTCTTCAAACCTCCGTGACCTTATTATAAACATCGTATCTTTTTTCAAAGCATCGTGACTTTATTTAAAAGCGACACCATTATTCTGAAGAGGTGGATACCTCTCATATATATAAAAATGACGTAGAACATACTCTACGTCATTTTTATATAAACACTTTAAAGGATTAGGGGCCTTACATTTTGTATTTTTTTACATATCTGAATGAATTAAATTTATATTACCTGTTTAAGTGAGCCTGTAAAAGCAAAGGATATTGTAGTAGCTGTATCCTTTGTTTCAGCTTTTCTGAATTATATAAATTTAAATTCGCTGTTTGTTTACAGATTTTGTGGCCATCAGAGTAGGTTCTAGGGTATATTTACTTGATATAACACTGCTACGAATATTTGGGATCAGAGTCATTAGCGAGATTACATTTTTGAGATACTTTTTATACTTCGCTTCAAGAGATATTTGTCCCAAATTTATTTTAAAATTCCTAACTTACTTCAATTTTCAATACACCTTTAACACTAAAACCAACCAATTTATACCCACTATATGAGCCAAAGATAGCGAGTATAAATTGTCATATCTGTTTTAACTTTAAATTGCATCTCATACCTTAGACTTTTGCAGAAATTCATGATAATTCACAAGGTGTCACTCTTTTTATTACCTGTTTTTGGTAATGTTTTTGCGCTTCAGGATTATTTAAACGTTAAGCATGACAAGTTTTAAGAAAGAACTCCAATATTTCCATAACAGGAACTTAAATAAAGGTTCTTCCATAGTGTTTCCAAATGTTTTTTTGCTTCACTGTAACTCATAAATTTCAAATCACAATAAAATCTAGGTTGGTGAACAATTCATTTTAGCTTTTTATTTCCCCAATCAACAATTATTATAATTTATAAAATCTAATTGTATATTGAAGAGATGTTACTTGTTTGGTTTGAGGTAATACCACAGATGATACTTTTTGCTTTTTCACTTATCGAAAAATCTACAACACATACATACTTATTAAATATTTACTATGCTTAAATTATAGATACAAAAAAACTGAAATTTACTTTTTTTGTATCTTATAGAATGTAAGGACCTTACATCTAAAATTAAAACATCTAATTTTCGATAAGTAAATGATGAAACCTTATTTGTAATCATTTGTTACCTTTAAATAAAACAGTAGTGCTGAATTCATCATACGAGAGAACTCTTTGTTACTGTCTGCCTAAAGGACAGGATACTATTCTCTAAAATCTTTATTAATAACTAAAGGATTTAAAACTTTAGAGGCAAGTCTTCTAATGATCTCATTAGGTAGTTTTCTTTCCATTTTATTTGCTCTCTTTCACCTTGTATCTGTATATTTGGCAAACGGTGTAACAGTGTAGAAATTGCAATTTTTGCTTCTAAACGAGCGAGTGGTGCACCAAGACAAAAATGACTCCCATGACCAAATGCAATATGACGATTGTTTTTTCTTGTAATATTAAATACATCAGCGTCTGGAAAGATCTTTTCATCACGATTAGAAGATGCTACGGATATAATAATTCTATCTTTTGATTGAATATCTTGTCCATGCATTGTAAATGGTTCTGCTGTCCAACGTAAAGTCGTTAGTTCAACAGGGCTATAAAACCGTAATGCCTCTTCAATTGCTGAATCAATTAAATCGGGATTTTGACGAAGTTTTTGTAACTGAACTGGGTGCTCCAGCAAGGCCAAGGTCATATTTGTAATTAAATTTACTGTTGTTTCATGTCCAGCAACAATAAGTAACGTAATTGTCGAATATAATTCAGATGCATTTAATTTCGTTCCTTCACTTTCAGCCTTTATTAGTGCACTAATTAAATCGTCAGCAGGTTGTTCTCTCTTTTTACTAACTAAATGCTGTATATATTCAGCAAATTCTCCTAATTTTTGATTGTTTTTCTGCATGTCTTCTAACGTATGTGGGGTACTAATAATTGCCTGTGACCAAACTCTAAATTTGTGCTGATCTTCAAGCGGAACACCCAACATTTCACTAATTACCATAATAGGTAAAGGGAAAGCATAATCACTTACAAGGTTTATAGAATTATTATGTTCTATTTTATTTAATAAAGCATCAGCAATATATTGAATTTGGCCTTCAAGTCGTATGATCATCTTAGGGGTAAATGCCTTTTGAGCAAGTGATCGTAGACGATTGTGATCAGGGGGATCTGAGTTGAGCATATGATTTCTTAAAAGGTCCCTATTCTCTAAGGAAATAGGGACGTCCACGTCTTCTTCGTTATTGAATACGTTTTCAATATTTTTCATTAGTTTAGCATCTTTCAATAAAGAAATTGCGTCCTCATATCTTGTAATCAACCAACTTTGACTATTTTCTCCTGAAGATAAAGGATAAACAGGGTGACATTCGCGCAATTCTTTATAGATATCATATGCTTCCTGTTTAAATACAGGAGAAGATAACTGTGATTCGAATAATAGCTTAAAATTCAGTTCATTTTTTGAAGACATTTATATAACCTCCATCTTTATAAATATCTAGGTAGCTGCAGCACCTAATTTGCATTATAAACCATCCAACTTAGATAAAGGTAAGAATATTCCGATAAAATATTACTTTACTTGGTGAAATAAATAATTTAATCCTTTGATATATACCTACTTTAATATAATTTATATGTACCAAAGTTTTAAGCTTACAATTATTTATAATTAGCATAAAATATTCTTTAATGCAAATCCCTCTCTTATTATCATAAAAGTATCGAGAAGAATATTGGATCTAGTTGGTTTGACTTGCGACATGTCAAAAAACTATGAATTCTTTCCTTACTTGTATGGAGAAAAAGGGCACTGGTGCAAAAGCTTTAGGACAATTACAATAAATCTACAAACCTTGGACATACTGATACTACTAATCTAAAGAGGGTGCGTGACTGGTATGGAAAAGGAAAATGTATTCAACTGGAAGCATTATCAGCCTAATTATTTTGTTAACAGTAAGATGGTACCTACGGTACAACCTCATTTTTCGTGATGTAGTGGAAATGATGGAGGAACGGAGCTTATCCATTTCTCATACAACGATTATGCGTTGGATTCATCAGTACGGTCCTGAATTTGACAAACGAATCTGACGTCACCTTAAACAAACAAGTGACTCCTGAAGGGAAGATGAAACATATATGAAAGTAAAAGGTCAATGGATGTACCTGTATCGTGCTGTTGATTCGAAAGGAAATACAATCGATTTTTACCTGAGCAAAACACGAGACCTGAAGGTTGCAAAACGCTTTTTCAAGAAGGTCTTGCAGTCTTTTCATGTTTCAAAACCTCGTGTTATAACAGTCGATAAAAATCCAGCTTATCTTATAGCAATTGAACAATTGAAAAAAGAAAAAAGCATACCTGGTGGTATGCGACTTAGACAACAAAAGTACCTGAATAACATAGTAGAACAAGATCATTGCTTTATAAAGAAGCGAATTCGATCTATGCTAGGATTCCAATGTTTTGACACAGTTACATCTATTCTTTTTGGAGTAGAAGCCATGCATATGATTAAAAAAGAACAGATCGATTTACGGGACCAGTCTGTCCAAAACGAGAAAGAATTCATCCATCAATTGTTTGGACTTACAGCATAAGATACGATTCCGTTAGAAATCTATGCGCTTTATTATCTTTTATTCTATCTTTACACCAGAACCCTTTGCAATGCCCGGTACAGTTGCTCTTTCTAGTGCTCATTAAAAAAAGTAAAACCTACCGCACCAAAGGGTCCTTTAGTCATAAGCTTCACTAATTGTTGTGCAGTATATTTCGGTGAATATTTCATGTCATTTTGAAGCCACCAAATTGCCATCCCAACAACACAGGAAGTGAAGAAACGTAATACGATATCCTTTGGAATATCTGATTCATGTTCCCCAATTTTAAGCTCAATGTAATTTCGTTCAAGGTTATCCATAATAGTTTGCTGCATTTGTAGATTAAAATCATGAATGCCATGAGGCCCAAACATGGTTTTATAAAAGTCTGCATGTTTTACCATACACTCAAATATCGATTGCAAAACTTCCTCGAGTTTCGAAAAATCTATTTGATGTCCCTGCACATGGGAATATAGGACCATCTTACTTGTCAACTCTTCTAGTACACCCTCGCTAAGCTTTGTTAACAAATCTTGTTTATCCCTGTAATGCGAGTAAAATGTTGCCCGATTGATGAGTGCCTCATCTGCGATGTCTTGTATGGTAATAGCATCGTATCCCTTTTCCGCTATCAGTTTGATAAAAGCATCATATATAAATTTTTTGGTTCGTATAATCCGCAAATCCGCTTTTTTCAACATTTTATACCTCCCCGTTCGTTATTGTCATTATAGACAACAGATTTCATCATTTTGTTTTTTATCTTACATTTATGCCTTAAATGTAAATTGAATTTTATGGAAAAAGCGATATAATTTCATTATAAACAACATGAGTTTATTATCAATTACACATTGTTTGTTATCTATCTGTTTGTTAAACAAATGCTAGGATCAATAATTTAAAAGATATATAGTAAAGCAATTTTTAAACAAAAGATGGTTCTAGGTATCCTTTTAGGCATTGTGGCTGCTGTTATCATCGCTAATTTAGCTTTTATGAAATATTAGATAATCCGCTAATTTAGCTTGTAGAAGTGTAGTAAATACAGTTCGAAAGAAAGATACAAACAAATAAAACCCAAAATAAGAGTTAAGGCTATGGTACCTATATGCCTGAAAAAAACATACTAACGATTATCTAGATGAAAATAGAATAAAAGTAAAAACTTTCATATCGACTGTATTTTTTATACATTTATAAAAATATATTGTTAATGTGATTAAGGGGGATGAGAATAATTAAAAAAAATATTATTTTTGCACCAGAAACTTTTAACTTGGCCGAAACTACCAGATCAATAGAAGTAGCAAAGAAATGTTCCGAATACTTCCATTGCATATTTATAGGATACTCTAGAAAATACGCTTATCTGATTGAAAAAGCTAACTTTGAATTTATCCACCTTGAACCAGTTTTAAGTGAAGATGATATCACTCAACTCATGAAAGTCGATCAGATGAAGGGCATAAAACATCCCTTTACATACGAACATCTCAAAAAACGAATTGAGAATGAGAAAAAAATTATAAATACTTACTGTCCGGCGGTTGTCGTTATCGGAACCACATTAAGTATGTTTATTTCGGCGAGAGCTTGTCAAACACCACTTGTATATATTAAACCACTAGCATATACAAGAACTTTTTTATTAAAAGGACACCTAGAATTACCTTCTATAATTAATAAGCTTTTCTTACCTAAAAAATTTACTATGAATCTTTATAAAAAGGTTGCTTTAGGTATTACTTATAAACCAAAATCTTTCTCTAAATTGGCAAAAGAAGAAGGAGTAGAACTTCCAAAATACACCATAGATGCACTGGATGCCGATTATAATTTAATTACAACCATTCCTGAAATTAGTGGTGTGGACGATCTTCCTGCAAACTATAAATATATTGGCCCGGTTTATGCAAAACTGGATACGCCCATACCTTCATTTTTAGATAGTCTTCCCTCTAATCAACCAGTTATTTACTTTGCAATGGGAAGCTCTGGAAGTAAAGGAATTGTCATGAAAATCTTACATGTTTTAAAGAAGCTACCCGTAATAGTTATATGCCCTATGAAGAAAATACTTGCGTCAAGTTGTAATGTTTTTTCTAGTAATAAGAATATAATCCTTTGTGATTTGCTTCCTACTCATAAATTGGGAAACATAATAGATCTATCTATTATTCATGGCGGGGAAGGGACAGTTCAAACAGCTTGTTTGTCTGGAAAACCATTCCTTGGGCTTGGACTGCAAGCAGAACAAAAGATCAATATAAATGAATGCATTCTATTTGGTAATGCATTAGCTCTAAAAAGAAAAGATATAACAACTAAAAAGCTTGGTGGACTAATACAATTTTCTTTAACAAATAAAGAGATGCATGATAGAGCAGAAAAAATGCAGGAGCTTTTAGAAGATATTGATGGTCCAGTAAATGCTGCTAACTTCTTAATAAATCATTTCGCTATAAATTGAACCACTCACCACTTAACGTCCTTACGGACGGTTTGAAGTAGGAGATTCTTGAGAACACCGATGTATCTACGGTTTATCTTAGCAGGCTCTACCTGTAGTCCCTACGGTGAGAACATAAGTATCTTGCACACTACTTACTTTGGCTTGGTTTTCGCAACTTCGGCAAGCGTGGGGCGATAGAACGTTGAAGATTTTACGGTTGCAACGTTTTTCTGCAACCAACCTCATATCTTCAGTTTTCGAACAGCAATCTGTACAAGTAAATGCTAGCAAACATGTTGGTATAGGCCAACCGACATTGATCTCCCACCTAAAATTGGTGTTTCACACCTTTACATTTATGAGGAAGGAGTCTTCTGTCGGAAAACGATAAAGGAAATAGTGTGTTTTGCAATTGCTGAAAATAAGAGAGTATGTATTTCATATCAAATACAAAGCATGTTCTGAATGGGGGAATTATGATTGAATGTCGGAAAAGTAACAATTTTGTTACTTTTTGTTGATATATGTCGATTTTAATGTTATATTCATAACAACAAAGAAAGAGTAAACAAAAAACCCTTATCTAGTAATGTTTCAGAATTTTTAGTTTTCTATACCTATGTACTTCTTGTGTCGAAGAAGTTTGTGCATTTTTTCCACTCTTTCTTTGTTCTACCCTACATAAGAAAACAATCTGTTTTTATACAGGTTGTTTTTTTTTTTTGCGTTATAACGTCCAGCAAAAACATGGAGTGGCTTTGCAATATGTTTTGTAATTAAACTTGTAATTTACTTCAATTACGGTTAAAAAAATAATACCTTACAAAAGGGACAAAAGGAAGATGCAGTATAATGAAAAGGCTGTTGTCCCATTAGGACAGCAGTTTTTGTCGTACTGGTACAAAAAATAATATCACTGTCTATACTGAAAGTAATGAAAAAAGTACGTCACTTTTTTCATTATTAGGATATGGTTTGTAAGGGGTTATGATTAAATGCCGAAAAAGTAACAATTATGTTACCTTTTCTTGATATATGTCTTTTTGATGCTATATTCATAATAACAAAGAAAGAGTAAACAGAAACCCTAACTAGTATGATATCAGAATTCTTAGTTCTATCTAATCGATCTACTTTTTGTGCTGTATAAGTTTGTGTCTTTTTTGCCATTCTTTCTTTGTTTTCTTTTGTAAAAATATAATTTATTTTATCATTTTAAGGTATTTGTTAAGTTGAGCAAGACATGTACTATGAATTATAATGCTTATCGCATTCTTAACCTATAATTATTATATAATAATTATAGGTTTTTATTTTTTAAAAAGATTTTTGCTAATGATTTATATATAAAATATATCTAGTATGTTATCTTTTTCTTTTTTAAGGAACAAAAAGAAGATACACCAGTATAGAAAAAATTAATAATTTCATTGATCAAGAAAATCATTATTTAAATTGTCTGGGTTTCAAAAACTTCGCTATGATTCTCGCACAATAAACATACAAAATCAGTAGTATAGATCAAGGTATTGGTTCAAACTACTGATTTTTATCATAATACCTACTACTGCTAACTGACCTTGGTCATTTTGATGGACTAGATGTAATTCCATATCTGCATATTTCCCTTCAAATTGGTGCTCACTTGGTGTATGAAAATGGAATTGTTTTAATGTGTAACGATTTCCTCCTAGCGTGAGATAATCATCAGAACTATTTGCTTTTCCCTCAAATACTATGCCCATTATTTTTAATAGAAAATGATATTGGTTGATAGTTTATTTGCAAAGGATTATTATCAACTGTTGATTTTATTTGTTTTGATATCTATTGGAGATTGTTCTTCCCCATTTAAACACATTTGGTATTCTGGTTTCAATTCTCCCCAGTGCTCTGGACCAGTAGTCCCTTTATATGACCACTGCGTATTTTTCTTCGTAGATTGTTTTTGCGGAGCTTCTTGTTTTGCTGTGTTACATCCCATCAACACTACACTCATTGTTAATATAAAGGGAGTTTTATCATTTTAGCCAAGAAAACTCCTTCCTCAAGGAACGCGAAGTGAGTAGGTGGGAGATGAATTGGCTTCGGGCAAGGGATGGCAGGAAGCCATCTTAATTGTTCGACATACATAAACTGTTACTTCACTATCTGTCGAATGTACGTTTGTTGTATAATAGACATATATCGAAATGGGGGTGAAACGAATGATGATCAATAAAGCATATAAATTTCGTATCTATCCAAATAAAGCACAAGCGACCTTAATCAATAAAACGATTGGCTGTTCTCGTTTTGTATTCAATCACTTCCTATCTCTATGGGATAATGCATACAGAGAAACGGGAAAAGGTTTGGCATATGGTACATGCTCTGCCAAACTTCCTGCCATGAAGAAAGAGTTTGTTTGGCTAAAAGAAGTGGATAGTATTGCGATTCAGTCATCTGTTCGCAACCTTGCGGATGCTTATACACGCTTTTTCAAAAAACAAAACAGTGCCCCGCGTTTCAAATTTAAGAAAAACAACGTACAATCTTACACCACAAAACAAACAAATGAAAACATTGCCGTTATAGGGAACAAAATTAAATTGCCAAAACTAGGTCTTGTTCGATTTGCCAAAAGTCGTGAAGTAAAGGGACGCATTTTAAATGCTACAGTTAGACGGAACCCTTCTGGCAGATACTTTGTATCATTGTTAGTTGAAACAGAAGTGCAAGAACTTCCAAAAACACATTCTTACATTGGAATGGATGTGGGAATAAAAGATTTCGCCATTTTGTCAGATGGAACAACCTATAAAAATCCGAAGTTTTTTCGATCATTAGAAGATAAGTTGGCAAAAGCACAGCGTGTTCTTTCTAGAAGAATGAAAGGATCTTCTCGCTGGAATAAACAACGAGTAAAAGTAGCTAGAATTCATGAATACATGACGAATGCTAGAAAAGATTACTTGGACAAAATCTCGACTGAAATCATCAAAAACCACGATGTTATCGGTATAGAGGATTTGCAAGTATCGAATATGTTAAAGAATCATAAGTTAGCAAAAGCAATTAGTGAGGTATCATGGTCTCAGTTTCGAACTATGTTGGAATATAAGGCAAAATGGTACGGCAAACAAATTATTGTCGTATCGAAAACATTTGCTTCAAGCCAATTATGTTCTTGTTGTGGATATCAAAACAAAGACGTTAAAAATCTAAAACTACGTAAATGGGACTGCCCTTCTTGTCGTACACACCATGATAGGGATATTAACGCAAGTATCAATCTAAAGAATGAAGCGATAAGGCTTCTAACCGCAAGGACTGTGGAGATAGCCTAATAAATTAGAGTTCGATAGAACTCTTTACTTAGGAATCCCCCTCTTCTAAACGAAGTGAAAGTGGGGGTAGTTCAAAAATAAACTTTAAGCCTTTCATACTGTTTCCTCCTTAGATGATAAAATATTGTATTTAAAGAATATTGCTTGTAACTAAAGGTTCTGTTACAAATTCGCCAAAAATATTAAGAATTTAGAGAAGCATCCTTCGATTGTTATGCAATTTAAGTTATTAAATAGAAAAATGGAATACGGAAGCTATACAGTTAAATTATGAGAAAAGGAATAACTGCGCTTCTTACCCAAGTTAGAAAATCTTTATACAAAGTCAGGTTGCAGGCGGTAATTTTTAAATACTATGAGAAATAGAAGTAAGAGCATATTACATTTCTATCGTTCTATTTGTCTTCGTGTAGTGCTAAATAGAATAACTTCTTACCCATAGCCAAAATTGATTAAGTAATTTAATTATGATTCAAATTACTTAACCTGGTCATATTTAGTTGGCGTTACTGCATTCATTCCTATATTTATCATCCTCGTTTCTAATTGATATTGACTTTCATTTTATATTTATTATAATTATATATAAATTATTAAAAAAAAATAAATATAGATTTATATTCTTTGATGTGATACTATGTATTTCTGGTTATGTTGAAGAGTTTTCAACACGAAGTTATTTTCCTAAATCTGCGAAATAGAGAAAATTAGTTTAATTGGATCCACTCTCTATCAACATCCAGCTAAAAAACAGCCCAAATATAAAAAGATTGAATTCTCAAGATGAAAATGTACAATTTTTTATAAGTGCGTCATAAAATTTTTAAGTTGATGGAGAGGTATGGTGACCTCTACTAGTTAGTGGTAACATTAGTTTGTGAAAAAAATGTCGAATTTGTTAGAATTTTGTGATTTCTTGTCTTGTGATACTTTATATTTAGTGCTAAACTCATAATACAAAGAAAGAGTGGCCGGAAATATCCTCATTTGAACAGAAAATACTGAAGATTCAGTCTAATTTTCGAATGAATAATATTCAAGTTTACTACTCTTTCTTTGTTTTATATATAATATTGAACATTATAAATAGATAGCGAGGTGACTGGAATGTAATTATTCGGTAAAAGTAGAGGGGAAGTATTCTGTTGTTTTTATGACATCTTAATTAATGACATACTTATTACAAATATTTGTAGAGAGAATTGAGACTGTTTTTTCAATCTAGCAATGATAAATTTGAGTTCATACAAATAATTATGAATCTAGTCAACAAACTGAGAATTTCATTAAAGATTTGGTATAACGAGATTTAGCCATGGAGTTTATTATTCATGCGGATTTTAATTAAGATGCTAAATGCATAAGTAGACCAAAATTGTTGAACGTTTTTGGTGATCTTTTTGAAAAATATAAGACTATCTAATTACAAATCTGAGAAATGATTTCCAAGTGACATATGAATAAACAAAATTATTTGTGGTTTATATTTTTACTAAATGAATCAAGAAGTAGGTAGTGGTTTAGAACAATTATTTAAGGACAATATTTTGGTGTATATAGGAGGGAGTATAAAATAAGTATTTTATCTCAAGAGGGGTATTAATTTACGTTTGGTTTCTTTAATTACAAAATCAATTACAAAAACTACAAAAACTATCTTTGGCATTAAAAAAGTCCTATATTACGGATGGGAGCATGAAAGAATGCCTATAGGAGGGGGAGAAGATTCTGGTAAATAATGGTGTGAATCATTAAAAAGATATATCCAAAAACTGAATATATTGATATTGAGAATATAAAAACAATAAAAAGTAATATCAATAAACTAATAGCGTTGAAATAAAAACATTATTCATCAGAAATGTATGCTCAAAATAAGACGGTAGATATGATATAAAATCTCGGGATTTTATAGGAATGATGAAAAACGTAACTTCACCAGTTACAATTATATCGAAAATTGTTTAACTTGTAAATATTAAACTTAGTGAAAGTAATGTTACATTAAAAAAATGAAGTTTAATAGAGTACAAGAGAATTATTTATAGAAATTTGTTTTCAAGTTTTATGTGTATAACGATTAAAAGAAATGGAATACCATCAGCCTATAAAGTCATTGTCATTGCATATTCATATTAGAGCCATCTAATTATAACTGATAGGAGAATGACATGATCAAGAGAGTAACTTCGATTTTTTCGATTCTAATGCTTTTTATATTTACTATAGGTCAGAGTTTCACATCCATAATAGCAAATGCACAAGAATTAAATAAAACAGGACTAGTTGATAGTTTTATATTCGATAAAACGGAACTAGGTGTCGGTGAACAGACGAGAATACGCGTTAATTTTAGTGAAAAACCTGGATTGAAAATAAAAACAGGAGACACCTTAATATTAACGTTGCCCCCGGAATTAAAAGGATTCAAGGGAACGATTCCATTGAACAATGAGCAAGGGCAAAATTTTGGTACTTGTCAAATAAATACAACTAATGTGGTATGTACATTTAGTGATGTAGCTGAGAAACTTCTAAATGTTAGGGGGCATTTTTATTTTCAAATTGAAGCAACTCAGGATGTAGCAGCGGGAGAAAAGAAAACAATCAATACGGATCTAGGTACAAATTTAGAGTCTCAAAAAGTAACGATTACTGGTCCAACTAATAATGGGGGGACTAGCCCTGGAACAATGCACTCTAAAGGGGGCAATATTAAACCGGAAGATACCAATATAATAAATTGGTGGTTAAATATAAATGGTGCAAAACAAAATGTAGATACAGATATTGTTTTGACAGATACTTTGGGACCGGGACAAACACTTAATCAAGATAGTTTCCGTATTGGAGGATTTGCCGCTCCAATGACACCTGAAGCATTCCAAGCCCAAGGTTATGGAACGGTTACTTTTATCGGTGATAATGCGTTTAAAGTTGTGATGAATAAGGAAAAGGCAAGTGGTATTACTTTTGCTTTCTCTTATACATCTACTATAACTGAAAGTGGAAAGAGTCAACCATATTTTGATAATCAATATACGGTTGATTACAAGATTACGAATGAAAATCCTGTATCAACGTCGGGTAGTGCTAGAGTTAACAATATAGATCAGGGCGGCGGTGCACAAGGGGATTTACCTCCTAAAGGAACGTTAAGAATCGTGAAGCACATTGCCGGAGATGAGACGAAATTTATACCGAATGTTTCATTTAACTTATATACAGAGTCAGGTCAGCAAATTGGCGGTACGTATACAACGGATGGACAAGGTATGGTGGAGGTTCCAGATTTAGACCCAGGTAATTACTATGTACAGGAGATTGCAGGTCCAAACTATTTGGATTTTGATCCTCAAGTAAAAGTACCTTTTACCATTGATGCAAATGCTGATAAAGGTGTAAAGCTTGCTATTCCGAATAAAGTGAAAATGACATCTGTTTCAGGAACGAAAACATGGAAAGACGGAAATGCAACAGATCGTCCAAGCTCAATCCAAGTAGAGTTACTGCAAAATGGAAATTCAATCAAAACACAAGAAGTAACAGCAGTGAATAGCTGGAACTATACGTTTGCAGATTTACCTGCATATGATAATGATGGTAATGCTTATACGTATACAGTAAAAGAGCAACCGGTAGCGGGATACAAATCAGAAGTGAATGGCTACAATATTACAAATACAAAAGATGCAAAAACATCTGTTTCAGGAACGAAAACATGGAAAGACGGAAATGCAACAGATCGTCCAAGCTCAATCCAAGTAGACTTATTGCAAAATGGGAACGTAATCCAAACACAAGAAGTAACAGCAGCAAATAGTTGGAATTATACATTTGCAGACTTAGCACAATACGATACGAACGGTGTTGCTTATACATATACAGTAAAAGAGCAACCGGTAGCGGGATACAAATCAGAAGTGAATGGCTACAATATTACAAATACAATAGTAGCGAAAATGACAGTAGAAGGAACGAAGAAGTGGAAAGACGGAAATGCAACAGATCGTCCAAGCTCAATCCAAGTAGACTTACTACAAAATGGAAATGTAATCCAAACACAAGAAGTAACAGCGGCAAATGATTGGAAATATACATTTACAAATGTAGAATCATATGATGTGAATGGTAGTGCCTATACGTATACAGTAAAAGAACGACCAGTAGCGGGATACAAATCAGAAATAAACGGTTATGACATTACCAATACAAAAGTAGGCCAAACAACGGTAGAAGGAACAAAAACGTGGAAGGACGGAAACACAACAAATCGTCCGACAACAATCAAGGTAGACTTACTACAAAATGGTCAAGTAGTTGCGACGCAAGAAGTAAGTGAAGCAACAAGCTGGAAATATGGATTCAAAGACTTAGCAGCATATGATGCCGAAGGAAATGCATATAAGTATGAAGTAAAAGAACAACCGGTGGATGGATATAAAACAGAAGTAAACGGTTATGACATTACCAATACAAAAGATGCAAAAACATCTGTTTCAGGAACGAAAACATGGAATGACAACAATGCAACAGATCGTCCGAGCTCAATCCAAGTAGATTTACTGCAAAATGGAAACGTAATCCAAACACAAGAAGTAACAGCAGCGAACGGTTGGAATTATACATTTGTAGACCTAGCGCAATATGATGCAAATGGTGTTGCGTATACGTATACAGTAAAAGAACAACCGGTAGCGGGATACAAAACAGAAGTAAATGGCTACAACATTACAAATACAAAAGTAGCAAAAATGACAGTAGAAGGAACAAAAACGTGGAAAGACGGAAATGCAACAGATCGTCCGACAATGATCAAAGTAGACTTACTACAAAATGGAAATGTGATCAAAACACAAGACGTACTAGCAGTAATAGGTTGGAAATATATATTTGCAGATTTAGAAGCATACGATGCGAATGGAGTAGCTTATCAATATGAAGTGAAAGAACAACCGGTGGATGGATATAAATCAGAAGTAAAAGGTTATGACATTACAAATACAAAGGTAGCGCAAACAACAGTAGAAGGAACGAAGACGTGGAAAGATGGAAATGCGACAAACCGTCCGACAACGATCAAAGTAGACTTACTACAAAACGGTAAAGTAGTAGATACAAAAGAAGTGAGCGCAGCGGGCGAATGGAAATATGCGTTTACAGACTTAGCGGCATATGATGCCGAAGGAAATGCATACAAGTATGAAGTAAAAGAACAACCGGTGGATGGATATAAATCAGAAGTAAAAGGTTATGACATTACAAATACAAAGGTAGCGCAAACAACAGTAGAAGGAACGAAGACGTGGAAAGATGGAAATGCGACAAACCGTCCGACAACGATCAAAGTAGACTTACTACAAAACGGTAAAGTAGTAGATACAAAAGAAGTGAGCGCAGCGGGCGAATGGAAATATGCGTTTACAGACTTAGCGGCATATGAACAACAGTAGAAGGAACGAAGACGTGGAAAGATGGAAATGCGACAAACCGTCCGACAAAGTAGACTTACTACAAAATGGGAAAGTAATTGATACAAAAGAAGTGAGTGCAGCGGGCGAATGGAAATATGCGTTTACAGACTTAGCGGCATATGATGCCGAAGGAAATGCATATAAGTATGAAGTAAAAGAACAATCGGTGGATGGATATAAATCAGAGGTAAAAGGTTATGACATTACCAATACAAAAGTGGCACAAACAAAAGTAGAAGGAACGAAAACGTGGAAAGACGGAAATGCGACAAACCGTCCAACAACGATCAAAGTAGACTTACTACAAAATGGGAAAGTAGTAGATACAAAAGAAGTAACAGCGGCAACAGAATGGAAGTATACGTTTGAAAAGCTACAAACATACGATGCGAATGGAGTAGCGTACAAGTATGAAGTAAAAGAACAGCCGGTAGCCGGATATAAATCAGAGGTAAAAGGTTATGACATTACGAATACAAAAGTAGCGAAATTAACAGTAGAAGGAACAAAAACGTGGAACGATAACAACGCAACAGATCGTCCAAGCTCGATTAAAGTAGACATACTACAAAACGGTAAAGTAGTAGATACGAAAGAAGCAACAGCGGCAACAAACTGGAAATATGCATTTGCGGATGTAGAAGCATATGACGCAAATGGAGTAGCATACAAGTATGAAGTGAAGGAACAGCCAGTAGCGGGATACCAATCTGACGTACACGGTTATGACATCACAAATACAAAAGTAGGCGGAACAAAAGTAGAAGGCACGAAAACATGGAAAGACGATAACGCAACAGATCGTCCAAGCACAATCAAAGTAGACTTACTACAAAACGGTAAAGTAGTAGATACAAAAGAAGTAACAGCGGCAACAGAATGGAAGTATACGTTTGAAAAGCTACAAGCATACGATGCGAATGGAGTAGCGTACAAGTATGAAGTAAAAGAACAACCAGTGGATGGATATGAATCAAAAGTAAATGGTTATGACATCACAAATACAAAAGTAGGCAAAACAAAAGTAGAAGGCACGAAAACATGGAAAGACGATAACGCGAAAGATCGTCCGGAAATGATTAAAGTAGACCTTTTACAAAATGGTACAGTGATTGCGACGCAAGAAGTAGGCAAAGCAACAGGCTGGAAATACGAATTCAAAGATTTAGCAACGTATGATGCAGAAGGTAAGGCATACAAGTATGAAGTGAAAGAACAACCAGTACCAGGATATGAATCAAAAGTAAGTGGTACTGACATCACAAATACAAAAGTAGGCCAAACAAAAGTAGAAGGCACGAAGACATGGAAGGATGGAAATGTAAAAGACCGTCCGGAAATGATCAAAGTAGATCTACTACAAAATGGCAAAGTGATCGCAACAAAAGAAGTGAGCGCAGCAGGTGAATGGAAATATGCGTTTACAGATTTAGCGGCATACGATGAAAATGGAGTAGCGTACAAGTATGAAGTAAAAGAACAACCAGTGGATGGATATAAATCAGAGGTAAAAGGTTATGACATTACGAATACAAGAGTAGGCGAAACAAAAGTAGAAGGAACGAAGACATGGAAGGATGACAATGCGAAAGACCGTCCGAAAATGATCAAGGTAGATCTACTACAAAATGGCAAAGTGATCGCAACAAAAGAAGTGAGCGCAGCAGATGAATGGAAATATGCGTTTACAGACTTAGTGGCATATGATGCCGAAGGAAATGCATATAAGTATGAAGTGAAAGAACAACCAGTGAATGGATATAAATCAGAGGTACATGGTTATGACATCACGAATACAAAAGATCCAAGTACGGATCCAAAAGATCCAAGTACGGATTCAAAAAATCCACCTACTCAAGAAAATGTTAAGACATCAGTATGGCTTCCTAAAACAGGTGGAACATCAATGGATATGATTTCATATATTGCTGGAATGTTGTTATTGGCTTTAGGTGGATTCGTATTAGTTCGTCAACGAATGAGATAAAAAGACTTGTTATGTTGGTTTGAATTATAGCTTGATCAAAGTATTGCTGTAAATATTGATTTTATAAATAGAGGAGACCCACACATTTTGAAAAAAGTTTGATCAAAATGTGTGGGTCTTAATTTTAGATTTCTTAAGTTTTTATAATCAATTGTGTTTTTTGTGTTTACTTTCATTTAATCCACCCTCAGAGAGTAGATATAGGTAGATCTATATTGACTGTTGTTCCTTTTCCTACTTCACTTTCAATAAATATTTTACCTTGGTGCTTTTCAATAATTTTATAACAGATCATTAATCCTAAACCGATACCGTTTTCTTTGAGGCTATAGAATGGTTCTCCTAGGTAAGGTATACGTTCCTGTTCAATTCCACACCCATAATCAGTAAATCGAATGTTTACCTGGTTTTGATCAAGCGCATATTCGATTTGAATCAAGATTTCCCCTCCCATTGAAGTTGCCTCAATTGCATTTTTTAAGATATTTATAAAAGCTTGCTTTAATTGATTACATTCACAAAGTATGAATGAAGTATCAGATGTAAACTGAGTTTTAATTTGTATGCAATTCATTGTCGCTTGAGGTTCAAGTAACATTACAACTTGCTTCATTAATACATTTAGGTCATTAGTTTTAATTTCTAATGCCTCAGGTTTTGCTAATGTCATAAATTCGTTAGTAATACTATCTATACGTTCAATCTCTGATAACACTATATCTATGTAATGCTCAGTATCCTTATTTCCCAGTGATTGTAATAACTGCATGAATCCTTTCATTGCTGTTAAAGGATTTTTAATTTCATGAGCAATTGCAGTGGATAATTGACCTACTACAGCAAGTTTCTCCGATTTTCTTAATAATTCCTCTGTTTTTAGCCGTTCAGTGATGTCTCGAGAGATGCTTAAGAAAACTTTTTTGCCATTCAAGTTAAACACACGAACAGAAAATTCAATTGTCAGGGTCTTTCCTCTAGGAAAAACAAATTCATCTTGTAATGTAAAAGATGTTTGCCCTTCTCTAATTTTTTCTATGATTCTTTGGACCATTGGAGAATCTGGTGGAACGTTACTAGGGAATGACATCGAAAGAAGTTCTTCTCTACTATATCCAAATCTTTTACAAGCAACAGGATTTACTTCGATAAAGCGAGTTGGTAATTCATTATCATTCAGCTCCACCACATATACTGCATCAGTTGCTTGTTCGATGAGTGCACGGTATTTCATTTCACTGTCACTTAATTGCTGGTGTAATTGATACAGTTTTCTTTCTGCTTGTTTCCTTTCAGAAATGTCTCTACAAATTCCTGATAAAGCAATTACATTACCTCTAAAATCTAAAATAGGCGAAATTGTCAGGCTTACATCAATTAGAGTTTTATCTTTTCTTTGTCTAACAGTTTCAAAACGGGTGAGAATTGGGTCATTCATATTGGTATTTTTAATGTGGTTTATATATTCTAAAGTTTGATCTATTAAAAATTCAGGTACGCAAGGTAATTTTTTTCCTACAGATTCTTTTTCTGACCAACCAAATATTCTCTCATAAGCTTTATTCGCTTGTAACATATGCCCATCTAAATCAAATATAGTGATAGCATCTACATTATGGTTAATAAATGATTCTAGTCGCTCTTTTGTAACCTTCAGTTCATTTTCCGCATTTATTCTTTTCGTTATATCAACAGTAGAACCAACTACCTCAACCACTGTGCACCCTCTTTTAACAGGTCTAAGAGAGAAAAGTATCGTAGTCTCATCATTTGGCCATGGTAGTTCAAAAGTTACTTCTTCACCATCCCATGCCTGTTGATAATATTTTAATAGTCGAGGAATTAAATGAAATGGAATAATTGAAGCATCTATATTAGATAAACATTTACCTACGACTTGCTGAGAGTGAAACCCATATTGATAAAATAATTGTCCATCACACAGAGTGTGGATAAAATCCCCATCTACTTTTTTGAATTTGAAAATACCTCCTTGCAATTGGTGTACGGTATCCTTTAATTCTCGCTTTGATTCTAGTAATGTTTCATTCGCTTTGGCTAAGTTTTGTGTTAAAACATATAATTTTTGATACGACTCCATAAGAAAAATCCCAATTAAGAGTCCGCATGATATAAAAAATGTACCTTGGATGTCAAGAAGTATAAGTGGTATAGAAGGAAAAAAGAATCCAAATACAACATGAATTATAACTAGATAAGCAGATAGATAAAGAAAAACGCTTTTAAAAGGATGGATATTTTTGAGATATGTTTTAAATATAGTATATATAATGGCTATTCCTAAAGATGCTATTAAAGCTGGTCCCCAATCACCACCAAGGTAGAAAATGCGCATAAATAAAATAAACATTAATGTAATCCAGCCAGCTGTACGACCAAAATAAATAAACGAAATAATTAGTGGAACGACTCGCAGGTCGTAAAACAATCCCATGTGCTTAAAATTAAAAATCATTAAAATGGCAGCTATGATACCTGCGTAAATGCCACAAAATAAACGAAATGATTTAGAATCTACTTTACTTATAAATACTTGAATAAAAATAGATGTACTAACTAAGAATGCAAAAATAGATAGATTAATGATGAATCCTGTAAAAAGCATGCCATATTCCCCCTTAGTAAAAATATCGAAAAAAAGCAAGAAAATTTTATGAATTATACGGTGATTAGACTTGTTATTTGGAAAAGGGAAATGAGTAAAGATAAAAATTCAGTTCTTTTTTATCTTTTTTCAACAATAGATCCTTCACTAAAATATTAAATGTAAGAAACATTAATTTTAGATAGGAAATGAATGCTGGTAGGGATATATAATGAGGGCATCATACAAGAAAGCAATGTACAACCCATGTTAGTAAATAAAGTGTATAAGTTTTGTATCTATTTAAATAGGTGATAAGAAATAGTAATTGCTTAAAAGATGGGGGACAGTCGTCTCCTGGCCGTAGGAACTACGGGAATAGCCTAATGAACTAGAAACCAATAAGTTTCAGTACCTAACAATCTCCCACTTCAAACAGCGAACTAGAATGTTAAGTGGTGATTAGTCCGAAATATTTTCTATATTAATAAAAATAATAAACTAACTATAAAAAAAAGAAAACAACTTGGATAGGAACAAATTGTTTTCTTATGAAGGGTACAACAAAGAAAGAGTAGGGAAGGAATACACAAACATGCCAATCTAACGGAGTGGAGTAAAATAGGCAAAGACTGAAAAATCAGAAAATTTATAAAACGAAGTTTCCTATTTAATCTCTTTCTTTGTAAGTATAAGTTTAACATCAATAACAAGATAAAACAACAAAAAAATACAAAATTCTGATAAATCCGACATTAAATTAACTGTTAAATAAACCTTTTACGTTAATATTTGAAAAGTTTCTTATTAAAATGTATTGAATGGATTTTGTAACATTTACGAAAGGGTTTTGGAAGATATTTGAATTAAAAGGAAACTCAAATTATGAAGGACTTGGAATATCACCAGAGGGAGCAGAAGCAACCCACTTTAAGTGATTTGAGTCCCATTATAAGGCGTACGCGTTACTTAATAAAACGATAGTCTTTTTTCTTTTTTCAACTGTTCAATTGCTATAGGATAAGCTAGATTCTTATCGACTGTTATCACGTGAGATTTAGAAATGTACGAAAAAGTGTTTGTTTATATCTTGATTTACTAAGATAAAAATCAATTGTATTTTCTTCTGAATCAGCAACAAAATACAGGTACATCCATTGGTTTTTTAATTTGATATATGTTTCATTGACTTTATAGGGGGCATTTAGTTGTTTTAGATCATGTCGCATTTTTTTGTCCAATACTGATGAATCCAACGCATAATTGTTATAGGAGTAATAGGAAAATTCCGTTACTTTTAAGTTTCCAACAAGTTATGGAAACTTAATATTGATGTACCGGTAGTACATAATAGTTATTTGGAAAATTACCACTTATGACTATGTATATTTAATAGTTAATTTTCCTCTATATGGATATGCAATTTTACATATCTATATAGAGGAAGAAATAAGCGAAGAGTATTGAAAAATTATACTAAAATAATTTTTGAAAATGAAAATTCACCTAGTTAAATTAAATTAGGTACCTTTTTATCAGTGTTATTAAATTATAATTATTTTAATTATAGTAGTGAAGTTGCATAGCAATTTTAGAAGTATAGTATTTTAATTTGTACATATATAAAATAATTAAGATGAAAAAATAAAAAAGGATAAAATTATACAAAAACCTACAAAATTTTACTATATACGCACTGAAAATTTAATGTTTTAATAAGGGCACAAGATGTTAGTTACATTTTAAGACATATAAAATCAGGAGTATTTTCGTATATGCCTTTTATGTAATGACTTAGGGATTAAGTTTATAGTAGGGCATTATGTACAAATGTTTACAATCTATATTTATATTCCTAAAAAATCATCTTTAAAATAATCTATATAGATTAATAGTTATAATGTTAGATTTCAAGTTAATTAAAATTTAGTCCAACTATTTTATCAAAAGACACCAATAAATGGGAGGTATCACCATGAAAAAAGCGTTAGTCGCAGGGTTATTAGTTACAGCAGTATCTACAAGTTGCTTCTCACCTGTAAATACTTTTGCAGAAAGTAATACAACTTATTTACAACCAAGTAGTATACTTGGACCCGCTATGGATAGGTTATCAAATTCGATTACGAAATTAGGATCACAGACGCCATTAATTCAAGGATATGGGCTAATCATATTACAGCAACCAGATCTTGATGTAAGTACTATATATGGAATAACTACTGATCAAGGCACTGTAAGAAACCATGTTCGAGACTGCCTGGATATAAATAACCACAAATTATCCGTTGTAAATCAAGACATACAGAGTTTCGGAATAAGGTTTACAAATTATTACAATAAATTAGTTGAACTAGCTGGAAAAATGAATGAAGATCCGGAAGCAAAAGCATTATTTGTACGTATTTTTAACTTACTTCAAGGTGACGTGCAAAAAATTCAGTATAATATGAAAATAACTTCAGAAGACTTAAACAATTCTAAAAACGAATTGGCTGAAGATAGTAATAATTTTTCTAGTAAAGTTAGCAGAGCGTTTGAATCTTATAAGGGTTCAGACGGAGACATTGAAAAATTAAGAACGGAAATGGGACAACTTAATGCAGGCATTCAAGAAGATTTTGAAAAACTTCTAGCTCTACCAAAAGAAAATCTAGACGGTTCTTTAAATATTACAAAGTCGGTTATTAATATTTTGAAAGACGGAGTTAAGGATAAAACTGTAGACGTGTCTAATTTGGAAGCAATTTATAACCAATATGGACAACTCAAAAATGATAAAGTAACAGAACTGAATAAAGCTATTGCTCAAAAGCAACAGAAACTAATTCAATTGGTACAAAATTTATCGAATATTGAAGTGCAAGCAACTCAAATGACACTTATTGAGCAGCAATTAAATAACTTTACAAGAACAGTTAAAAAGCAAACTCAGAGTTTTGACAATCTAGTAAGTAGTTGGGACACCTTTAATAACATAATGATTGAAACGGGGACAAGTCTTAATACTGATGTGAAAATAGATTCTAATTCATTACAAGCACGATTAAAAGAGCTTAAACAGTTTACGGATGAATTGAAAAAACAAACAACGGAATATCAAGAGAGTGTTACAAAAATAAAAGTAACAGGATGAAATTTGTAGAATTCAGAACAATAATTCTTAATAATGTAAGGAGAGAAAAATGTGATGAAAAAACCTTATAAAGTAATGGCTTTATCTACATTAATAGCAACAATCGTAGCGGGTGGCATTATGCCATCATATGCCTCGGCAGAGGCACCTGCACCTATTTATGCAAATCAAGATCTTAAATACCCTAGTTATTACCTTGGACCAACAGGGCTTGATAATGCGATGAAGGACACTAAATCCAATATGTTGGTAATGGACCTGTATGCTTTAACTATTCTTAAACAAGCAGATATTAATTTGGATGGTTTACCTTCAGTTGGCGATAATTTAAAAACAGCCATTAAAGCCAACCAAAATCTTACTAGAGAAAATGCAACATACTGGTTAAATAATTTGAAATCAGGGATAGTTACGACGAATCAAAATATTATCAGTTATGATACAAAATTCCAAAATTATTCCCGTTATTTATTACAATATAAAAATGATCCAGTCAAACTAACAGCTTTGCTTACAAAGTTGAATGGTGAAATTTCACAGAATAAAGATCAAGTGACCAAATTAGTGGAGGATTTAAAAAGCTTTCGCGGCAAATTAGAAAAAGATACACAAAATTTAAAAGGGAATGCTGAAGAAATCGTAAATATTTTAACTGGTCAAGAAGCTGGAATTCCACTGTTTCAGAAACAAATCGAAACAAATAAAGCATTAATCGATGAGAATAACAAAATTTATATTGCATCGTCGGTTGCAACTGCTGCTGGTGCATATTTAGTTCTTTCACCTTTTGCGCCCTTAGGTGCACCTATATTAGGAGGCGGGATATACGGAGTAGTTTCATCGCAGCAGCAGATAATCAAGGCACAAGAAGAAATTATAACGCTAACACAAAATATTTCAATGGCGCAACTACAGTCAGCTAGGTTAACGATAGTGCAAAGTGATATTAAAAATTTAACAGATACAATTGATAAAGCTATTGTTTCTCTTGAAAATATAAAGACTGCGTGGGATGGAATGGGAACAAAATATGACGCATTGATTAAGAGTGCTAAAGCTGTTGACCCAGAATTCCTTGCTATGGATATAACAGCAGATCTGGATACAGCGGAGGCTCATTGGGAGCAGATTAGAAAGTATGCTGAAAATATTCAAAGTAGTGAGATTTCGTTCTTGAACAAATAATATTGCATCAAGAAATTGCCGAAGTAATGAAAAATATAATATACTGATTTTCCCTTTTGAAGAACACATAATGTGAGTCTCCTGTTCAAGTTTGAGCAGGAGACTTCCTATATAGTTATGAAACTTAATAAAGATTATAGAATAAGAAAGTACGAGAATCTCTATTTTAATATGTTGTTTTATTTGCAATAATCGTAATTCATTTGAAGTAAAGAATAGAAGCTTATGAATTTAATAAAATATGTGATACATGTGAAAAAGTAGGTGAAAAAGATGAATAAGAATTTATATAAGAAAATTATTTTGTCAACAATCATTACGGGAATGGCAGTGAGTAATGTAATTCCACTTCATACTTTGGCAGCAGAACAAACTGTGTCCCAACAGCAAGAAAGTTTGAAGAACTATTCCCTTGGTCCTGGTGAATTTAAAGAAGTAATGGGAAAAATGGTGGCAAATATCCTTACAATGGATTCATATGCCAATACAATCAGTAATCAACAGCTGACAGATTTAAGTAAAATAAGTTCTATAAATCGTGATTTACAAGCAAACATGATTAAGCATCAACGGGATGCAATAGAGAATGCCGACTTTTGGTTCATGTATTTTAAAACTCGTATTATGTACACGCATCAGAATATTGTAAGTTATAATGATACGTTTCAAGCAAGTTATAAGCTTTTACTAACTGCTATAGAGCAAAAAGATACAGAGAAATTAAAATATGAACTAGAAAATTTGTACAATAGTATTTTGTACAATAGTCAAAAATTAAATGTACTGTTAGAAAAATTGAAAAATTTTCAAGGTGAAATAGCAGAAAATACAAGAAATTTCAAAGAAGATTTCAATCAATTGGAGAATATTCTAGAAAGTACGAACGCTGGTATTCCGCTTCTACAACAACGAATTGAGAATTGTAATAATACAATTAAAGAAAACTATGATAAACGTGGTGGCTATATAGCTTTATCTGTATTTATGCCTCCGATTGGTATACCATTGATTGTCACTGCTGACAAGAATATCGCATCTGCACAACAAGAAATAGAACAATTAAAGTCCAGAATTTCTGGAGCAGAGGCAGAAGTAGTTATTTTGACTGATGCCAAAAATAAAACGGAACATATGGCTGCAACAGTTGGTACAGCTGTTACTGCTCTTGAAAATATAAAGACTCAGTGGGATGTAATCGGGGTCAAATATAAATCATTGCTTAAAAGTGTTGACCAAATTAGCCCAGACCTGCTTGCTCTTATGATAACAGCAGATTTGGATACAGCGAAGGATAATTGGCAGGACCTTAAAAATTATGCGGATAAATTATATGAAGGTGCTAAGATTGCACAAAATAAAGAGATTGTACAAATAGGAAAACCGCAAATAGGACCGGATTACAACTGAATACGTGCAAAATAACAAAATATACGTTATATAGAAAAGATAGTTTAGTTGTTTCAGGTTCTTGGAATGTAGGAGACACTATTAATAATGAATCATGTAGCACAAGAAAAGGGATACAAAAAGGGCTTAGAAGAGATCACAGATAAAAAATTGAGAGATTAGTATATAGTATATAGAAATTGCTTAACAAAATTGGCTAAAAAAAGTAGATTTCTTTTTAAGCACCTCAACAACTTGAAGTAGACCTTTAAGTTGTTGTACATGTATTTGTTATTGGTTTGTTTCTTAAAATTTGATACATACGAATCTGAGGGTCTGTTTTTTAAGGGTGACTAGATAAAATAGTGCATTTAATATAAAAATGGTATCAATTTACAAAGAGGGCGGAATAAAAATATTATTTCAGATGAATATGAAATAATAGAGGAATGATAGAAATGTAAATTGTTTAACCTAAATATCTAATAAAAGAAAACATTAAATAACTAGCTATATGAAAGATGGTATTACTATTTTAAGAAGACGGTTTTAAAAGAACCGCCTTCTTTTTGTTTCTCTATAAAAAGATACAGACTAATTAATGCCATTTCTATGTTTTATAATTGTAATAGACTTATTTTAAACAGCTTTTTTAGTAGTAGTTATTTTAAAGACATTATTTCTCATGCTATAAAATTGTAGGCATAATGAAATAATCATAGAAATTATCGCAAAGTAGATTAGAGCCATAGTCCCCATTCCAAGAGAATTTACTACTCCACCTAATATGGCACCTACTGAACTTCCTAGATAGTTAATCGAACTATTAAGGGCCACAGCTGTACTTCCGTGTTTAGGTTGATAGGATAATAAAATATGTTGCTGTGGTGCTCCTGATGCCCATCCCATCGCTCCCCATATGAAAAATGGTAAGTACTTTATAATTGTTAGATTAATCATTATCGGAATACATACAACTGAGACAGTTAAAATAATTAAAATAAGAGCCATTAAAGTTTTTGGTTTTTTGAAGTAATCAATTAAATATCCAATTGTTATACTTCCAAATAATCCACCCAATCCCCAAGCCCATAAATAAATTGTTAAATTACTTGAGTTATCAAGGTCTTGTAATAATGGAGATAGATAGGTATATAAACCTAAACTTGAAATACTTGCAAAGAATGTTATTAAAACAGTGATAGTAACTCTTTTATCTAAAAACATTGCAAGTCTTTCTTTCATAGCAGGTGGTGCTGTGACTGGGACATGTGGTAGAAACTTAAGAATACTAATAGCAGCAATTAAACTAAGTAGTACCACAAACCACATTGCTGATTGCCAATCAAACTTGTCTGCGATATAAAGACCTATAGGAACACCTAATACAGTTCCCATACTCATGCCACCGATTGTTAAGCCAAGTGCGCGTCCTTTCTTTTCTACAGGTACTAACATAGTTGAGCCTGCGACAGCTAAAGGAGAAAATAATCCAGCACCAACACCAGCAATTGCCCTTGATATTAAGAATACCGAAAAGTTTGGCGATACTGCAGTTAATGCATTTGCAAGACCAAATATAATTATTGAAGTCAATAGAACTTTTTTTATAGGTTTACCTGCTAAGAGAGAAGCAAACAGTGGAGCGGATATTGCATAACATAATGTAAATATACTTACCGCTTGCCCAACTTGGGATGCACTTTTTTGATAGGTATCACTAATTCCAGGAACCAGTCCAGCAATAATATAAGCATCGAATCCCAAGGCAAACATACCAATAGCTAAAAAAATAACTTTTTTCATAGTTCTGCCACCTTTACATTGTCAAGATTAAAATAAATTATCAATCTTATACACTCTAGTTGCTAGTTTTATACAGATAGAGAATGATTATTAAATCAATATATAACTCTATAAGGATTTGGTTTTCAATTATAATAATTGAGCTATATATAATTATTGAATAATGCCATACTAATTAAAAAATCTGCAGATTAAATTAAGGTAAAATAACATTTGATAATCATTACTCGTCTAGCTTAAGTAGGTTAATATTAGTATACTTAATGAATGGAATTAAATAAAATGAATAATATTAATGCAAGGGATGAAAAAAACTCATGAGTATTATTAAGTATGAAATTTTTGAATCAGTTATTACAACGGGGAGTTTTACAAAGGCTGCTGAAAAATTAAACATGACGCAATCTGCAGTAAGCCATGCAATTTCTAGCTTAGAAAAGGAATTAGGAACGTCTTTATTCCTAAGAACTGGTCGGACAATTACTTTAACTCCTCATGGCACTAAAGCTTATGAGTATATTGGTCAGATATTAAAAATAAACCGTAAATTAATAGAGACTAGTTTTAATAATGAATTATTGCCTAAAACACTGAAGATTGGGGCCTTTACAAGTGTAAAAAAACATATATTACCTCCAATTATGAAAGAATTTAATAAATTGTATCCGTTTCTTGAAATTATAGTGTTTGAGGGGACTTATGATGAAATTCAAGAATGGATTATAAATAAAGTAATTGACCTTGGCTTCACAATTAAAGGGGGATTCGGATGTGAGTCAGTACTATTTTTAGAAGATGAGTTAGTTATAGCAACACCAAAGGACTTAAAGTTAATTCCAGTAGATTGCCCTTTAAAGGATTTCTTTAATCAAAATAATATTATTATGCCAGCAGCACCATACAGAAATCAAGTTGAGAAATTTTTTAATCAGCAAAGTATAGAACCTAAGATTCATTCATATATAAGTGACTGCAATACGATAGTGAAAATGATTGATTTAGGAATAGGTATTTCAATAGGACCAAGGCTTTTCTTAAAATCATTTGATAATATAAAAATATATGAACTACCGGAGCGACATTATAGAAATATATACATATCTTATAAACCTTCTACAGAATTAAAACAAGCAGAAGGTTATTATGTTCAGGAATTTATAAAAATAGCAAGGAACTT